>NZ_JNJN01000040.1 GCF_000701665.1 Agathobaculum desmolans ATCC 43058 | reverse complement strand
GCACAACGCATCGTCTGAGATATCCTTTTCTCCATCGTTTCTATGGCAACTGCTTATGCGCTTTGCTGAGTACCGCATGGAGCTCCTTGTTAAGGAAGTGATGGTATTCCCGAATGGTCATGCCTATTATGTCTGCCCCAGATGTGGCATAACGCTGGAACGCGAGTTCGTGGCCTACTGTGACCGCTGCGGCCAGCACTTAGGTTGGAGAGGTTACAAGAAAGCCAAAGTCGTTTATCCTGACAGCCGTAAAAAAGTACATACCTGAAACAGCACACAAGGGTGGAGGCAAAACTCCACCCTTGTGCTTTTCTGAATTTCTATTTGACGCTTACGAGGCAAAACTCCACCCTTGTGCTTTTCTGAATTTCTATTTGACGCTTACCTATTGAAGAGACAATCAAGCATCTGCAACGATTCCTTCAAGTATTTACGCAACATCTCGATACAGGAAGGTCACAATCTGGCCGCGGGTGCAGGGTGCATCCGGACTGAAGGTGGTCTCGCTTGTGCCGGAGGTAATGTCCTCGGCAACCGCCCAAGCGACTGCATCAGCATAGTAAGCGTTCGCGTCCACGTCGGCAAAGCTGCCGCCGCTGACAGCCGGTGCGCCAGCCGCACGATACAGGAAGGTCACGGTCTGGCTGCGGGTCACGGTCATATCCGGTGCGAAAGCGGTTTCGCTGATACCGGAAGTGATATCCTCGGATACCGCCCAGCGAACTGCCTCAGCATAGTAAGCATCCGCAGGAACATCAGTGAACTTCATTGCATAATTCACAACCGGCGAACCATTTGCACGCCACAGGAATGTCACCATCTGCGCACGGGTGCAGGAAGCGTTCGGGGCAAACAAGCTATCGGTCATGCCGGAGGCAACGCCCTTCTCTGCTGCCCACAGAACCGCATCATAGAAGTAGTCCATCGAAGATACGTCGGTGAAGGTATTCTTGCCGCTCTCCCCTGCCTTTTTAAAGGTTGCCTTAACCGTTACCTTGGAAGCCGGCATCTCAAACGTGAACTTGCCGTTGCCCTTGTCGGTGAGCTTCACTTTCTTGCCATCTTTGTCGGTTACAGCCAGCTTATCCAGCTCGTAGCCGGTGTCGGGCTTGGAGGTCACAGTTACCGTTGCGCCCTTGGAAGCGTTCTTCGGAGAGACGGCAACCGAGCCGTTTTCAGCCTTATTTACGGTTGCAGAATAGGTTGGGACGGAAGAACCGCCAGAGGAACCATTGTATTTCCACTGAGCTGTGAAGACAACCGCTTCGGTAATCGTCACTTCATCATTCACCTTGTAGGTCTTAGCACCGTCAGACCAACCAGTAAAGGTATAATTACTCTTCTGGGGTGCTTCCGGCAAGGTGAACTTTTCGTTCTCCTTAACAGTCGCGGTGCCAACAGTCTTGCCGTCACTTACCAGCGTGACTACAAAAGAACCTTCCGGTGCTTCTGCGGTTTTGACCGTTGCATTTACAGTACCGTTGTTCGTGTAGGTTGCGTTACTGGGCAGATAAACCGTGTTGTTGGAATTCCCTTGCTTATTCACACAGTCCTGAATGGTTACAGATGCGTTAGGAGCAACAACAAGAGAACCACCCGTTTTTTCATTGACCTCCAAAGGAGCATGGCAAATGCTATTATCCCCTTCTTCAATGGGCAATTTGTTACCAGACTGTTTGATTGTTACGTTTGCGCCTTCGTTAAAGTTCAGCTCTTTACCATAAATTGCGCTACGACCGACATTACTAACTGTTACATTGGAGCGCTCGACCATCATAGTCGTTACAATCAGCGCATGATCGCCACAGCCATCTACTGTTACAACAGCGTTGTTTTTGATCTCCCAGTCGCCGCCATTGGAAGCGTTACCGTCAATGTTGGTAATAGTGAATATGCTATTATTGATAATAAACTGACCGGGGTGTTCTTCCATGGACTCTTTCGACTTACTGGAAATAACTGCGCGCTCGAGATCATGCAAGTTCAGAACTGCCTTGTTCTCCAGAATCAGGCTGCCGCCGTATTGCACATCAATGCCGGTGCCATCATTCTTCTTTGTAGTATCAGGATTATTTGTGCCCTTGATATCCAGCTCCACACCATCCAGAGTCAAACTACCATTTTCTTTAATGACAAAAGCACACGTCGTTTCGTCCGCTGCTGCTGTGCAGGAAATCTTTCCGGAGCCAGTGATGGTCACAGGCTTATTGATGGAATACTGTGCATTTTCCAGAGTGGTATCCTTTAGCAGAGTAATGGTACCACCAGTTTCCTTGACTGCTTCCAGTGCGGCAGCCAGTGTAGGATGCACCGTATCGCCTACCATAGCAACGCCATCAACTTCTTCCGCAAATACAAAAGGACTCAGGTGGGTCACTACAAAGCTAATGGTTTTCTTATCCTCTGACAATCGGTATCTAATGGTTTCATGAGTTCCATCCGTGCGATAATGCAAAATTCTCAGCTTATCCGACTGGATATTCCCTGGCACTGGCATAGTGATGCGAACGGGGATTACAAGCGTTCCATCCGAATTTTTTGCAACTGTTTCTCCAAAGGAAAGATCCATATGCACATCATTTTTGTATGTCGGAGGTACATCCAAAGTTTCTTTTGGTTTGCTGATGGTAAGCTTGGGAGGCTCACTTAACTTTGCAGCACCAAGAACTGCGCCAACCACTGTTACCTCATTCTCCTTGATTGACAATCCGGAATCCTTTGCTACTTCCACAGTGGCTGCATTTCCTAGTTTTTGTTCCAATTCCTGCAGTTGCTTTATCACGCCGGTATCTGTCTGGTCCGCCGCCATAGAGGTTGCAAGTTCATTTTGATTCAGTTTACGCACTGCATCAATAGCGGCTTGCTTCTGATCCTCGGACGATTCTGTCGTCAAATTCTTGTTGATCTCCGCCAGATTACCTTGCAGACCTTCCGGCGTTCCGCTCACCTGATAACCATCGCTCCACTCAGACCAAGGGCTATTCTGACATTCGAGAATGTCATTTGAAGTCGAGCGGACACGGAAATAATATTCGCCTGCGCCGTTACGGTTTACAGCTTGTTGGAAGCGATCGATCAGTGGTTGAGGATCATTCCATTGAGTTCCTTTGTAATTGCGCGTCTTGATGGTACCATCAGATTGCTTTTTTCCGAATTGCACAAAAACCCATAAATCATTCGCTTGCTCATCCTGCGCAATTTCGAAGGTTGGCACGCCGTTCTCCCAACGTGCATTGGTGGGTTTCGTGAGCGCTTTGTTCGGTGCAATATAATGGTACGGTTCCGACTTACCAATATCACTATCGCTGTATTTTTGACCATCGCCTAAGAGTTTTATTTCCGCAGTATATGTGCCAGTAGCAAGCTGATTATCTGCATACCATCCTACAAGCACTCGATTCCAGCCGGTTCCTGAAGGATCTGTTCCGTCTTTATACGAATCTACGACGCTGCCTTTCTCGTCTTTTATTTCGACGTAGAATTCAGGACTAAGTCCCTCCGTCCAAGTAAACACTAAGTGACCTTCCATGAAATAGCGTCCTGCGATTTGCGTGCGGTCTTCTGTCACCCAAGTGACCTGTGGGGTTGGCAGCTTCTCAAGTGTAGCTGGTGCCGCAAATGCCACAGGCATCGCCATCAGCGTTATTGCCGCAGCCAACAATGTTGACAGCAATCTCTTCCTCATACCTTTACTCCTCCTCACAATTTAGTTTTGGCTATTTTCAAAGAAACAGCATTCATATACACTTATAGCAAAGTGTTCTGCTGATAGCATAGCATATCTGTATAATATTTACAATATGCTGCCTGCATAGTATCATGCTGTATTTTATACCGGAGGTCTACACCCGACGCAAGCTCAAAGCGCTATACCGAGAAATTCCCTTGAAAGACACGGCCTCTCGAACCAGGCCCTTTGCCCTTCTAAAAGAAATTGCAGAGGTCGAGGCTGCTGTTACACATACGCATAGAAAAATTGGAAGGAATGAACCGTGTCCCTGTGGCAGCGGAAAGAAGTATAAACACTGCTGCGGACGATAACGTAACGCTCTCCATGCACTTCAGTGCATGATCAGTGCAGGAAAAGTGTAGCCATTATACTTTCCAATGCCGTTAATATGAGCCATTGGGCCATAATATCCGTGGACAAGAGTGATGTAAGCGTCTGCGGTGGCACGCGAAAGCCCCGGAGTTGCAAGCTCCGGGGCTTTTTTATCACAAATTTTCGATTTCCTCCAGCCGCTTCAACGCCATTTTCTCCGAAACCAAAAATGTTTTCGACAAAAAGCACGCCTTAACCGACATGAGTGAGAACTGCAAATCTTCCAGAGCTACACGAACCGCCCTTTTCGGCATTAGAAGCTCGGTAGCAAAACGGGTCGCCTCGTCCTCCTGTTGACTCCGCCGCCCAGAATGAAGTTCTTTCGGCAACCGCTCGTAAAACTCATGCGTATCTGAACAATGCAGCATAAAATGTCCCAACTCATGCGCGATTGCAAGCTGTTTTCCGATGGCTTGCTCGTTCGCATTTACCACGATTACGCGCCGCTGGTTGAAGGGATTAACCGGAGAGAAAGCATCGCACATTGTACACACCGCATCAGCGTTCTTAAAATTCGCGCTGTATACCCCAAATCCCAAACGTTCTGCAATGGCAACGACCGGCGTCACACCGGGGAGGGCAGGGACACTACATTCAGCAAGTAGTCGCTCGACGGCACTGGCGTAGTCGGCGGACCCGCTTTTCAGGTCAAGGCGAATCTGCTCAATCGCGGAAGGAAGCGGTTTCTTACTGATTTTTCGCATACAACAACCATCCTCTTTTTAGATGTCCTTCCAGTTTGAAAACTGTCGCATTGTTCGGCCCAACGATTTGCTTCACCTCATCAATCAAACACTCCGCCGTGTCTAAATCATTATTTTCGATTGCATCGGATGCCATGCAACGCAAATCTTGGAACGCCGGGTTAAATGAGCCGGTTTCCATATATTCCTCGTTCATGGGCATATACACGTTATACTCATTGCCAGCTTTCCCCAAAGCTTGCAGTGAATGTGTCGTAACAATAAACCGGATGTTCGGAAACGTCTTTCTCAACACCGGCAAAACCATGCGCTGCCAAGACGGATGCATGTGCAGTTCGATCTCGTCGATCCACAAATGCCACTGCCTTCTAACGGGGTGTCTGCGTGCCGATTTGCCAACGCCAGCCAACGAGCGAGATCACCTAACAGAGCGAGGGTACATTTTTGCCACCAGATAGCGAATCAACGCTGTACGCTATGCCGTTCTTTGTCGCAGACAATCGCAGCAGATTGCGCCGCACGCTCATATCCGAAAAGCCCAGCAGTATCGCTTGGACAGTCTGACGGACACACTGCAAAGATTTGCCCCGGTCAGAAAGCTTCGAAAGTTTCGCAGAGAAAGATCTAAGATTCGCATTAATATGCCTCTTTTTACTCATTATACCACATTTCGGTCATATTTCCATATTGATAGCTCCTAGGAAATCGCCCTTAGTAACTTCATCATCCATGGACATATTGAAGCTGTCAGCACCTCCACCATAAACAGCGGGACAGATAAAAAACACATCTGCATCCGCAGTCTCATCTATCTCCATATACGCCCAGTTTTCCGCGTGAGCGTATATGGAAGGCTGTTCTAAGGTTTTGCCGTTAATCAACCCCTCAGCATTTGCCCACTGCATTGCTTTCACTGCAAATTCACTGATGTGCACAGCATCGGTGTAAGCATCCAGATGATTGCCGCTACTCACATCGTAATATTTATACTTGCGTGAAAAAGGTTCTGTGATTGGTTCGCTAAGCGAACAACGCTTTCCCCGTACTTTCGTTTGGGGAGACGTCACAGACGGCACCCACACTGCTCGTCCATCCCTTTCTGACCGAACATATTTGCCGATCCCTTGGACGTAAACCCTTGTGCTCCGGTGCGAAAAGAGCAGCATGGTTAATCAAGCCAATCCACATTCACATTCCATGGCTGGAGCCGGATATCCGGCTTGATCCTTTCTCCGTGAAAGTCACTTCCTGCACTGACAAAAAGCTCGTATTTGCGGGCGAGCGCTAAAAATTCTTCTGTCATTTGGCGTGTATGCCGTGGATACCAACATTCCAGACCATCCAATCCCGCTGTTTTCAATGTTTTAAGCGCCCGGTCGAGTTTTTCCGTGTCCCATTCCAGTTGATACGGATGCGCCAGCACAGCCTTTCCCCCATCCGCACGGATGGCCTGTATGCACACCTCTGCCGAAGCTTTGAAACGCTCGATTTTCTGATACTCTTCTGTATCCAAATATCTGTCAAATGCTTCCCGTACGCAGGATACGTACCCCTGCTGCACCATCACCTGCGCAAAATGGGGTCTTGCAACCACCCTGCCACCGGCAAGCCGTTCCACGTCCTCTAACGAAAGGTCAATCCCCTTTTCGTGGAGAAACGTGATCATACGGTATTTCCGCTCATTGCGGCTGCGCTGCAGCCGATCGCAAAGCGCAGGCAAAGCTTTGCCTCCATCCGACATGCCAAGCCCCAGAATGTGCATGTAGCGATGCTCACTCGCTCCCAGCTCGATCCCCCGGACGACCCGAATGCCGCATGCCTTACCTGCACACAGCGCTTCCTCTGTTCCGCTGAGTGTGTCGTGATCGGTCAGTGCAAGCACCTCTACCCCCGCGGCCTGCGCCTTGCACACCAAATCGGCCGGCGAGTATTGCCCATCCGACGCCGCAGAATGTGTGTGCAAATCTGCCCATGCCATCATCTCACCCCCTTGGTGAACCATCGGCGGATATCATTTCCACAAGCTGCGCTCAATCTGCTCGACCAACTCCTGCGGCGTTTGTTCACCGTCATTCTGCACGATCAAATCAGGGGTTTGCGGTTCGTCAAACGGGATATCCACCCCTACCACATTGCACCCGGCCGTATAAAGCCCCTTTTGGTTGCGTGTCAGCAGGGTTTCTTTTTTTACCCGAATGTAAATTTCCTTATACTTGCTGATATTCTCGCGGTTCCACTGCCGCACCGAAGAAATCATAGCGATCGAACAGCACACAACGTCAATCCCCTGATCGGCAAGCAGCTTGCACACCCGAAAAATACGCGACGCCCAGCGCACGCGATCCTCCTGCGTGTAGCCGCTGTCCTCGCCGAACACGGGCCGAATCTCGTCTCCGTCCAAGCAGACCACATTGGGCTTGGTAGCCTTGAGCCGCTGATAAAACAACCCGCCCAAGGTAGTTTTGCCCGCACCGGACAGGCCGGTAAAAAAATAAACTGTCCCTTTGTGTTCCATACCGTCCCCCATATCAATGATAAAGCGGCTGTTCCAGCAGCGCAGGATCAAGCGCGAGCTTCTTCATCATCCGAAGCGGTTCGCCCTGCTGATTATAAAACCGCAGTCCCTCCAGCAGGCGCATCACCAGCCCGGCCCGGTTATCGTGAACCGTTTGCAGGTACGCATCGCACTGCGCGTCGATCTCTTCCTCCGTCAGCGCCGCGTCCCCCTCCTGACTGCGCAGGTTCAGGCGCAGCGACTCGGCAATATAGCCATCCAGACACGTCAGACGCGACAGCCGCTCCTGCACCCACTGCTCATCCACCGGCTCGCCCTTATAATACAGCATGTCGTAGCCGTATTCCTGATACGCATCCCGCAGGAAATACTCCAGCAGGGCGCGTTCATCCGCGTTGGCATATTCATCATAGGTTTTATATACCGCAGCGGGGTCAAAGCCGCGGACGTTGCCTGCCAGCGATTCCGGATCAAGCCCCTCCGCGCCTGAGCAGTAGGTCATGCTGTGCGTATAGGGAATATCCAAAAAATCTGCCAGCGCGGTAAAGGTGGCCTTGGGGTTGAGCTTGGCGTCCTCAAAGCGGACGAGCACGCTGTCCCGATACAGCCGGTCGGCAGGATCGATCATAAAGCTGCGGTTTTGCAGACGATTAGTCATCTCATCCAATACAATCAGATGCTTACTTTCCTCGCTGTCTTGATCATTCAGTACATTCTGATACATAAACCGGACGGTTGCCGCATAGCTGGTGGTGATGCGCCGCATGGGCGTAAAGGTTTTGATGTATTTGAAGCCCTGCAGCATCGGGGAATTTTGAAGCATTTCATACTGCGCCGAAGCAAGGGTCGAAAGATGCCGCTTGTCATATACCTTCACGCGGTATTCCAAGTTTTTGAAATGCGGCTGGAACAGCACCGCCGGGCAGATGCGCGAGCCGAAGTCGATCCCGTCGCAGGAATCCGCGCGCGAAAACAGATAGGCGACCAACACATCCTTATCGCTCAGCCGCCGAATCTTCCCCTTTTGCCCGCGCGGCGTCTGCCGGATCAGTTCGCGCTTGCGCTCCTTCAATTCATCTACCAGATTGGAGTAAATTATAGATTCCGTAGTCAGCAGATTGGGGTGCTGGTGGAAAATTTCGTTAAAAAAGTCGCCGCCGTTGTGCGTGGCCAGCTGCGTGTGCCAAATCAGCCGCGTCACCTCGTCATAGGTGATGGGCTTTACCGGATACCGGCTGTAATCGATCCCGAAATCGGCGGCAAAGTCGATGGGGTAGCGGCTGACCTCCTCCCCGAACAAAAAGACGAATTTTTTGGCTTTCAGCAGCGCGGTAAAGTCCAGACATGCCAGATAGGCGCAGAACCGCGCCCAATCCGTATAGTGCAGATAGATGTGGTTGTCACGCCCCACCCACTCGCTTTTGCGCACATTATCATACAAATATTCCAGTTGATACTGGGAGTAAACATCCTTTGCAAGGATGGGATTTTCAAGATCATGGAAAAAGTTGCGGTCGATCACCGGATCGCACACGTTCACGCAGTCCTCAAACTGCCGGGTATCCAAGGGAAAGGGGAAATAGCTGTTTTCTTCCAACGGGAAAAACAGAATCGGCAGATCATCAAACGCCGGAAAATCTTGCCGGAACAGATAGGGATACTTGCGCAGCGCCGCGCAGTTTTTTTGGTAGCGCGCCATCTGCTCCTGCACATTGGGCAGATAGAACGCCTGCGTCATGATCTCCATCACTTCGGGCTGATAGTGCCCCCGGTTGTAGAGCGAAACAAACGTGTTATAGGCGCTGCGGTAATCGCCCTCGGAAAAAAAGAGGTAGCTGGCGGCTTCCAGCTCCTCCTGCGGGGCGCGTCCCCCCAACTCGTGCAGGGCAAGGGTATAGGCCCGCTGCGCCTGCTCCTTTTGCTGCAGCTCTGCCGCGCGCCGGGCAAGGGTAAGCGCTTCACATTGCATAAAAACGGCTCCTTTTCAAAAAACGGGGGCGGGCAAAATGCCCGCCCCCGTCCGGTTTTGGTTTGGTGTGTACCGTAAATACAGGGAAAAAACAGCTTACTGGAGGAGCTGCAGAACGCCCTGCGGCACCTGGTTGGCCTGCGCCAGCATTGCCTGCGCGGACTGCACCAGAATGTTGTTCTTGGTGTAAGCCATCATCTCGTCGGCTACGTCGGTATCGCGGATGGTGGACTCAGCATCCTGAATGTTCTCGGTCATAACAGACAGGTTGTTCTGGGTGTGCTCCAGACGGTTCTGGGTCGCGCCCAGCTCACCACGAACAGAGGAAACCGTGTTAATTGCCTTCTTGATCGTAGCAACCGCAGCCTGCGCGTCAGCCTGCTTGGCAACAGAGACGGGATCCAACCCGAGTGCCGTCGCATGGAGATCCTTAACCGATACCTTCATCTGGTTGTGAGGCTCCGAATCATCACCGATCTGCAGGGTCAGCGACGTGCCCTTCTTGGTAGCACTCGTCTTGCCTGCAGTACCAGTACCAAAGGTAATAACACCGCTGCCCTCAGCCTTCCCCACAGCTGTCTTCAAAGTAGCAAGATCCTTAAACGTCTTACCATCATTGCCGCTAGCATTTGCTTTAAACGCATAAGTCTTACCGTTAATTGTAACGGTATCACCCGATGCAAAACTACCCGTCAAGTTAAAGGTGCCGTCGGAGTTCTGGGTAATTGCCTTGCCGCTAACCATACCGGAAATAGAGATAGCAACCTTTGCGCCATCCTGCAGCGAGCCGTCCAGCAGCTTAATGCCGTTGAAGTTCGCGGAATCCGCGATGCGGTCGATTTCTTCCTTGAGCTTGTCTACTTCCAGCTGCAGGTTGTTGCGGTCAACGGCGTCATCGTAGGTGCCGTTCGCGGACTGGGTGGCCAGCTCTACCATACGGTTGAGCATATCCTGTACTTCCTGCATCGCACCCTCACCGGTCTTAACCAGCGAAACACCGTCCTTAACGTTCTTGGTGGCAGTCTTCAGGCCGGTGATCTGCGCACGCATCTTCTCGGAAATAGCCAGACCTGCCGCATCGTCGCCCGCGCGGTTGATCTTGTAGCCCGAGGAGAGCTTTTCAAGGTTCTTGGACAGTGCCGAGGTGTTGTTGTTGTAGTTGCGGTAGGCATTCATTGCCATAATGTTGTGCTGGATTCTCATAAATCATTCTCCTTTTCAGAATCCGTCCGCAGCGAATCCGTCCGTCTGCGGTTTTTGGGTGGATAGTTTTCTATTCAAAACGGATCAATCCGTTTGAATCAAATGGATTTTTGCGGTTTTCCGGTGCGGAAACGCTTCATACATTCCGGTGTTGCGCCCTGCTCCTCTACCAATTTAGAGCGGACAACCGGCAGTTCGCGGGGCGCGTCAATCGCAATGCGCGTCAGCTTGCCCTTTTGCGCATATACCTGAATCACAATATTATCGCCGATTGTGATATAATCCCCTTCTTGAACGGATAGAGCCAGCATGTTCTCACCTTTCTTCCGTTTTGCAAAAGTACACGTTTTGGACTTTCAAAAAAATTTTTTATATTTCATTTTTTACCCTTAATTACCGGTGGAATAATCCGATTTATTAAATAGCAGCTAAAAAACGATTCGTTACCAAAACGTGTACTTATTCATTCTGTGCACGCGGCAATTTCGAGCAAAAAAATCCGTCCTGCCGGCGTTACAGCCTTAACAGGACGGATTCCTTACGTTAATCGCAGCAGGCACGCGGGCGGAACGGCTTATCATCCGCGCATTGCCGCTGCAAACACAGTATGTAATTTTGCGTTGTCTTATGCTTGCAGGCCAAGCATGAAATGCTTCATATTCTCTTCCGGAGATATGGTAGGCCTGCCCAAATCCGCTCTCGATCCAATCGCGGTGCGGATTTCCAGCAATGTCAGCGCAGACTGGCCGCGTATTTCTGCAAGCCGCTGCTGCAAGCTGTCCGCTGTGTCTGCCATATGTACCGATTGGTATCCGACATTTTGTGCCACCTTGCACAAATCAACGCTTCCAATCGCCGTCGGGTATCCCCCAACGGACTCATGCGATTCATTATTGAATACCACATGAACCATGTTGGCAGGGGCAAAGGATCCGATCACAGCCATTGCGCCCATGTGCATCAGCAAAGCGCCGTCCCCATCCAGACACCAGACCCGGCGCTCCGGCTTTTGGAGTGCAATTTCCAAAGCGATGGAAGAGCAGTGTCCCATAGAGCCAACCGTTAGAAAATCCTTTGCGTGATCTTGGTGCAGCGTTTCCCTCACGGCAAACAGCTCTCTTGCAATTTTACCTGTGGACGCCACAAAAATGTCATCCGGCGCCTGTGCAACAATTTGAGAAATGGCTTTTTCCCGCATAAGCGAATAGGAGTTGCCGTAATCGCCCTTGATATCTGCTGTAATGGCGCCCTTGGAAATAACAATAGCAGCCTGCTTGCGTGCAGCCAGCAGTGCATCCACCTGAGCCATCATAGCCTGCCACATCTCTTGCGTGGTGCTTTTGGATACAGTAAATGTATGAACCCCAAGATCCTCCAGCAGCCGGTGGGTTATTTCCCCTTGAAATAGATGCTGGGGTTCGTCATGCACCCCCGGCTCTCCCCGCCATCCCACCAAAAACAGGCAGGGAATCCGATAAATTTTTTCGTTGAGCAGAGAAGCAATCGGATTCACAAGATTTCCAATCCCACTATTCTGCAGATAAATTACAGGCACTTTTCCCGTTGCCATATAATACCCTGCAGCAAGTCCTACGCAGTTGCCTTCATTTGCGGCGATAATATGCTCTTTCGACAATCCCTTATGGCGCATCAGGTAGTCGCAGATCGGACTTAATGTGGAATCCGGTACACCTGTGAAAAATTCGTAGCGAAGCTCTTCAAAAAATTCTTCTACAGTCATGGTCTATTGATTCTCCATTTCCACCGGAATAAAGCGGATGACATCCTTAATCGGCATACAGTTTTGATCTGCCCGCTTACCGGAGCATCCATCGAGCAAAATGCACTCCGCTGTCTTCTGCATGGCCGGGAATGCACTTCTGAGCAGATGATTTGCGTGAATGATAATATTAACCCCGTTATCCGACAACACATCCTCCGTCACAGTATTATAGGTAGTAGGCACTGCTACAATCGGAGTTTCCGGATATTCAGCCTTCAGCTTATGACAGAACTCAAACACTTCGTCAGGCGTCTTTTTTCTGGAATGAATCATAATGCCGTCTGCACCGGCCTGCAGATAGACGCGGGCTCTGTGCAAGGCATCCTCCATTCCCTTTTCCAAAATCAGGCTTTCAATACGGGCAAAGATCATAAACTCTTTTGTTTTCAAAGCCTGCTTACCGCGTCTTATTTTATCCGCAAAGATTTCAGGTTCTTCCTGAACCTGATTCGCCTCCGTTCCGAAAAGGGAATTTTTCTTCAGGCCAGTCTTGTCCTCAATAATAATAGCCGAAACGCCAATACGTTCCAAAGTTTGAATATTATATACAAAGTGCTCCGGCATCCCACCGGTATCTCCATCTACAATGATAGGCTTGGTGGTAACCTCCATAATCTCGTTAATGCGGTCAATCTTGCTGGACCAGTCAACTAACTCTATATCCGGCTTCCCTCGCGCGGCAGAATCACACAAACTCGAAATCCACATCGCATCAAACGTCTTTTGCATACCATCCTCGGTGGTAATTTTAGCATTCTCAACCACAAGACCGGTAAGTCCGTTATGAGCCTCCAATACGCGCAGGGACTTTTTCAGCCCCAGCAGACGTTTCAGCATACCTCTCCGAATTTCCGGTACCGCATACCTGTCATAAACGGTAGATTCCAGCACATTGATGGCTTCATCCTCAGTATAAGGAAACTCGACCAACTCTCCGCCATATACATCCAAAAGCTTCAGCAGATCGGCTCTAATTCGAGATTTTCCACCGATTCTCCACTCATCACCATGCACTACAATATCAGGCCGATACTGTTGAATGACTGTCTCATAGCTTAGGGTATCCTGTTTTACCACCTCCTTGACAAAGGAGAGCTGTGCAATCATTTCTTTACGCTTCTCATATGGAACCAGCGGGGCACGGCGATACTGAGCCACCACCTCATCTGTTAAAACACCTACTATCAGCTCACCCAGTTCGGCAGCTTTCTTCATTAGTGCAATATGTCCATAATGGAGAATATCCGTGCTAACATTAAGATACACTTTTTTCACTATCACTTCCACCTTTCTTCCCTAACCCATATATGCAACCGTTCGAAGCTTATCTGGATTTTACTGTTTATTTTCTTCACGTTCCTTAATTTTTTGTTTAATCATAGAAGAAGATATATTTTTTGTATACTCCGGTTCCACAATCTCACCACCCCATTCTGATAAAATGGCAATGGCTTTTGCCCGCACATCAGCCAGCGGCCCCTCTCTCCAGTCAGTTCCATGTACCATAAACTCAGGCCGGTACTTTCGTAAATTTTCCTCATAGTCACGTGTGGTCTGCGGTACAACCTGATTAACACCTTTGATATTTTCAATAACGATTTTTCGTGTAGCGTAATCCATATACGGAGGATTTTTATAGGTGGCAATCGCTTCATCTGTGAACAGCCCTACCATAACCTCCCCAAGTTCCGCTGCTTTTTTTATTATGTTAATATGCCCGGGGTGAACAATATCTACTGCCATCGGCACATAGACCAGAGGGCGGATGCGACTCATAACTTTTCCCCTTTCCGTTAAATCTTGTATCCGGCCTTTAAGATGCGATCCCGCACCAGTTTATCCGAGAAGATCTCATCATTGGGCGTAGCATATTCAGGCATCAGCGCCTTGGCCGGACGAAGGCAGTGATGAACACAGCCATCACACAATGTGCCGTCGAGATTATCCTCTAAAAACATTTTCCGGACTTCTTTCATCTTCTCCCCGTACCATCCATCCTTCAAAGAAACTTTGTTTAAATCAGCAACAATCAACATATCTTCAAAATCCGCATTTTCCACCGATAGATAGCCCTCGCATGTTACCGAAATGGCATCGAAGGGCAAGTTGCATCTGCGGAATGTCTCATCATCAGTTGAACATTTTAACAATGTATCAATCTCCGGCATATATCCGCCCTGATTATATACATTCTTGAAAACAATTTCATCGGCAAGCCCATCAAAAACCGTGTAGTAATCGTTTTTGTACTCCTCTGTGAATCGTGTCATAATGCCGGTAATAAAAATTTTGTATTCTTTTCCGCTCTCGTTTCGATACTGATTCAGGTATTTCAAATGCTCCATCACAGCATCAAAATCATCTTTTCCATGGATGAACTCATACAGTCTCCGCTCCGGAGCATTGATAGAAAACTTGATGCTGTCCAATCCCGCATCAACAACGGCTCTAATGCGCTCCGGCGTTGCCACCGATCCGTTTGAGGTCAGATAAACATAGGAATAGCCAATATCTTTTGCTCTTTTGATATAGTCCGGCAGTTCAGGTACCAAAAACGGTTCCCCCGTAGCATAAAACCCCACTTCCCGGGTTCCCAGGTCATATGCCTGTTGGAGCAGATCAAAAACCAAGTTTTTATCAATTTTTCGAATTTTCCGCTTCATTTTTTGGTGAGCGCAAAAGATACAAGCATGATTACATGCATTCGATGTCTCAATTAAAAAGTTTGTTGTCGGAAACGGCGGCTCGAGTGTATACAGCTCGGGGCGATCCGTTTTTTTTAAATCAACTCGTTCCTGCAAATTCACAACCATCTCTCCTTTTATAAAATATATCACAACAAATTAAATCCTAACATGCTTTGCTTTGGCGGGGCTTTTTCTTCCTGTGAGCAGCTATTTAACGGCACAACCAAACACCTATACATTTTTATCATAGCACAGGTCGACAAATAAAACAAGGATTCCGCCATGAACCGCCGCACATCAAAAAAATGTAGGCTCAAAGATTACCTTGAGACTGTCAAAAAACTTTGTTTTTCCGACAATCTATATTTGGACTACGTCAACATAAACGAGAAAAAAAGTTCCTGTACAGAAACTTTTTCCCTCTCAAAGTATAAGAAGTCAGGCACATGTCCTGACTTTTTATGTATTTGCGTTGTAAATGCTATTTTATGTGTGCTGCCGCGCATATCGCTGACACGCATCAGCAAAATACTTTTTAGACAAATTAAAGGTAGGCTCAAAGCCTACCTTTTCGCACGTTCAACACTAACTGAATAATGCAGCAACGTAAAAACAGTTGGGTCATATTTGCATGAGTACCCTAAAGAACTTTGATACATGACACTTCCCGCATCCTCGGACGGATATGCCGGCAAATCCGAAGATATACTCTCTTTTCCCGGTTCTCTCGATTCGGTTTGTGCAGGAACACTTGGCTGATTAGCTGTCTGTTTCTCATCGGCAGAAGTGCTGTTGGCTATTTGAGGGTAGATGCACCCCGACCACTGGTTATGTTAGGATAAGATCCAAACACACCAATAGAAAACATCCCTTGGCCAAAGCGAAAGGGGAGGCACTTCTGCCCCTCCCCTGCTAATATCCAACGCTCTGATTTGAGAAACAATCGAATCTCAGCCTCCGGTAAGTTCTCGGATCAAATCGTATGCGTACACATCAATCAGATCGGCTGGTGCTGAATAGGGGTCAGCATAGTCATACCAGTAGAAATTAATTCGTGCGCCTGACATATCAATGCTGCAACCAGCGGTGGCGGCGCTGATTTCCCCACTCACCTCGTCAGGATCTGTGTGCAGCACAGGCTGATATCCCTTGGTAAGCAGATCAGCATAGGTCGCGTTAAGTGGCAATCCAGGAGCGATCTCTTGAATCCGAGGATAGGCATCTCGTCCAAGTGAAACGAGAATAATCTGTTCCGGACCCTGTGCATGCCCTGCGAATTCCGCATCGTAATAGTAAAAACCCATAGGCACACGATTATCATTGTAGTAAATTCCTTTGGCGTTTCCGCTGTACCAATAATCCAAGTAGGTAAAAGGGTATCCCCACAGATCACCAACTTTATCCATCGTTATGCCCAGATAATCAATCGGCAACATTTCTTCCCGACTGGGCGTATCATAACTTTGTGTGGTTGAAATATCGACTCGACGCAGCGACTCATCCCAGCCTATGCCAATATCTAAGGCGCTTGCCAGATCGCGTAGCTTAAAGTAGTTGTTCCCCGCAACCTCGTAGGCAGTAAATGATATCGGCAAAGCATCAATATATACACGATGCGTGCTGAGGTTCGCCTGCTGTGTTGAAATGCTGCTGCTCAGCTCGCCACCAACCGACTGATACGGCATGTCAGTGCGCAAAAAAATGCACTTACTCTCTTCGCTCCAATCAACGGAAAACTGCTTGTCCGTGCCGTTGACGAGCACGGCTAAATCGCGCAACTTAAAATAGTTGTTGCCCGCAATCTCATATGCTGCAGGCTGAACCGGACGGCCATCAACGTATACGTGATGTGCACTTGGCCTTGCAATGGAAATGTCAGCAGCACCCGCAACGCGGTCAGCATTAACATTCCTGTAACTACCGCCATTAGCAATTTTCTCATATCAATCACCCACTCGTATAATTTGCAAAAAAAATTAACTTATGAGTGAACAATGCCAAAGTTGATGGGTCTGCTTATGATTCTATCCCATGCCGCCCAAACTGCCTCCCATACCTTGGGGGACGAGTTAGCACCTCTTCCCTACTCAACAAGCCAAGTTCGACAACGACACATTAGTTTACCTGCCCAAGATGTGCTTCGCTATTGCCGTGGAAACTATATGTAAGGAAATTGTAAGGTAAGCGTCATTCTGTCGTAAGTCTTCCACTGTATGATAAGCACAGTACAAACAAGAAAGGAAGTGTACACCCTTGTCAGAAAGTATCATCGAAACAAAGGGGCTTTGTAAAAGCTATGGGGGTACCCTGCGGGTAAAGGATCTGCATATGGTTGTGCCGGAAGGTGCAATCTATGGTTTTCTCGGTCCCAACGGTGCGGGTAAATCGACAACGTTGAAAATGCTTTTGGGGCTGACGCATCCCACCGGCGGCGAGATCGAAATTCTGCATCAGCGTATGAATGATAAAAACCGTCTGTCCGTATTGCGGGACATTGGTTCGCTGATCGAATCCCCCTCCTACTACGGGCACCTAACCGGCGAAGAAAATCTGCGTATTCTGCAAATTCTACGCAAAGCACCCGAACAGAACATTGCAGAAGTACTTAAAATCGTGCGTCTAACCGGACAGAAGGACAAAAAAGCATCGCAGTATTCTCTTGGCATGAAGCAGCGGCTCGGTCTGGCTGCCGCGCTGCTGTCCCACCCTCGCCTGCTGATTTTGGATGAACCGACCAACGGACTTGACCCCGCCGGTATTCAGGAAATGCGCGAGCTGATCTGTGAATTACCGCAGCAGTTTGGCATGACAGTTGTTGTGTCCAGTCATCTGCTGAGCGAGATCGATCAGATGGCAACTCACGTGGGCGTTATTGCCAACGGTGTGTTGGTCTATCAGGACACCATGGCACATCTGCATGAAAAAAGCGAACACCATTTGGCGCTGCGCACGTTGAACAATGCATCCGCACAGGCGCTGCTACGGCATCACGGCATCATCAGCGAACAACGCGAAGAAGTCCTGTTGCTGCCGCCACTGCCGGATCGCACGATAGCAGACTGTATCTCTATGCTGACCGCCCAGCAGATCGGCATTGTCCGCATCGAAGATCGCCGCAAAAATCTGGAAGATATCTTCCTCGCATTAACAGAGGGGGCGGCAAGCCTGTGATTGCTTTACAAATGGAGTTCTACAAATGCAAACGCCGCTGGCTGTGGCTTCCGCCGCTGTTGATGCTGGCCGCGCAAATGCTGTGGGGATTGTGGTCCTATATCGACATGGATGCCCGTGCGTTGTCGCAGGGCTGGGCAGATATTTTATACAGCTTCCCTTTGCTCAATGCCATGATGACACCGGTGGTTGCTGCAGTACTGGCCTCACGAATCGCAGATATCGAGCACAAAGGGCAAACACTTAAGCTGCTGCAAACCGTACAGTCAGCAGGATCTGTGTTTGATGCTAAATTTTTATGTGCCGGTGCATATATGACGGTATTCGTCGCCCTGCAGCTTGCTACAATCGTGATTTTCGGTGTGTTACGTGGATTTGCAGGCACACCGCCATGGTCAAGGCTTCTGGAATACACCGTCGGTACGTTATTGACCACACTGACCATTCTATTATTCCAACTTGTCTTATCCCTGCTGCTTTCCAATCAGATGATCGGTATGATCGCCGGTCTGATTGGCGCGCTGCTCGGCCTGTTTTCTCTGTTTTTCCCGCCAAGCTTCCAACGCTTTTTTATCTGGGCGTATTACGCCGTACTGTATAATACGGTGATGGACTGGAATGAAACCACCCGGATCGTAACCTACCGTTTCACCGGTTTTGCTTGGGACGGTGTAATCGGTATTCTGCTCTTTTTTGCAGCGATATACATCATCGGCCGCCGACTGTTTATCAAAAAGGAGGTATGAGTTTTGCTGATTCGTTCGATCCGCGCAGAATACCGCAAGCTCCGCCGTTCATATATTTGGCTGGCGCTGCTGATCATGCCCGTAATGTCGGCAGGGTTCGGTACATTTAATTATCTAAATAATTTGGGAATGCTTACACAGCAATGGTATTCCCTCTGGACCCAGCACGCACTGTTTTACTGCACGCTGTTTGCACCAGCCTTGACTGGTGTATACTGCGCCTATCTATGCCGGCTGGAGCATCTAAACCACAACTGGAACACTGTTATGACGCAGCCCATCCCCATCCCGACCATAGTGTTGGCCAAACTGACGGTTGTTTCCGGCTTAACAGCATTGACCCAACTGTTCATCGGCGCGTTGTTTTTACTCAGCGGTAAGTTGGCGGGTCTGACCGCACCAATCCCGACTGCGCTGCCTCTTTGGCTGCTGCGTGGCTGGTGGAGCTTGACAACCGAAGCTGCCTTGCTGCTTTTTCTGGCACTGGCCATCCGTTCCTTTGCAATCCCAGTTGGCGCCGGAATCCTCGGCGGGTTCTGCGGGATTGCCGCACTGGTCAAAGGGTTTGGCATCTACTTTCCATTTTCTCTGCTGCCGCTCTCCATGTGTTCGCACAACCCGTCCGATTCAATGGAATGCAGCACAGCTGCGTTTGTGATCAGCTCCACCGGATTTTTTCTGTTTGGTTATCTGCTCTGTGTTCTGTGGAAAAAGCACCGCGATACCCAAGCAGGATGATATCCCACTGAAAAGTGCACGTGTAATACACGTGCACTTTTACACATATTTACACATAAAAAATCGACTGCTTTGAAGCAGTCGATTTGTGGTGGACATTGACGGGTTCGAACCGCCGACCTTCCGCACGTCAAGCTACCAATAGAAATGCCCCAAAACGTAGATGTGGTGCGGGTTTGCGGGCATTGACTACTGTTCGGGTGACCCCTGTTTGACCCCTGCTCATAGAATAACGAAGTCCGTTATTTTCTAACAAATTACAGTAAAATCTAAAATCATAGTTAAAATCTAACATAAAGGAGACAGGCTATGATTAGGATTTTACTGTCCACCCGGCTTGGCGAGCGGAGGTGGACTCAGGCTGACCTTGCACGGGCAACGGGTATCCGGCCATCAACGATCAATGACCTCTACCATGAAATTGCCGAAAGGGTCAATCTGGAGCATCTCGACTTGATATGTGAGGCGCTGGGTTGTGAGCTCTCTGATCTTATCGTCCGAGAACCAAACCCCGAACTGATGACAAGATCCAGAACCGGTGTACAAATACATATCAAGCGATAAGCCGCTCCCCGGCCTCGGACGTTTATTCGTCTGAGGCCTTTTCTTTTTCTTCTGCGTCGATGACGATTTGCTGACCGTCCGGCATGATAAACGCTAGCTTGCAACCGCAGAACTCGGCGACTTTTGCGAGATCGCTGGCGGACCAGCTTCCCCGGTTCATCTTATTCCCCATTGTCTGCTTGCTCATGCCAAAGCTCGCAGCCATATCAATCTGCTTTTTCCCACAGAGAGCCAGCAAGCCTTTTACCTTGTCCGATACAGACATATAGAACGCCTCCTTTCTGTACTTTTCATAGTACATCAAAAACATGAACTTGTCAACTTTAATGGTTTGAAAAATAATCAAAAAAAGTTTATCTAAAGAGTTGACAAGTAAATCAAATTGATGTACTATATACTCGTAAGGCAGAGGTAAACAACTCCCGAGTGAAAAGCCTCTTACGAAAGGAAGTGAGGACTTGAACGAAATGACTACCGCCGAGCTCAATCAGTATCTCGAGAACATCGCAAAGCTGATTGAATCGAACGCGAAAGACGCCGAAGCCGCCGCTCAAATCGTTCGAGATAGCAAGATCAAGGCATAAAAAATGAGCGGCCGCCCCGTCAAGAACGCCGCTCAAACACCCCGAAAGGCGAGCCGGGAGCCTTACCCCGGCCGCCTTGATTATAACCGAGTAAGGCAAAAAAATCAAGGAGGAACGCAAAATGATGGAAAACTGGGAGATCATCCACGAAATGGACAATGAGGACGGAACACCTACCTGTTATGCAAAGCGGTTCGGTAGCCAGTGGTGGTGGGTCACGCAGTTTTCCGACCGGTGGGCTGCGGAAACTAAGGTCAAAGCCTTCGACGAGCCGGAGCTCGTGAAGGTCAAGAACTTCAAGTCGGCTAAAACCGCTATCCGCTGGGTTGAAAACAACCACCAAGACTGGACGCAAAGCGCGTGGGAATAAGGAGGAGTCACCATGAAACTGACCGACCTGCTCTACAAGGTGTATGAGAACACTACCGTTTGGATTTCGGAAGATCCATCCATCTCCGAGGGCATTTACTTCGGGCCAGCTAAGGAGATCACACTCCGCACCGCGGCGGCCTATGAAGTCGTAGAGGTTTACCCCGAGCACTATCCGGCTATCGGAAATCTCGTTGGTATCACCGTCATCGTCAAGAAAGCGTAGGGTTGATTTATGAACAGAGAAAGGCGTAAAACTCTGAAGATTATCCTCGGCCAGATGGATGAATTGACCAGCAAAATTGAGGAGGTCAAGGAAGCGCTGCAGGAGGTCATTGATGATGAAGCGGAGGCTCTCGGCAATCTTCCCGAATCGCTTCAGGAGGGCGAACGCGGCGAGCGGATGCAGGAATGCATTGACGCTATGGAAGAGGTCGCAGACGCTCTAAATGAGTTGGACATGGATGACCTGCATGAGAAAATTGAGGAAATTGCTCTCGGGTGAATAGCCCCGATAGCGTAAATGAAGAAGGGAGTATTTGTTATGAGAAAGACCTATATCGTGCACAAGTGCATTGATCCCATGTCAGTCAGAAGTCTTTGCATTCAGCAGCACTGGTACACCAGAGGGACTACGCTGGAGTACGAAGCAATGCTCCAAAGTCTGCTGGACGAGCATCATATGAGCCGAGATGATATTACCGATCAGGATATCATTGAGCTGGCGGAGAATATCGTTCAGCACAGCGATCTGGCGACTATGGATGATGACCCGGTTGTCTCTATCGCATTCGAGCTCGCCCGTCTGGTCACTACTATTTTTGAAGCTGTTTAACAAGTTCCCCGCCCCGGAGGTCACGAGGGCAGAAAGGAAATTATCATGACTAAGATTGAATATCAGAACTCCATCAAGACCCACTTGACCAAAGCCGAGGCCCTGTGTGCCGACCTGCGAAAGCTCCGCAATGTTAAGAAGCTCACTGCCGATCTTCCGGCCATTGAGGGCCTGCTGAACACCTCTGTGCTGGACAAGGCCATTGCCGACCGAGAAACCGATTTGAAGAAGATCCGCGCCGAGCTGGGCAAAGCGCGTCGGATTGTCAAGCACCTGGAGGAGATCGAGGCCATTGAAAACGGCACCGAGCCGATCAAGGCACCGGCAAAAAAAGCCCCGGCATCCAAGGCGGCAGAAAAGTCCACATCCGCCACCAAGGCGCTCAAGACCCCCAAGGTCTCCAAGGCCGCAGCGGCCCCGGCTGCCTAAGGAGGTGTTCGGCATGACTTATCTGAAAATCCTTTCCTATGCCCGCCGGGGGATTCGCGCCGAGATTGACAACTACCGTGAAATGCAGACCAAAGCTCTGGAGGGTGCTGGGGCATACCCCGAAGCTAAAGCCATGGCTGACAAGATACAGGAAATGATTGACGCACTGGAGGTCGATATGGCTACCATCGACGAGCTCCAGGATATCCACGACAGAAAGTGAGGAAATACCATGGAGAATAAAAGCTGGACCGTCGTCTACCGAAACAGGTGGACAAACCAGACCGTCACCGCCGCAGTGCTCGCGCCGACCTTGGAGGAGGCGACACGGCAAGCCCGTGCCAACGCCGAAGTGAACGGTTGTAAAAACTGGCGCATTGAATCCATTGAGCCGCACGAGGAAACGCTGGCGCGGATCCTCATTACCGAGTTTGCCAAGGAGCAGGAGGGCGGGCACTTTGCCTGCCCCCGCTGCGGGAAGATGGCGATGGATACTGAAAGTGTCACGCGAAACGCACTCAGCCGCCGGGCGACGGTCTATATCTGCGACGCCTGCGGCACCGAGGAAGCGTTGGAGGATATGCTGGGAAACAGGATGCCGCTGGTCGCGTGGGCTATTGCACAGACCCCGGAGCTATGGAGGTGCGAATGAGCAGAGATTGGACGCCCGAGGAGTTGGCGGAGGCCAGCGCCGCCATGAAAGCCCAGGGCAATATGAGCTATGAGGAATTTTGCAATGAGCTGAACGACCCCAGCCGTGCAATATACACGGTGAAGGTGACTCTGGCCGATGGAAACACCATCACCACGAGGATCAACGGGACCCCGAACGACATCATGAAATACTACCGCATCGGGAATTTCATGAATGTCGGCTGCACAGGCGATGACTGGTCGCAAATCCAGGCAATCGAATTTCTGAAAGCCGAAACACCTTCGCCAAGCCCCCTGAGAGATAATCTCCTCGTGACGATTGGGAGCCGAGCTGCTTACATGGACGCTGTAGGCCTCATCACCCTGCCGACCGGCTCCCGCGGAGAAGATGTGTTGGCCCGGTTCGCCGGGGAGCTGGCAGATGCATGGGTTGGGAGCGAAGCAGATACGAGCTTTGATGAGTATATCGAAACCGCCTTAGCTGCTCGCTTTCCGAGAGACAATCGGAGGTGACGCGGTGACCATCCCGCCCAATGCCCTCTCTCGCCCCTCTGCGCGAGTTGCAACGGCATGAAGTAGAGGAAGGCGGACGTCTACCCTCCGAGGTGTGAAAATCGCTCTATAGCGATCTCAGACGAATACGCGCAAAGCAAAAAATACCCCATCACAGGATAAAAATCCTGCGAAGGGGTATTTGTCATAGTGGCGCTTGTCATAATCCCCGGCTTTTCCCGTGTCCAAATTGAACACCGTTACTTCACAATCCTATCCAGCAGCGCGAACACCTCGCTGCGGGTGATGGGATCATCGAAGCGAGTATCTTCAATCTCCACACCCTTTGCTTTCAGGCTGTCAAAATGCTTCTGCGCCCAGTGCTCTTTTTCCGGCTCCACCGGTTCATCGTCCGGCTTCTCCTCCGGCTCATCGTAAGCCAACCCCAGCGTATCCAGAATTCCCTTTGCATACGCCACGCCAAACGCCTGCTGCTCGGCCAGCGTGTCGGCCTGCGCGGCGTCGGCCTTGGTATCCACAAACACGCCCTCGCAGATGACCGCCGGTGCGACCGTCTCACGGATGAACGCATAGTAATCACCGCTCGTGCCCTGACGGGTTTTCACGCCGCGGCTGTTCTGGCCGATCGCCTTGACCTGTTTCTCGATGTTCTGCGCAAGCGTCTTGCCCGTGCCGCCGTGGATCGTGTGGAACACCTCGAAGCCGTCGCCACCACCACTGTTGTTGTGAATATCCACCGCCAGATCGGGCGCGTAGGCGTTGCACTCCGCGACCTCCTGACTGACCGTGTCGTTCTCGTCCTTTGTGCGCGACATGCACACATCCACGCCGTAAGCGGTCAGAAAATCGCGGCACGCGGTGGCCATCGTGAGATTGATGTCCTTCTCCACCAGATAACCGACCGCGCCGGAATCGCTGCCGCCGTGTCCGACGCCGATAAATACCTTCTTCTTGCCCATCGGTTTGCCCTCCTTGTTCTTTTTTCTCATACATACTACGCTGCACACCGGGCGGCCGTTCGCCCCCTCGCGCTCCGGGGCGAACAGATAGCCGTCACCGGCGCGGTACATGCCCGTCGAACCGCCCGCGTCCTGCACCAGCAGCAGGTCGATGGTATATCGTCCGGCGGCGTAGCGCGCCACCTCGTCCTCCGTGCAGCCGTCCGAGGACTGTACAACGATGATCCTACCGTCCGCCAGCTCTCCGATCATGTTGCGGCTGCGGCGCGTGGTCTTGTCCAGCGCCCGCACCACGTTGTCTTTCACCGCAACCTTAACACCCGCAACCACGTTGCCGGGGCTGACGGTCAACTTCTCGCTCGTGCCGCCGTAGCCGCAGTCCACGCCCTTGGCCTTGAGGTACTGCAAGGTGCGCCCGCGGATCACGCCGTACCGGTCGCTGCCGCTGCCCGTCATGTTAAACAGGCACAGGTTGTACACCACATCGGCCTGCTCCTCCGACGCCCATGTTTTGAGCGTCTTAGCGGGATAGGCCGGCGAGCCGTACGGCGTTGCCGCAAACCAGATATCATATTCTTTGGGGTCGTAGATGTCACATCGAATACTGCTCAACTATTATCACCTCGTATTTTGATGGCAGGATAAACAAAAAGCCCCGCCTTGACACAGGCGGGGCATGTGGTATAATATCTATACAAAGGGGCGCTGCCGACGAGCGGTTGACCCTACAGAGTTTTAGTCAAAATGACCGTTTACTTTGCAGGTAGGACGGTCATTTTGCATTTATGGTCAAAATATGTAGCAACAGAATTGCCCATATCAAAACTCGAAAGAGTTTTTTGCCCATACGCACCACCTCCTTTTTACAGGAGAGTGGTCAACCGCCCGCCGCTGGGAACGACAGCGCCCGACATATTATACCATCGCACGCTGCCCTATGTCAATTTGCCGCCTCCGGGCGGCTTTTGTTATCTTTTCAGCGGTTTTACATAACTGAGCGCACGGTCACTGTCCGTCAGACCGCTGGTGGTCGGGTCTACAAACACCGCCAGCACCGCCACAAACACCGCAGCGAGCTGATACGGATTGCCCAGCACCGCCATGATCTGCTCCCGCAGAATCTCCCACGAGGTAAACATGGACGGCTCCGCACCGATCGCTGTCAGCATCACCGACACAATGCCCACCCAAAACCACGGATTTTTCATTCTCACCGGAATATTTACTTTCATGTAAGTTCCCCTTTCACAGTCCAATGCGCCCGAGCAGGAATGCGATCACCGCCGCAAGCACTGCCCAGATGATCTTATCCGTTATCGCATCCCACCGCTTGGCGGGCTTGGCCTGCTGGCTCTCCTGCCATGCAAGCACCTTTGAAATATCTGCAATCATGGTTTTAAGCTGCTCATCCAGCCGCGCATCCCGCGCGATCTGCGTCCGCTGCCAGTCGTAAAAGTCGTTGTGGAATTTCGAGGACTTGTCCCGCCATTCTTCCAGCCGGTCTACGCGCTCGGCCAGCACCGCAACCTTTGCCGAGCCGATGCAGTCCAGCTCAGGGTTAATAATGCACTTATCCATAGGCAAATGGGGCGGTTCTACCCGCCCCGTCACCTCCTCTCAAATCACAGGCCGAGCAGCTTACGGTCATCCGGCGTCAGCAGCTTGTCCACACCGGTTTCAACGAACAGCCAATGCTTGTACTGCGCCCGCGCGAGATCATTGTGCTTCAGGCCGTGCCGATCGTCGTAGACGTCAAGCCTCACGCCAATCGGCGCAACCTCCTGCGTGATACTGCCGTCCTCCTGCCGCACACTCTTAGTGATCGCGGACAGTTCCTTGTGGTTCTTGATGTAGATGTTGTTCTTGTACATATTTTTACTTCCTTTCCGATTCGCTAAGTGCCGGGCTACGCCCGGTTGCTCACTGGACGCGCCTGCGGGCGCAGTCCGGGCTATGCCCTGTCGTGATTTACTTACGCCGCCGTGCCGCCGAACGCTTCCGGCACCAGCTCCGGCAGGCCGCATTCGTTTACCAAAATGTCCGCTACCTGCTTTTTCAGCTTCGCCGGTACGTCCGCAAATACCCACGGCTTCCGGGTTTTGGGGTTTTCCGCCTCCATGCAGATTTTGCTTGCGTATAACATTGCCATCATTTCCGTCTCTCCTTTCTCGAGAATAAAATATAGGTTTAGGGCGATGGCCGCCCAAAACTTACGCATAAACGATGTTGCCCATCTCTAACAGGCAATCCTCTAAAAAGGTTTGGTGCTGCGCCTGCAGCTCGTTCTGTGCCCGCAGGCGGGTTACTTCGGCCTCTAACACCTCAACCCTGCTCGGCGGCGGTGCGGGCAAAGCACTTCTATCCGCCGCAATCTCCTCCTCACTGCGCAGTACCGGCTTGCTGTCTGCAAGCTTGTATCGCGGGATACCGTCCGCTGTGAAGGTGCCGCCGTCAAAATAGTGACTTTGGCACAGGTTGTAGCGGTCTCCCGTACCCTCGTCAATATATATCCACCCAGATAGGTCTGCCGGTGTTGTGTATCCACCCTCACAGCGGATGATACGATTTTGTGCGTCAGTCTTGATATAGACCTTGCTCTTGGTGATAGTCATAGTGTCCCTCCTTACAAATCGGCAGAAGCGGAATAATGGACATAATATTCATAACCTATATCTAGGTTATTGCTTGAACAGAAAAATGACATTCGATTTTTTCCCCCGATCATTTCTTTAATATCAACTTCACCGCCCCCAGCCTTTGCCGCCTTCCCAACCTTCCCAGTGACAGGGGAATAAAATGTTATCGCTGGGGTAGTACGCATCGTCTGTGGAAATTGAATTTCTCGCGTTGAAAAATTGATTTGACTTATTGCAGTCATCACTATTTCATTGAGATATTTCTCTGGAGT
>NZ_JNJN01000039.1 GCF_000701665.1 Agathobaculum desmolans ATCC 43058 | reverse complement strand
TCCTTGCTGTGATAGACGCTTATGAAAATTACTGCCACGACCACCGGCAGTACAAAAACAACCGCGCCGGATGCGCGATTGAGAATATCAAGCGCGTATATATGGAGCGGCTGCAAAAACATGATTTTTTGTGAGGAGGGAGAGACTATGAAAGTCAATATTCCGGTGAGAATGAAAAACCCGTGGTTTTGGGTGGGTATTGTGTCGGTGATGCTGACGGCGATCGGTGCGGAGCCGTCCATGTTTACCTCGTGGGAGATTCTGCGGGAGCAGATCATGGCGGTGCTGGGCAATCCGTATCAGCTCGCTGCGGTGTTTGTAGCGGTGCTGGCGGTATTTGTAGACCCGACCACGGCAGGCGTGACGGATTCCGACCGCGCGCTTACTTACAGAAAACCGCTGGAAAAATAACAAGGGGTGGTACTTTGAAAATCCTTTTAATTGCCGGTCACGGTGGTACGCCTTATGACAGCGGCGCAGTCGGCTGCGGCTACACGGAAGCGGTGGAGACCCGCCGCATGGCAACGGCGGTTGCGCCCAAGCTGAAAAAGTACGGCTTTGCGGTTGAGATTTACGACCAGAGCCGGGATGCGTACAAGGTGGTGACACAAGGTGTCAGCCTGCCGCTCTCGGGCGTATCCTATGTGATTGAATTCCATCTTAACAGCGCAGCGAATGACCGCAAAGGCAACGGCAGGACAACCGGATCGGAGATATTTGTGCATCCCTCTGAGGATGGCGTAGGTGTGGAGCAGGCTATTCTTAAACGCCTGTACGCGCTGGGCTTTACGAACAGAGGGGTAAAGCGCAACAGCTCGTTTGCGGTACTGCGGCACGTGAAGCGCAGGGGCGTGAGCCATGCGCTGATTGAAACGTGCTTTATCGACGATGCGGACGACATGAAGCTGTACAAAAACAAGTTCTATGAAATTGCGGATGCCATTGCGGACGGCGTGGCAGAGGGCTTCGGCAGGGAGGTTGACAAAATGAGTTACGAACAGTTTTGTGCGTTTATGGCGCGGTATGAGAAGGAGCGGGCAGCCAAAGGCCCAAGCGCTTGGGCGGCCGGTGCATGGCAGGCGGCGCAGGATGCCGACATTACGGACGGCATTAGCCCGCAGGGCGCGATGACACGCGAGATGTGCGTTATGATGTTACAGAGGTGCGGACTTGTAGGCAGAAAGGAGCGGTAACAATGGGACTAGGGAGCTTGATTGGCGGCACGATTGGTAGTGCAGTGAGCAGTGCGCTGAAGGGTAACAAGAAACCGAGTGGAGGGAGTGCAGGAAAAGGGTCATCCAGCAAACCCAGCAAACCCAGCAAGCCCAGCTGGCAGCAGAAGGCCGAAGCTAATTCGGAGAAGTGGCACACAGCAAGTCCAGCGGAGAAGGAAGCACTGCATAAGGAAAACCAGCAGATCTATGGTGAGCATGGTTACACCTATGTAGACGGTGAGTGGAAGCCACCTGCCAATACAGCGCCTTCCGGCGGATCGTCGCGCCCGTCTGGCGGCAGCTCAGGCACCTCTTCCGGCGGCTCGCTGGGGCAGCAGATGACGGGCGGCGGGAGTTATCCCAAATTTGATATCGGCGACACGTTCTGGGATATTGCATATAAGGGCAACACGGACGCAGACTATCTGCAGTCCCTTGCGGATATGCGGCTTGATAAGGCACAGGGAACGGCCGGACTGGGGCAGTTTGCCAATGATGCGGAGCAGACCAAGATGCAGGCGTACATCAACCAACTGCGCAAGCAGCAGGAGGAACAGCAGAAAGGCATAGACGAGTACAATAGCATGATGCAGCAGGCGGCGAACCAGCAGCAGGCAGCGATTCAGGCCGGGGTTGACAGCGCGGTGGCAAACCTGAACGCGCAGAAGGACAGCGTGGGCAAGCTGACTGCGGTGAACAACGCTGCCGCAGAAAAGGCTTATATGCAGACGCTGAATCCCAACGGCAGTTTGGCGGAGAACCTGGCAGCGAACGGCTTGCTTTCCACGGGTCTTACCGAGAGCAGCCAGATTCAAGCGGGCAACGCCTATCAGGGTGCGCTGAACGACAACGCGACCACCCAGACCGAGGCGATTGCGGAAATTGAACGTGCGATCACGCAGGCCAAGCTGAACGGTGACTTGCAGGGCGCACAGGCACTGGCCAACCTGCTGACCCAAATTGCGCAGAAGGGCTATGAACATGTGCAGAACATTGCACAGCAGGATCGCTGGGACCGTGAGTTTGGTTTTAACATGGGCGTGACAAACGGCCAGATGAACGGCATTTATAACGGTATGCCGACATTGGCGGCCAAGGAGCTGGAGATGCGCCGCCGTGAGTTGGAGAACCAGCTGAAGGCGGGGCAGATTACGCAGGAGCAGTTTGACAAGCAGTGGCAGATCGAATACGAGCTTGCCATGGAGGAGCTGCGCGGAAAGAAGCTGGACAACCAGTATGTAGAAAGCCAAATGTAATACAGGATAGGGGGTATTTGATACCCCCTATTTTCAAAAAGCGGTTTCGGATGGAGGGAGCAGGATGGCAAAAAAGCTATCGGACGATAAAAAACGCTGGCTGGCAACCAAAGCGGCGCAGACGGTGACGCGCGGGGGCGGCACGCTTTCCGGGCTGGGACAGCAGGTAAAGACGGCAAAAGAGAACGGGCAGAGGAAGACCGCGGCAAAGCCGCAGAACACGGTAACGGTAAGCCGATCGGCGGCAGGCACGGCCTTTGACCGCTTGACCAGCGCAGCCAAAACGCTTGACGACAGCGCGCGTCAGATCGGCGACAGCGCCGTATTGCGTGCCAACTCGAAAGCGTGGCACATGGCAGGCCCAACGCGCCGGAATGAGCTGAAAGCGGCAAATGATGCGATCCGCCGCCGGAACGGCTGGAGCTATGACCGGCGCACGGGCGAAACCTATACGGCGGATACGCGCGGCCCAGTGATGCGGCGGCAGCCGGTAGCACCCTTCCGCCCGACGGATATGCGGGACCGTCGCGCGGTTTGGGCACGGGAAAAGGAAGCGATGCGCGACGTTTCCGGTATGGCATCCCACCGGACGATGGCGAGCCTGTATGACCGTGCGGAGGACACGTGGAGCAAGGCAGAGAATGCGCTGAAACGACAGACGGAGCAAAGCCTTGCCGATGAGATGGCGCGCATTGCAAGCCGCTACGGGCTGAAATACAGCGGGAGCGGGCTGGGCGCTTCGGACAGCTGGGGGATGCCGGACACGGTGAGCGACCGCACGGCAGTGCAGCGGCTGCGACAGATGGGGGCGGACGAGGATACGCTGCGCTATGTGCAGGAAAACATTGCACTGCGCGCCGGTGCGGACCGTTGGCGGCAGGGCATGGAGGCGGTAGGCAAGCGCGCTGCAGGTTCTATACCCGCGTTGGTGGAGACCGCGCAGCAGCAGGCTGAGAACGTGGAGGCGAGCCGCAAAAGCCCTGCCTATGTGGAGCTGGAGCAAGAGATCGCGCAGCTTGAGAATGTGCTGGCGAGCACCCCGGCGGTGGACGCGATGGGGCAGGTATCCCCGGCATATACGCGGATGTATGCCGAACTGGAGGAAAAGCGGGAACGCCTGCACCAGATGGGGACGCACACGGCGGTAGACCAGAACCTGACCGGACAGCGCATGATGCGCGAGGCGGCGGAGGCACAGCGAAACGCCACGGCAGGCATGGCGGCAGCGCCGCGCTTTTTGGCGAACAGCGCGATTTCGATTGCGGGCAATGCGCCGGTAATGGCGGCGGCCGCGATACCGGGCGCAGGAACGGCGCTTGCCTCTGTGCTGATGGGCACACAGGCGGCAGGACAGAAGGCCGCAGAACTGAATGCGCGCGGCGTTGACCCCGGCGAGGCGCTGACACGCGGCGCGGCGGCGGGCGTGATTGAAGCTGTGAGCGAAAAGCTGCCGATAGACAAGCTGGCCGACCTGCTGAAAACCGGCGGCAAGGGCGCGGTGAAGAATATTCTGCGCCAGATGGGCGTGGAAGCCGGAGAGGAAGGCGCAAGCTACATAATCAACTTTGCGGCAGACTATGCGGCGGCAGACCCGGAAGCCCGTTTTTCGTTTGCGGAGCTGGCCGAGGCGGTGCTGGGCGGCGGTGTAAGCGGCTTATTCTTCGGTGCGACAGGCACGGCGGTAGGCAGACAGCGAACCACCGCGATAGACACGAACCCCGAAACGCATACACCGGAGCAGATGGCAAAGATTAACGAATATGTGAATGCGGTGGACGAAGGGCTTGCGGATTTCGCGGAGCGATACATAGAAGATCCGAACGCAAAATTTGGGCGATACACTATCTCCAAGGTTTCCCCGAGACAGGAACGTTGGATGAAGGACCTTCTGGGAGAGGATTTTTCGGGATACAGCAATGCGATCAACAAAGGAGGCATTAACCATATTGTTAAGGGACATGGTCAGAATGGAGAATCTGACAATTCTATGGGGAATGTTCTTGATATCGCGCGTATGGGCTATGTGATCGAAAATTTTGATCGAGCGGAACTTCTGCGCAATTCGGATGGCAGCATTGCGACAAGCGCGGAATTCAGAGGGAAAAACAATGATCCAGCTCCTATGGTGAGGTTTGTGAAACAAATAAACGGCTCCTACTATGTGGTAGAAGCCGTTGCGGAAAACAAGTATAAAAAGTTATGGGTAGTATCTGCATATATTGGAAAAAATAATAGCGGAACTGTTACGCAAGTGCTTGATGCGGCTAATGCCACCCCCAGCTCTGAGTCGTCCGAAACGCTTCTTGCTTCTCCAGTATCCGCTATTGACAGTGTAGCACAGAACGCACCCGATAGCAACCCTCAGGCAAACAAAAGAGACTTGGCACCTGTAGCGGCTACACGTCGGTCCACAACCGGCGGCCTCACTACGGCGTTACCAAGTCTATCTACTGACAGTATAGAACCGGATGGCGGAAATTTCAACCCCGCGCGGGATGCGGCGGCGCTGACGCGGCGCATGGTGGAGCTGGACGAAGAACTGCGGCAGGCTGACACACTGCTGCCCGGCGCGGGGAAGGACAGGCTGATCGCCCGCCTGCGGGCGGAGATGGAGGAGACCGCGCGGCAGCTTGCGGACGGCGGGGCAGAAACGAGCACCCAGCCCACCGGGGGAAATGCTGCCGATTTGACGCCGCAGGAGATCGCGCAGGCGGCGATGCAGTTTCGCAAAACGCCGGAACAGGGCGTGATGGAGGCGCGGGAGAGAAAGCGGAATGAGATGATGCAGCGGGAGCGGGACGCACAGCGCACCCAGACCGCCGCCGAGCTGCAGGCCGCGTGGGAGACCACGAAAAAAGCCAGACAGCAGGCAATGTTTACGCGCAAGAGTTTGACATTAACGAAGCGTGATATACAAATGGCACAGAACGCGGCGCAGCTTGGCATGGACACGCAGAAATGGGAACAAGCTGATAATCCGGAAAATGCCTATATGTATGGAGCGGCAGAACGGGCGGTACGCGAGGCAGACCAGCCCATCCGTGAGTTTCAGGCGCGGCGGCAGGAGCAGATGCAGGGCAATGCGCAGGAGGCCGCGGACTGGATCGCGGAGTTTGCCAAGGACAAGCGCTTCGGCCTGCAATATCAGCGCGAGACGATGGAGCGCAATATCCGCGACATCTTTGGTGAGCAGACCGACCTTGCGGACAACATCATCCGCGATTACTTTACGCCGGTACACAAGGCGGTTGCAGAGGGCAACCGGCTGAAAAACCGGATGCGCGAGCAGGTGAAAGCGCTGCGCCTGAGCGAGCACGAGAGCGCGCTGACGCAGATGCGGCTGGAGGGCGAGGACGGCGCGGCGGCAGAGTACATCAAGAACAACCGGATCACCGTGACACCGGAGATGGACCGCAAAATCAGCAATGCGGTGACGGTATTCCGCGATATTTACAACGAGCTTTACAACCGGATGAACGAGACGCTGCTGCTGAACGGGCAGGAGCCTGTGCCTTTCCGCAAAAACTACGCGCCGCACTTCCGCGAGGACAAGCCGGACGGGATACTCGGCCGCATTCTGCATAAGTTTGGACTGGGCAAGGACAGGAGCATGGACGTGCCGACTGACATTGCCGGCATGACGGACACCTTCCGCCCGGGCAGGAAGTGGTTCGGCAACCTTTTGCAGCGCAAGGGCAATATTACCGACTATGACGCGGTGGCGGGCTTTGACCGCTACATTGAGACGGCGGCGGACGTAATCACCCTGACAGACAGCGTGCAGCGGCTGCGTGCGTTGGAGGACGCGGTGCGGTATACGCTTTCGGACGAGGGTGTGCAGGACAGGATCGACGCGATCCGCGCGAATCCGGAGTATGACGCCTTGCAGCAGCGGCAGGCGATTGAGGAGACATACGGCGACAACCCCAGCACCATACAGCAGTTGATTGCAGACCTGAAGAACCAGCAGGAAATGGGTATGGGGCGTTTTGTGACCGAGCTGCGGCGTTATACGGACAACCTTGCGGGCAAGAAGAGCCGCGAGGACCGCGGCTGGGAGGACATGGCGAACCGCCAGGTTTACACGGTGGCCAAAAATTTGGAGGGGCGCGTGGCGGCGAACATGATAGCGCTGAACCCCGGAAGCTGGCTGACCAACCTGATCCCCATCACGCAGGCGACAGGCGAGGTGAGCGTGCCGAATATGGTGCGCGGCGCGATGAAAACCGTGCAGGGCTTTGTGAAGGATGACGGCTACCGCGATGCATCCACATTTTTGACCAACCGGTATGGCTCGGACAGCATCGACAAGACGCTGACGCGCAAGGCGAGCGACCTTGCCGGTCTGCCGATGGAGATGATAGACCATTTTACGGCAACCACCATCCACCGTGCGCGGTACGAGCAGAACATCCAGAACGGTATGAGCATGGACGCGGCGATAGACGACGCGGACGCCTTTACAGCGGGACTGATGGCAGACCGCTCGAAGGGGGCGCAGCCGACTGCGTTTAACGCGACAAACCCCGTGAGCAAGGTGTTTACGATGTTCCAGATTGAGGTGAACAACCAGCTTTCCTATCTGTTTAAGGATATGCCGAAGAAACAGGCAGAGAAGAGCAAAGCACATGTGGCATGGGCGTATGCCAAGGTGTTTGTGGGGGCGCATTTGTTTAACGTGCTATACAGCCAGTTGACCGGACGGGACGCGGCGCTTGACCCCATCGGCATGATCAGGGACGCGCTGGGCATTGGTGAGGACGAGGAGAAGAAGGAACGCACGGGCTGGGACGTGGCAAAATCGCTTGGTGATGATGTGGCGGAAAACCTGCCGTTTGTGGGCGGCCTGTTTGGCGGCGGCCGTGTGCCGATCCAGAGCGCACTGCCAGACCGTGGAACCATATGGAACAGCCTATCCGGCGATGCGGCGGCAAACAAGAAGGCCGCAACGGTTGGCAAGGAGCTACTGAAGCCTGTTGTTTATCTGCTGCCGCCATTCGGCGGAGGTGCGGCCAAGAAGGCAGCGGAGGGCTTTGCGACCGTGCGTGCAGGCGGCAGCTATGCGCTGGACCGCGACGGCAACCGCATTTTGCAGTTCCCCATCTTTGAGAAGGGGGCAGGAGACTACGCCAAGGCGATGCTGTTCGGCAAATGGTCCGGCGATACGGCGCAGGACTACATTGACAGAGGCTTTAAGGGGCTGAACGCTAAGGAGACCGCAGCCTATGAGGAAATGCGCGACAAGCTGGGCGTTGCGCCGCAGGATGCCTATGAGGCGGTACTCAGCCTGCGCGGCTTTGAAGCAGTGAAGGATGCAGAGGGCAACACGGTGCAGGGCGTGAAGGAGCAGCAGCGGCTTGCGCTGTTTGACAACGACAAGCTGACTGCTGCGCAGAAGGCGGCGCTTGACAAGGCGGTGATCGTATCCGGCGAGGATGAGATGCCGGCGGATTACAGCGACCGCACGGCTTTCCTGCTGAGCAAGTACATCGACGAGAGCCGTCAGGATGCGGCGCGGGGTGCGCTGGAATCCGGCCTTTCCATCGACCAGTTTGCACAGTGGGACGACCGGCGGCGTGCACTGGAAAACGAGAAGGGCGCGGATGACAAGAAGGTGAGGACAGATGCGGAAGCACGGCTGTTGGTGCTGGATGAGGTGATGCAGGACACCGGTTTGACTGATGCGGAGAAGCAGGCGGTTGCGGACTATGTGCTGATTTCGTCCATTGGTGAGGAGGACGAAAAAACGCGCAAGAACTGGAACGAGATCGCCAAGGGCAAGGTGAATGCGACTGATTTTGTACGTTTCCAAGCGGATGCAGCAATATATGACAAGTGGGCGAAAGGCAGCGGCACGGATAACGCGGATAATGTTGCGGATATTCTGCGCGGTTACGACAGCCTGACAGACGAGCAGCGGGATGTATTATTCCAGACTTACAGCAGCAGCATGAGCCGCAACCCGTTCCATGTATCGGAGTACGAGAAGACTATTGACCAGAACGGGACATTCTATGCCGCACTGACCGGCGACGGCAAGGCGCATGTGCGTTCACTGCTGAATGAGTATGAGCAGCACATCAACGAAGGACGCGAGCTGAGCGAGTGGCGCGCCAAAGCGTATATGGCTGAAAAGGAAGCGGGCATATCACCTGCCACCTACGCCATGTACCGCGTGGCGCTGGAAACGGCCAACACGGACAACGAGGGCAATCCCCGCACGACAGAAGCGACGGCATGCGTTCGCGCAATGGACGGCTTGACACAGCAGCAGCGTGCATACCTGTGGCAGAGCACAAACACGAGCTGGAAGAAGAACCCGTTTGGCGCGGCAACGGTTGGCGAATACCAGAGCGGAGAGGAAACGGGAATTAACCCTATAGCGGGCGCACAGATCACAAGCGACTTTGGCCCGCGTGAATCCTTCCAGACAGACAACGGTGCGATGAGTTCATCGCTGCATCCCAGCATTGACATTGCAGCCCCGGAGGGGACACCCATTGGCGCATATAAGAGCGGCAAGGTGGTAAAGAGCGGGTGGTCAGACGGATATGGCTGGGTGATTGAAATAGAGCACAGCGACGGAACGATAAGCGCATACCACCACATGATGGAAAAGAGCGCGGTGCCGGTAGGTACGGAGGTGAAACAGGGCGAAACGGTTGGCAAGGTTGGACAAACCGGAAATTCGACCGGACCGCATCTGGATCTGTCTATCCTGCGTAATGGCACACCGATTGATCCGGCTACGATGATTCCGGAATTTAAGGACAAAGCCACCGGATACGTGTGGGACGGTTCGAGCGTATACACCACCGTGACGAGCGGCAGCGGGAAGAGTTCCGGCGGAGGATCACGCGGACGCTCTTCCGGACCGCAGCGACCGCAGAGACCCAAAAGACCGAGCAGGAGACGATGAGGAAAGGAAATGCCAGAGCGGAAAACCGCTCTGGCATTTTTATGCTGTGGTTGGCATTATCCTATGAAATTTTGGGAACAGATGAATATACAGGCAATGGGGGCGAGAAGGAAAACAGATAAAAATAGCAACAGTGGTGAGCCGTTTGAATAATCATCACCCCCAAAAAGCATACAGAAAAATTCAGTAATAAATAGAGAAGTGATGCAGCCTAAAAGGCCGATACCGCCAATTTTTAGAATAGTGAAAAGATAGTCTAAAATTTTGGCGTTTTCCGGAACGCGCATAACGAAAGCGCCAATCAGACAGCTGGCAGCATAGGATGAGAGGACAATTTTTCGATTGGCTAACTGATAACGGTGAATATAAATCGACAGCTTTTGTTTCAACTCGTGAACATTTGGCTCAGGGGGGCGATGCGTAGTGTAAAGTTCGTCTACAAATTCCTGCATTGAATAATCTCGGTCAAGATCATATTTCATATACTCATCCCCTTTTTAGAAATAATATCAAATATGACGAGATAAAACAAGGGGGAAAAATATAGTTGACTTTTGCTAGCAACAGCGTTATAATATAGCTAGCAACAAAGGAGGTGCAAAAGTGACGCCAGAGAGTAGAGCCGACTACTTCAAGGAAAGGCGAAAAACCATTGGACAGTTTAGCGTTTCTGTGCCGCGTGAAAAGCTTGATGCGTTAACCGAAGCTCTAAAACGGCAGGGGAAAAGTAAAACACAATGGTTAAATGAAAAGATTGATGAAGAAATCGGCAAATAAAAAGACACCCGCCCAGCCGTAGGAAAGCAAGCGAGTGTCCTTTAACAACCAAACCCCAAAGGATTTGATAAATCTATTCTATCACATCCTCCGCAGGGTTACAACCAAATAGGAGGATTATTATGAAATACGATTTAACCAAGCTGTTCTATGATTACATTCAGGAGGAAGAAAACAAGGCGTTCCGCGAAAGCTTCTGGGAGCGTCCGGCGAACGCCGAAGCGGAGAAAGCGATGCAGCCGATTTTACGAGCCGCGGGCATGGAGCAGGAGGACGCTATCAGCACTTATGCCGCCTGCGCGGAGGAGTTCGGCTTTTTAACGGGTTTTCAGCTTGCGATGCAGTTGATGGCAACCGGCCTGAAAGCGCCCGCACCTGTAGTGGAGGTGGCGCAATGAACGGCGGGATGCTGACGGTATCGAATAGTGAGTTCGGCAAGCTGGATATTCTGTTGGAGGATGGGAAGGAGTTGTTCCCCGCGAACGACTGCGCCAAGATGCTTGGATACTGCAATCCGAAAGATGCAGTCGGGCGGCATTGCCGGTCGGTCGTGAAACGCGACCTACCACATCCTCAAAGTCCGAAAAAGAAGATAACAGTTAATTTTATCCCCGAGGGTGACGTCTGGCGGCTGATCATCCGCAGCCGCTTGCCTGCCGCACAGAAGTTTGAAACATGGCTGTTTGACGAGGTGCTGCCCCAAATACGCAAAACGGGCGGATACCGCGCACGGCCTGCGGCAGGGATGCCGCACCAGTGGATGGGGCGCGGGTGCCTGCGCATAGATGAAGCGGCAAGGCGGCTGGGCGTGAAGAAAGACCGGCTGAGTACGTTGCTGCGGAGCCGCCCAACCGTATATCGCAACGGGCAGGACTGGGAAACGCTGCGAAACCATGAATTGGGTGAATTTAAGTATTATAACCGCGTGTGCAGCGTTGGCAAGGGCATTTGCATCATCTACGAAAGCGGTATGAAAAAGCTGCTTTGGGAGCTGAAGGGCGAAGGCACACCGGACGTGGCACTGCCTGCGGCGGCACAGGCGCCGCGTCTGCCCGCTGCTGTGCAGGAGGAAAACGAGCAGCTGCGGCTTGCTATGGACGAGATTGCCAGGATTACAAAGGGAATATGGGAGTGAGAAGAAAAGCCGCCCGATTTAAGGGCGGCTTTTTGTTGCAAAAATAGGGGTGTTGTGGTATTTTTAAGGGGGATGGGGAGGGGAGGATGATGTAGAGACTTCGGATGCCATATAACCGAGGATTTTACACGGTTGATATTCGCTTCTTCTATCGTATCGAATGTGAAGTAAGCTGTGCGGTTGGCCGGCCGCGTATCATCGATGGTCTTGCTGTATTTGACAAAAGGGTTGTGCTGTTTGGTGGTGAAGGCGGCGCACGCGTATTCTCTTCGCAGTATGTGGAGAACGGCGAAGATGTGCAGCTTTGTCCGAACAGCAACAAGCCGACGGCTGTTGTGGAAGTGGTCGATCCGATTTTGCTGGATGCCCGCGTAGTTGCTCCGGAAACCTCGTGCAACTGCTGCTGTTGTGCACTGCATGAAGTTCCGCAGTCGCTTGGTAATTGCTTTGGCGGGGAAGATCTGGTGCTCAATCACAGCGGTTATCAACTGTTTGTTACGCTGGGACAGTTTGCAATCATCCGGCTGGAGCGCGATATCCAACTTTTGATGCCGGCCTATGATATCTGTCTGCCGCGGCGCGACTGTTCCAACAGTGGTGTTGGCGGAGAACAGGATCCCTGTGAGGTATTCTCGAACTTTGAGTTCCCGATTGATGCTTTTTTCCCGCCGCGTGGGGAAAATGTGGAATGCCTGTTTACCGGAGCGGCAGATGCGAATAACTGCGGATGCGGCTGTAGTGGAACTGCAGGTACTGGCAGCTCCTGCGGCTGTGGCAATAAACGCTGAGCCATACCTTTCCGCATAATAAAATAGGGCGAAGCAAAGCCACCGGATCCCAATATCCGGTGGCTTTCTTTTGTATAAATATCCTGCCACGGTCATATAGTGACCATAGAGAAAGGGGGAGAGAGCATGGCCAATCAGGAAGGAAAGAGTTTTGCGTACACGTTGATACTTGGTGTCTGCATGCTGCTGTGTCTGTTGATGATTGGGCATATGCTGCTGGGACGGTCAAATCACAATGAACACATATCGCAGCAATTCCCACCCGAACAGGAGGAAAACGCCATGAACATTCGGCTGACAGAACAGGATATCTGTGCGCTTCTGCTACAAACGCTTCCTATCGAACCGGACGATTTGACGGTGAAGATTGGGGAAGACGGCACAGTTTCTGCCAGTGCGATGATCCATAAGCAAACCCTGCAAAAAGAAGAGTTGGTATCCGGTGGTTTGCGTACAGCCTTGCTGTTTCTTCCGGAGCAATGCAAACTATACGGATGCTGGAAATTCACTGTATTGGATGGAAAAGTTGAATCCAACTGTACGCAGGCGGAAATTGCCGGGTTTTCATTGCCCAAAGAAGTGAGGAGTCTGCTGTCTGTTCGATTGGGGGATGCCGTGAATCAATGTTTGGAACAGCAGAAGATCCGACCGGAAAAGCTGCTGTGGGAAAATGGGGTGCTTTATATTCAGACATAAAGTAAGGCTCCTTCGGTCATATCGAAGGAGCCTGGACAAAACTTAATCAAAAATAACGCGGCCGCCGCCCTGGAAACGGTTGGCATAGCTGCCGGAAAGAGATTCATATTTCACAACATCACCGGTATGCGGAGAGTGGATAAACGTTTGATCGCCCACATAAATACCCACGTGGCTGATCGACCCCGCACTGCTGCCGAAGAATACCAAATCGCCGGGCTGCAATTCTTCCATTGTAATACGCGTCGTAGCATCAAACTGTGCCTGAGCGACACGCGGAATTGAGCCAACGGTATTCTTAAATACATAGGAGGTAAAACCAGAGCAATCAAAGCCGCTGGGGGTGCTGCCGCCATACACATAAGGTGTTCCAAGGAATTCTGCCGCAAACTCCAATACAGAAGCACGCTTTTCGCTGTTGCCAGTATAAGCAACTGCATTATTGGAGGGCTTCACTGCGCCGGAGGACGAGCTTCCCGCTGTGCTGTTATTGGTGCTTGCCGCAGGAGCCTGTACGCCCGAAAAGGTCAGGTAATCCGCGCTGACAAAGCCATTCTTGCCGCCGTATGTAACCTTGTACCATCCGGATTGTACGCCGGTCACCGATACGACTGTACCATTGCGGAGCGAGGCGAGAATGGCGGAAGAAGTATTCGGCTGAGAACGGAAGTTAACCGAAGTGTCGCAGACGATTTTGCCGTTGCCGAGCGAGAAATCAGTGGTTGCTGTGCCGGTCAGGTATTCGCCGCTGACATATCCCTCTTTACCGTTGACCACAACCTTATACCAACTGCTGCTGTTGTTCAGCACAGCAACCTTGGTGCCCTGTGGCAAAGTTGTGATGATTTCGCCGCCGGGAGATTTTCGCAGATAAAGCGCATCGGCTTTTACCTGTGCTTGATACATGGCAAGGGAGCTAGGCAGCAGCATGGCTGCTGCCAAAGCGCCGGATACGGCGAGCTTAAACAATTTATGCATGGATTTCATGATCCAACCTCCGTCTTATCCAAGGAATTGTTTCGTGTTATTTATTGCTCAGTGCGCGGTTCAGCCAGATGGATGCAATATCCATAGCAGCCCACAAACTGCTTTTTTCAGTTTTTTTAACGATCCGCTCTTTGATGCGGACGTTGGGATTGGTTTGCTGCAGCTGCACGGATATGCGCTTGGCAACCGGCATTCCATTGATTTGATCAGATTCGAGGATCTGCATCATAATAATATGGGAATCACTCATCGAACCATAATAAATGATGTTCTCCTTGCGCATCAGCGGATGACCCTTATATTCCAGAAGCTCTTTCTTCTTGGTAGTGGTAGGCATTTAGTGCACTCCTTATAGTTACAAAACGGTTACAATTCAAAGTTACATTATGGAAACAGTATAACATGCATACCGTTGTTTGTCAAATGCGAATTGAATTCCTCTTGGAATATTGCGCAAAATATGTTAGAATAAATCGGAAAAAACCCAAAGGAACAGGGCGTTAAGGATATGAAATTTGCTTTTTTTACCTTAGGCTGTAAGGTGAATCTTTTCGAAACGCAGGCGTTGGAGCAGCTCGCCGCTTCACGGGGACATGAGATTGTTGCACGGGACGCCGATGCCGTTATCATCAATACCTGCACAGTTACTTCTGTGTCCGATCATAAAAATATTCGGGCGTTTCATAAACTGCGGCGGGATAATCCGCATGCAGTGATTGCGGCTTGCGGCTGCTTTGCCCAAACCGATCCGGATCGGGTGCGGTCTACTGGTGAAATCGATTTGATTTGCGGTACGTCCGACCGCGCACAGACGATCAAGCTTTGCGAAGATGCTGTGCAGGGAAAAAACGTAACCGCAGCGGTACGGCAGCCTGAAAAATATGAATATCTGCCGGCAGGGATCCCGCATGGACGAACGCGGGGCCTGCTGAAGATCGAAGATGGGTGCAATAATTTTTGTACCTATTGCATTATACCATACGCTCGCGGAAGAGTCCGGTCGCTGCCGCCGGTGCAGGTGCAGGAGGAAACAGCGCGTATGGCAGCCGCTGATGTGCATGAAATCGTTTTGACCGGTATTGAAATTGCTTCTTATGGGCAGGATCTTACTCCGCAGTGCTCGCTGACAGATTTACTGTGCCGGCTTTTACCGGCTTTTCCAGCAATCCGTTTCCGGCTTGGGTCACTTGATCCGCGCCTGATTAACGATGCCTTTTGTGAGAGATTGCGCTGTTATAACAATCTGGCGCTACACTTTCATTTATCTCTGCAAAGCGGAAGCAATACTGTATTGCAGAGGATGGGGAGAAAATATACCGCTGCGCAGTATCTTTATAATGTAAACCTGCTGCGTAAGGCTTTCCCGGACTGTTCGATCACGACCGATCTGATCGTCGGATTTCCGGGGGAAACCGAACAGGAATTTACAGAAACGCTGGATTTTTTGCGGCAGTGTGCATTCTCATCTGTGCATGTATTCCCTTATTCTGTGCGGGAGGGAACGCGGGCCGCTGCTATGCCCGATCAATGCTCCGGCGCGGTAAAAACCGCGCGCGCAGAACAGGCAAAGCAGACAGCCGCAGAACTGCGTACCAAATATCTGCAGCGATTTATCGGATGTATTTTGCATGATGTGCTGCCGGAACATCAAAGCAACGGTCACTGGGCCGCGCACGGACGATACGGTTTTCCAATCTACATTGCATCCAGTACTGCACGTAAAAATCAGCCGGTCACCATCCGTATTACTGATTTATATCGTGATGGTGTGGAAGCAGAAATAATTTGAAATCACAGGAACCATTCGCGAACTGCCGCCATAGAATGAAGTGAAAACTTTGATAGGAGGAAATAACTTATGTGTTCTTCTGGTAACTCTATGTGGGGCGAAAACTGGTGGTGGATCCTGGTGGTCATTCTTCTGATTTGGATCTGCTGCTGCGATCAGGGCAATCGCGGTGATACCGGCTGCTGCACCTGTACCGGCAACTGCTGCTGACCGGTAACAAAACGGCCGGAGCGGCAGACGATTATCTGTCTGCCGTTCCGGCTAAAAAATTTTTGAGAAATTTGAAATTTCCTCTTGCCAAAAGGGAAATTATGCGGTAGAATAAACAAGCACTGTTCAAGAGAACACTGTATAACACTGGATAATTTTCTTTGGAGGAAGAACGATATGCTGGCAGGCGAATTTCGTAACGGCACAACTTTTGAAATGGACGGTCAGGTGCTGCAGGTTGTAGAATTTCAGCACGTTAAGCCGGGCAAGGGTGCTGCTTTCGTCCGTGTAAAGATGAAGAACGTCATTACCGGCGCTGTCACCGAGCGTTCTTTCAACCCGACTGATAAATATGAAGCAGCATATGTAGAGCGCCGCGATATGCAGTATCTCTACAATGAAGGCGACCTTTACTACTTTATGGATAATGAGACCTATGAGCAGATCCCGATTGGTAAGGATACCTTGGGTGATGACTTCCGTTTCGTGAAGGAAAATGAGAACTGCAAGGTTTGCTCTTACAAGGGCAGCGTTTATGCAGTAGAAGCGCCGTTGTTTGTAGAGCTTGAGATCATTGAAACCGATCCCGGCTTCAAGGGCAACACTGCAACCAACACGCTGAAGCCTGCAAAGGTTGAAACCGGTGCCATGGTACAGGTTCCGCTGTTCATTGAGCAGGGCGAACGCATCAAGATTGACACCCGTACCGGCGAGTATCTTGAGCGCTGCAAGAACTAACAAATGCATAAGGACGGTTTACCGTCCTTTCTATGGACATTTAGCTCAGCTGGAAGAGCATCCGCTTGACGTGCGGAAGGTCGGCGGTTCGAACCCGTCAATGTCCACCATAGAAATCCGTCCTTCTCAGGACGGATTTTTCTTGTTTTATGAGGTTTTACATAACTTTTTGCGTCGGAAAAGTTATGATATTTGAATCTGCATTTTCCAAGCATTTGGCCGCTTTTTCCCTCTTTTGGCCGCTTTTTTCCGAAAGAGGGGTCACCGAGGGGTCACCTTTTTTGCGCCTTTTCAGGATGCGATATTGCTTTTTCTTGCTTCCGAACATGGCGTCGCGCGTGGCAATAATGTCATGATCTTCTATATGAGTGTAGATATTTGCCGTGGTGCGGACGTCCTCATGACCGAGTAGATATTGGGCGGTCTTGAGATCAAAGCCTTGCCGCCGCAAAGATGAAGCATATGTGTGTCGGAGGTAATGCGGACTGATTTCCTGATCCAGCGCATGGGTGATGATCTTATTGCGGTAGAGCGTCGCACCCATAGCAATATCCCATTCGCGCTTCACGTTTGCCCAGAGCAGCCGTATCTTCTGCTGGGACATCATGCTGCCGTCTCGATTGGTGAAGATCAGATCGTTGTCGCCTTTGCGCTTAGCTTTTAAGTCTGCAAGCAGGTCAGGGGGGATTGGTATTTTTCGCGTGCCGGCCTTTGTCTTTGTCTGCTTCACGGTGGCTTTGTTCTTGAGCGTTACAAACTCCACAGCTTTGTCTATGGTGATGATCCCATTCTCGAAGTCTATATCACCCCAGCGGAGAGGAATTGTCTCGCCGCGCCGCAGTCCGCATTGCAGCATCAGGCGCACCCAGAGGCCGCCGCGGTGGGTTTGACAGACCTGCAGCAGGGTATGCTCCTCGGATTTCGTCAAGGCACGCCTATGCTTCTCATTGGCTTCTGGCAGGATAATCCCGCGCACCGGATTACTTTCGACCTTGTTGTTATTATAAGCCTGCTCGAAAATCTGCTTCAGTGTGCCGCGTATCTTGATAAGCTGGCTCTTTGATTTCACCTCAAGATCATTGATGAACCGCTGCACATGGAGCTGCTTCACGTCGCGGAGCTGCATGAAGCCCAGCGCGGGACATATGTGTTTACGAATGAGGATTTCAAGGTTCCTGTACTGCGCAGCGCCAACGTGCCCCTTCTTGTAGGTTGCGAGCCAGAGCCAGGACCACTCTTCTACAGTCAACCCCTTTTTGGATATATCAACGCCTTTCGCGTGCAGGGCTTCGTAGTACCGGCACTGGGCGTCGAAATCCTTTTTCGAGTCTGATCGGATGACTTTCCGAATCTGTGTGCCATCCGGCTTATGGCCGATCACGATTGACTTTCGGTATTTGTAGGTTTTGGACATAAAAATAACCCCTTTCCACCATAAAAAAAGTATGGTAAAATAGAGGTACTGATGGATGTTGCAGTTTATCAGTACCTCTTGATCCCGTCCCTGTGTTGGTAGCGCAGGGGCGGGATTATGACTATTTAAAATTAAGTACTCATTCATGCTCTATGGATTCTACTGCTGGATCTAAATAATAGCTATGCTCGGGATTTCGCCTACACTCTAAAACGGGTGCTCGTTTTGTTATTTGCTTTTTTGAAGAATTATAATCCTGAATCCACTCAGTGGGCTTTCTATAGTAGCGCATCTTACCACCACATTTAGGGCAAGTAGCATGAATTTTTATAAATGACAGCCTTTTTCCATACCCACTAACTGCAATGTTGAAAAACAAAGGATGCATTGTTTGCTTTTTCGTAATGGTTCTAAGATATAAAGAAAAACACCACACAATGAATATTGCAGAAAAAATAATAAAATTGATTTGAATGTTGGGATGGGAAAGAGCTGTAATATTTCCCTTGAAAAAATCACAAAAAGCCTTAATTATATTGATGAGAGGGATGCAATCAAGGAGTGTAATAAAAAGACTGATCCATGATAAAGCGGCTTGAGTTAAAGGGCTTCTCCACAGTGGTTCCCGAGTGACCTTACAGTCTTGGGATGGAGGTTCTTCGCAGAAATAAAGATTTATGTCTTTACCCGCAACGCATATAGGTCCACTGTTGTGCTTCACATCACCAACAGTGATTTTACTGTAATTTTTCTTTTTATATGACATTGTCGCATCACCACACTCTATTTTATAAATGAACTACTTGAGATAAAGAGCTAAATCATCATCGTATGACGTAATATCATCTAAGTATGTGCTTATATCTTCTGCAAAAGCTTGTAGAGTTCCAGATGGAGATGTAACGAGCGAATACATACTGCTGTAGGCATCATAGAGACCGCGAATTGCACTATCTATTTCTGAAGCTTCGTTTCCCTCAATCTCACTTAGAGTGATATCCTTATAAGCACTTCTGATGTCTTCATGCAGTGATTCAACAGTGTCCTTTGTGGCATCAGAATTTTCGGATAACCATTCGTATGCTGCTTCACTCAGATTATCAGGCATTGAACCGAGATTTTGCCAATAGTTGAATTCATAAGTAGCCATATTGCCAATATAAATTACCGCACTACTAATATCTTCGCGACATGTTGAAACCAGGGATTTATATTCATCTAAATCGAATGTCTCTGCTGAATTGGCAGTTTCGTTGTTACTACAAGCTGAACATATGAATATCATTGCAAATAATCCGAATGAAATTATTTTTTTCATACAAGATCCCCCATTTTTTCCTTAAAATTTGAATACATCAGCTAAACGTCATTTTATAACTATTTATTCTAAGGCAGAATATCTCTGATATAATGATGTTACTGCCGGCAGCGACTTTATAAAAAGGAGCTGGTATCTATGAGCCACACCATTGATGATGAAATTCTGCAAATGTTTAGAATGTTGACCACAGAGCAGAAGAAAGAGGTTATTGCTGCGCTATCAATGCTTTCAGCTGAACGAGAAGAAAAGCCTTCTGATCTGGCGTCAGCTTCTTCACATACTCCATAAGCTGCTTGTCCAGCGGATCTTCAAGCCCATCCTCGGTTACGGGGGTGGGCTTATTTTCATTTTCGTCACCAAAGGAATATTCTTTATCCCAACCCATGATATACGATGGTGTGGTATCAAGGGCATCTGCGATACTTTTGATCTTAGTCTGGCGTAATTCGTAAAGATCAAGTTCTATTTTATTGATTGAAGAACGCGATTTATATCCAATACGCTTGGCAAGCTCATCTTGAGACATATTAAGTTCTTCTCTTCGAGCTTTTATCCTTTGTCCAATCGTCATTGTGCTCACCTCTGTTTAGCTTATTATATTACGAAGTAGCTTAAACGTCAACATTTTTTGATTTTATCATAAAAATTTGTTGACATTCATTCTACATAGTGGTAATATTCCGGTGGTAGATAAAATATCTACAGCATAGAATGGAGGTGAAGATAATGACTGATACCGTGATGCTTAAGCAGAAGATTGACTCGTCTGGATACAAGCTCAAGTATATTGCTACTCAAATTGGACTATCTTATCAGGGATTTCTGAATAAGTTAAACAATAAGTCCGAATTTACAGCCCACGAGATTTTGGCACTATGCAAGCTACTCAACATTGATATCATGGAAAAAGAGTCGATTTTTTTTGCCGTTTAAGTAGATAAAATATCTACATAACGCAACTGGAGGAGAGATAGGTGAAGATAACCATTAAAGGGTCAGCCAAAGAAATTGCTGCCCTTGTAGTAGCGATACAAGAGCAGCATGAGTCGTTGGCGCAGGATGTTATTCAGCGTCTTCAGGATCAAACTGGATCAACCCAGCCTTTTCAATAATAGCACCTGCAGAGCGAGCCGCACAGCCGGGGATTTCGAGAGCGATGTTTGCCAGCAAATGCGCAAGTGCCTTGCTATCATCTTTGGCAGGAAGTTCAGCTATTTGTTTGCTAATTCTGGTACTTTCGGCCTCCATTACATCATTGACAATTTTGACGTATTCTGAACGTTTCATGGCGCAACCTCCTTTCTTGGTTCAATTTGGTTTTGAAACCAACACTTTGATTATAAAAGAAGGGATTTATTTTTTCAATCTTAGAGCGGTTTTGAAATGCGGAGTATAGAGACCGAGGGGAGGTGAAGTAGCGAATGCAAGGTGATCTGACATCGAAAGAGATGTTTGAAGCCGCATTAAAGCATTTTGGCGAGGATTTTGCGGATGACCATTGTGAGTTGGGTACACAATTGGATCGGTTCAAGGAATTTACACCAATGTTGGCGCATTGTTTCAGAAAAAAGGGAAAGACCAGAGTCGTTGTGGATGTTGACCCAGACTTTCCCTATTTCCTGATTAGAGTTGTTGCTCAGAAGACCTCGTAAGTACATCCGTCAGGCAACTTTAAGAGCGAAACATCAAAATTTTCTTCAAAATATGCGGTAGTTCCAGCTATCGTGTTATGTTCGCCGCGCAATATTGTTGCCACATGTGCCCAGCCCTTGATGTACGAATAGAGGGAATCACGTTCGTTTGCAGGAATGGAACTGAAATCGAACTTGATTTGTTTGAGGGACATACTTGTTCACCTCCTTTCACCAAGATTTTAGCATTGGGAGATAAAGTGAGCAAGCGCAGAACCCGAGGGGAGGTGAGATAGGTGAACAACTATGCAATTCATATAGAAATCCCAGAGGGACGAGTACAGGAAATCCTTAACGAGTTGACTGTGGCACAGGAAACAATCCGCAGATGCTATGACGAGCTGACAAGGCTTGGGGTCATCACCGTAAAGGAAAAGACCGTCAGCGGCAACTGACGATCTTTCCATACTTACTTGTTTTCGTCCAGTTCATCAATGATGGCATTGAAAACTTTCGTGGCGTTTTCAATCACTTTGTTGATGTCATCTACGGTACACGGTGTAGAACCGATTCCGCTACTGGGCTGCGAGTGGAACGAAAAGACTCTAACCATTTGACGAAGTTTATCGGCATCCATAACAATTCACCCCCTTTCCATATTTAGTATATCACGTTGGATGGAGAGGGGACAAGAACACGAAAGTGAGGTGAAAACATGGCACGCAACGTAAAAACCCCGGAGTGCGGATATTTCACTGTTATCACAGCAGCGGAATATCTGGACCTTGGGCGGAAGGCTATCTATCAATTTATCCGGTCAGGCGAACTTGTTGCAACAGCATATGGCAGGCAGTACCGCATTGCCGTTGAGGACATGGAACGCTTTGAAGCACGGCGTAAAAAGCTGACCGCAGACCGCTTGCGGCAAGAGCGTGTCGGTCTTCTGATTGGACATTAACATCAAGCGGTCTGTGCAAAACGAAAGGAGCAAAAAATGATGAAGTCAACAGGCATTGTCCGTAAACTGGACGAACTCGGGCGGATCGTGATTCCGAAAGAATTGCGCACTACATATAGAATCAAGGAAGGAGACCCTATCGAGATCACGACCGCGGAAGAAGGCATCCTAATGAAACTGTACCGCCCTGGATGCAGCTGCTGCAATGAAGTATCGGAGCTTACTGAGGTCAACGGCATCCGGTTGTGCGCGGACTGTATTCAGAAGTTTGTGAGGGGAGGTCAGCGATAATGAAAACCGGCAGAAGCTTGCAAGCGCTGGCCTTGGAACTGGAACGGCAGCGAGAGGCAAAGCATGATTTCATCGCGGATAGCTCGCTTATGAGCATGGCAAATACCGATCAGGGGCTTTCGCTCCAGATCAATAACGGAAGCCAGCACGAGGCATTCGGCATAAACGATATTGCGCATCTTCAGATTGGCTCTTATCTGAAAATCCCGGCAGTGTACTATGAACGCATGAGGAATGAGGCGCCGGATTTGCTTACGGCCAACGTCAATAATTGGTTGCTTTCTCAAGAGCCAAACACACGCCGTATGATCCGGACACTTGACGGCAGTGCCCGTGCATTCCTTTCAGACCGGTACCGTCGTATCGACAATTACGAGATTGCAACGACTGTTCTTCCCATTATTGGCGATATGGAAGGTGCGTCCATTGAAAGCTGTGAGCTGACGGATTCACGCATGTACATCAAGGTCGTCAACCCGCGCATCCAGGCAGAGGTCAGCAAGGGTGATATTGTTCAGGCCGGTGTCCTGATTACCAACAGCGAAACTGGACAGGGAAGCGTTAACGTGTCACCGCTGATCTACCGTCTGGTTTGCACTAATGGCATGATCGCGGAGGACAATCGGATGCGGAAGTATCATGTCGGACGTACCAACGAGGGCGGAGACGATTTCTCAATTTTCCGCAATGAAACCATCGAAGCAGATGATCGTGCATTCCTGATGAAGATGGAAGATACCGTCAAGGCAGCGGTGGATCAGGCACGGTTCTCTGCGATCGTTGACCGGCTGCGTGAGTCTACCGAAGCGAAGATTGCGCCGCAAATCGTCCCGCAGGTCGTTGAGCTGGCAGCAAGCGAATTTCGGCTGACGCAGGACGAGGGTAAGGGCATTCTGGGACATCTGATCGAGGGAGGCGACCTTAGCCTGTACGGGCTGGCGAATGCCGTTACTCGGCACTCCCAAGATGTAAAGAGTTACGATAGGGCATCAGAGCTGGAAGCTACGGGCTGGAAAATGGTCACGATGGCACCGGCACTCTGGCGCAAACTGACCGCAGTAAAGGAGTAAAAAGCATGGCAAAGTTTCATCCAAATGGAAAGAAAGCGCCTTGGTTCGAGATCAACTGGGAAGAACTTGTCAGTTGCACGGAAAACCCCGCACCGATCTGTGACGAATGCCTGCAAAGCCTTATTGGCTGTGACGAGATCATATTGATTCCGATTCTCAACGAAGCGTTTTGTCCAAAATGCGGAAAAATGCGTTTGCCGCTTGTTCACTGTTATCCAGAGGATCGCCCGATTGAGATCAAGCGGGTGCAGTATTATCTGGATCAGTTCGGGTTGGAAGCGAGGTGAGCAGAGTGTTGTATAAAATCTGTCCCGATTGCGGCTGTACGCTTGATCTGGATGAACAATGTGATTGCCAGAAGAGTATGCAACTTGCAACCTGTGAATCCGCTGTCACGGTTCCTCAAACGACTGCGCACGGGGAGGTTGCGGCATGTCAAAAGAAAATGAGCTGAGAAAGCTTCGTGTTGACCTTGGAATTCCTGCTAAGGACATGGTTGCAGTTGTTCAGGAGTTATATCCCAAGTATGACAAAACAATGCAGAGCAAGTGTGAGAATGGGGATGAGTATGGTGTTTCCATCCATCCTGATGCAATGAAAGCGCTCTATGAGAGATTTGCACCGGAGCGGCTTGTTAAGAAGCGGAAGAAAGATAGCCATAGGCTGAAAGGACGTGTATCCTGTCGCCTTGAGGACGCTGATTTTTCGGCATTGCAACAGCGTATGGGTAAGGATGGGTATGCCACGGCACAAAATCTGTTGACCGAATTAGTTCATCAATATCTGCACGGAGAGGATAGCAATGTATAACACAGAAAAAGCCTATTTGGCACAGCGGCAGTATTGTCAGGAGCGAGGATTCCCGCTGTTCGCACCCGGACTGTCTGGACAGTGCTATCGGTGCGGCAGGGATATCTACCGCCGTATCGAATGGCCGGATGGCCGTGTTACCGGAATTACAGTGGAGGGCGCAGGAAATCACCTGATTACTGGCTGCCCGCACTGCAACTACAGCTTTTGTGAATGAAAAGGAGCTTTTTGAATGAAAAAGAAAATCGTAGGTGTACGTTTTCAAAATTCTTGGAATGAAAAATTCAGCGGCAAAGCATATCACTACTTTTCGGTGATTCCGCTTGAGGTGGGAGATATGGTTATCGCTCCGACAAAGAACAGCGAATCCATTGCGCAGGTCTGTGAGGTTGATATGCCCGAATGCATGATCCCGCTTGACGTGCTGCCAAAGCTCCGGACGATTACCAAGATGGCCGAGCCGGAGGATAATCAGAAATGACACAAGACATCATCGTTGTTAAGCAGCTCCCAGTTATTGAGGATCAGCTGCGGGAAGTGAAAGCCAGTATCCAAAGGCGGGTAGATGAAGCACTTTCAATGGCATGTACGGAAGATACCTATAAATCCGTCAAGAAAATCCGCGCAGAACTCAACAAGGAGTACAAGGAACTGGAAGATCGGCGCAAAGAGGTAAAAGCGGCGATCCTCGCTCCGTATGAGAAGTTTGATGCGCTGTATAAGGAGTGTGCTGGCGATCTCTATTCTGATGCTGATGCACAGCTCAAAAAGCGCATTACGGAAGTTGAGGATGGATTAAAGGCTCAGCGCACAGTTGAAGCCGAGGCGTATTTCAACGAATACCTGAAAAGCATCAACATTCCTGATGGTTTTATAACGTTCGCTACATCGGGAATTAAGGTTTCATTGTCCGAATCCCGTAAGGCGATGTATACCAAAGTAAGGGCTGTGCTGGATCGTATTGCTGAGGATTTGGCGCTGATTGAGACTCAGGAACATAAGGAAGAAATTCTGGTTGAGTACCGCAAAGTACGCAATGTGTCGCAGGCTGTCACTGCTGTTGATGAACGGCATAAAGAGATGGAGGTTGAACGACAGCGCCGGGAGCAGGCAGCCGCCGAGCGGGCGGCAAGAGTCGCTGCACGATCCAAGGTGGAGCAGGTTGTGACTGAGGATGCTGAGCTTAATCCACCTGTTGCAACGCCCGTAGAAGCGCTTGTTGCCACACCGGCTCCGGCCAGTGAAGGAAATGCTGCCGCAGAGGAGAAGGTATTCTCGACGGCGTTTCGAGTGAACGGCACACTTGATCAGTTGCGTGCGCTCAAGCGGTTCTTGGAAGATGGAGGTTACACCTATGAACAGCTCTAATCAGGCGATACAGAAGCCGAAATTCTCTGTGGCAATTACCACAAAGGGGTATAAGAACCTGATCAACAACACGCTGGGCGATCCCGAACGATCAAAGCGGTTTGTTGCTTCCATCACCTCAGCTGTAGCGGTAAATCCTGCTCTGCAGGACTGTGACGCGGGTACAATCCTTGCTGGTGCGCTGCTCGGTGAAAGCCTTAACTTGTCGCCATCTCCACAACTCGGACAGTATTATCTGGTACCGTTCGAGTGTGCGGTAAAAGGCCCGGACGGGAAGAAAATCTATCTTTTTGACGAAAACGGAAATCACCTGACAGATGCAAACGGCAGATGGCTTTTTGAGTCTGAGAAGCGCGCTCAGTTTGTCCTCGGCTATAAAGGCTATATTCAGCTCGCATTGCGCACCGGGCAATACGCTGATCTTGACGTAATGGAGATCAAAGATGGCGAGTATCTCGGCAAAGATTCTATTACTGGCAAACCCCGCTTTAATTTCGTGGAAGACGATGATGAACGCGACGCCTTACCTGTAATTGGATATATGGCATATTTCGAGTATCTGAACGGATTCCGAAAAGTGCTGTACTGGTCAAGGAAGAAGATGATGTCCCATGCAGATAAATACTCGCCGGCTTTTTCGGCATCTGCGTATGAACGCATTCAAAACGGCGAAATACCGGATAAGGATATGTGGAAATATTCTTCGTTCTGGTACAAGGATTTCAATGAGATGGCGAAAAAGACGATGCTTCGCCAGCTTATTTCTCGCTGGGGTGTCATGACGACGGAGATGCAGCGTGCGATCACGCAGGACAGCAACTTTGCGGCGATTGGAGCCGCGAACGAAATTGACTTGACGCCGGAGGATCAGCAGCCGGTAATGCCTCCGATGGATCAGCAGCCATCAATACAGCCGGAAGCAACAACGGTTGTGGCAAATGTTGATCTTGCGGATCTCTAACCGGGGTGTGAAGCGTGATTTCATACCGTATCATTTCCACAGGGTCGCAGGGAAACGCCGCTATTGTCAACAATTTTGTACTGATTGATTGCGGCGTTCCCTATAAGTCACTTGCTGAATATGTGCCGCGGTTGAAGCTGGTTTTACTTACACATATCCACAGCGATCATTTCCGACCGTCAACCCTCCGCAGGCTGTCCTTGGAACGCCCACTGCTACGGTTTGGCTGCTGCCGCTGGCTGGTAAGCGCGTTAATGAAAGCCGGTGTCCCAACGTCCAATATTGATGTACTTGAGCCAGATGTCATGTACGGATATGGCATATGCAATGTAATCCCTGTATCCCTTGTCCATAACGTGCCAAACTGCGGCTATAAAATTCATTTTCCTGCGGGCAAAGTGTTTTATGCCACAGACACAAATAACCTAAATGGGATTGTTGCCAGACACTATGACCTGTACATGATCGAGGCTAACTACGAGGACGAAGAAATCCAGAGGAAGATTGCGGAGAAGCAGGCGGCAGGGGAATATGCATACGAGATGCAAGTCCTGAGAAACCATCTTTCCAAGGCAAAGTGCAACGATTTTATTTACAAAAACATCGGACCGCATGGACGCTATGTGTATCTCCATTGCCACGTAGACCATGAAAGCAGGGAGGGAGAGCGCCAATGCGCGGCAGATTAAAGGATCTGACTTTTGGCGAGCATGGTGAGCAGCACATTACAGTGACTGTGACCGATGACTTCCGGCAGGAATTTAACCAGCTCAAAGATCAAGAAGTAAGCATTGAAATTAAAAAGTGGCGCAAGCCGCGGTCCAAATCAGCGAATGCCTATTTTCATGTGTTGGTGAACAAAATTGCATCGAAACTGGGCGATGCTGAATCGTCGGTCAAAATACGGTTGGTGCTGGAATATGGTGCTTTGGCTAAAGACGAAGAGGGGCTGAATGTAGGGTTTAAACTTCCGATCTCGGTAGACGTTTCGACTATTTATCCGTATGTTAAGAAATTTGATGTGCGGGAAGAAAACGGGAAGCTATTTAACTGCTTTCTCGTCTACAAGCGTACCCGATTTATGGACACTGCGGAGATGGCTCGCTTGGTAGATGGTGCTATTGACACTGCGCGTGAGCTCGGAATCGAAACGGATACGCCGGAACAGCTTGCCCGCTATAAGGAGACATGAAACAAATGAAAGACGTAATTTGTAATTACTGCGGCCGAAAGGCCGAACTGGTAGACAGCAAAGTGATTTATGGCACTAGCTATGGCATGATGTATCTCTGCCGGCGCTGCAACGCCTATGTAGGCTGCCACAAAGGCACAGACCGCCCGCTGGGACGGCTTGCGGATGCAGAACTCCGTTATTGGAAAAAGGCTGCACACGCAGTTTTTGATCCTCTGTGGCGTCAGGGACGCTTTCGTGGCCAGCGGAAGGCGGCTTGAATGGCTCGCAGAACAAATGGAGCTGCCGGTTGAACAGACACATATAGGGATGTTCGACATTGCGCAATGCAAGCGGGCAATAAAGATTGTACAGGAGAAAGGGGCATTAAAAAATGGATAAGCTCAGTAAAGGCACCTTTTTGGTAAGCGTCAAATAGGACGGCGAATTGAAAGTGGACGCAGAGTGTGCCAGAATATGAGAGGAACTCACCGAGACTCACAGTGAGTCTCGGTGAGTTTTTAGCACAAGGCGTAACAGTCACCGAAAGTTACCGGCAGTGCGGGTGAGCAAGAGGGTTCAGGAGGCACACAGATGAGCAAGGAATTAACCATACAGACATTAGGCCAGCGACAGCGGCTGCTGGAATGGAGTCAGAAAGTAGCAGAGTGCAGAAGCAGCGGAATGTCAGTAAAACGGTGGTGCAGTGAAAACGGAACCACCCCAAAGACCTATTATAG
>NZ_JNJN01000038.1 GCF_000701665.1 Agathobaculum desmolans ATCC 43058 | reverse complement strand
CGTTCAAGGACGAGAAATCCCTTCGCTCGGCCATTGAGAAATACATCCATTTCTACAACTACGAGCGTTTCCAGGAGCGCTTTGAAACCCGCACTCCGATGGAAGTCCGCACGGAGGCATTAAACTCCGATACTCCTGCACTGTATCCCATTCCTGAAAATAAGCGTATTCAAAAATACAAAGAAAAGTTCGCTGCATAAACAAGCTCACCGTTCCCGAAAAAGGAAACGGCGAGCATAACCGCACTATATTTTATTTATTTCTCCGGTCTACCTTGACTGGGGCGGATCACATATTGCCTGGCTCAGCTTGTCGAAAAAGTATTTTGCCGATGGGCGTCAGCAATACGCGCGACATCACGCATAAAACAGCATTTGCAACGCAAATATATCAAAAGTCAGGACATGCGCCTGACTTTTTGTGTTTTGAGAGTAAAAATTCACAGGGGAGCTTTTGCTGTTTGCATGCGGCGAAGGACAGCACAGCATGTCGGATAACACGACTTGTGAACCAATGCAAGCGCCGTGTTTGCGGCGCTTGCTTATGCAGTCGGTTAGATCGTGTCGATCGAAAGCTTGCCGTTTTCGGCGCGCAGATGGGCGCCGGTCAGCGGCAGGTCACCGGTGACCATGGCAGTAGCGAGCGGGTTTTCGATCTCCTTTTCGATCAGGCGGCGCAGATTGCGTGCGCCGAATTTGAGGGAGAAGGAACGCTCGGTCAGCCAGTCCAGCAGGCTGTCATCCCATGTCAGGCGGATGGATTTGCCCGCCAGCGTATTGCGCAGTTCTTCAAGCATAATGACGGCGATACGGCGGAAATCCGCTTCGGTTAGCTGATTGAAGGCGATGATCTCATCAATGCGGTTGAGGAACTCGGGGCGCATGATCTCCTCAAGCGCCTTGAGCGCACGCTCGCGGCTTTGCTGTGATACCGTGCGGCCAAAGCCCGCAGGGGCGCCGCCGGATTGTGATCCGGCATTCGAGGTCATCACGATGACGGCGTTCTCAAAGCTGACCACACGGCCCTGTGCGTCAGTCAACCGTCCATCGTCCAGAATTTGCAGCAGCGCGTTCAGCACATCCGGATGCGCCTTTTCGATTTCGTCAAACAGGACGACCGAATACGGACGGCGGCGGATCTTCTCGGTTAACTGGCCGGCTTCGTCATAGCCGACATAACCCGGAGGAGAGCCGATCAGACGGGAGACCGTATGTTTTTCCATATATTCCGACATATCCAGACGGATGAGCGCGTCGGGAGAATCAAACAGGTCGAGCGCCAGTTGTTTGACCAGCTCGGTCTTGCCGACGCCGGTCGGACCGACGAACAGGAAGGACGCGGGCTTACGCTTGGGACTGATGCCGGCGCGTGCGCGGCGGATCGAAGCGCAGACGGCATCCACCGCCTCATCCTGTCCGATGACATGTGCCTTGAGGCGGCCTTCCATATCCCGCAGGCGTACGGATTCCTGCGCGGCGACCTTGGAAGCCGGGATACCGGTCCAGATCTCGATAACTGAAGCAAGCAGCTGCTCGTCGATCGCCGGGGCGGGGCGGGTCAGCAGCTCGTGGAGCTTGCCTTCCACCTGCAGCAGGCGTTGGCGGCAGGATGCAATGCGCGCGTAGGTCTCTTCCTCCTCGGCGCGGGCACTCGACTGCGTGAGCTGATCGAGCTGGTTTTGCAGATCCTCCATTTCAGCTTGCAGGGCAGGGATCTCGGACAACTGCGGAGAATCCAGATTGAGCCGTGAGCAGGCCTCATCGAGCAGGTCGATCGCCTTGTCAGGCAGAAAACGGTCGGTGATATAGCGCTCGCTCATTTCTGCGGCGCGGCGGCACATATCGTCCGAAATGGTCACGCCGTGGAAGCTTTCATAATACGAGCGGATGCCTTTGAGGATCTCAGTCGTTTCCGCAACTGACGGCTCACCGATATATACCGGCTGGAAGCGGCGTTCAAGTGCAGCGTCCTTTTCGATATATTTGCGGTATTCCTTCAGGGTGGTCGCACCGATCACCTGAATATCGCCGCGGGCAAGCGCGGGTTTGAGGATATTGGCAGCATTCATCGAGCCTTCCGAATCTCCTGCACCGACGATATTGTGCACCTCGTCAATGACAAGGATAATATTGCCCAGCCGCTTGACCTCGTCGATCAGACCCTTCATGCGGCTTTCAAACTGCCCGCGGAACTGGGTGCCTGCGACAAGTGCCGTCAGGTCAAGCAAATGGACCTCCTTATTGCGCATTTTGAAGGGGATTCGCCCTTCATTGATGCGTACGGCCAGCCCTTCGGCCACGGCGGTTTTGCCGACGCCCGGTTCGCCGATCAGACAGGGATTGTTCTTTTGACGGCGGTTGAGGATCTGGATCACGCGGTCGGTCTCGCGGTCACGTCCAACAATGTGGTCAATGCGGCCCTCCGCGGCCTTGCGGGTCAGATTGTCGCAGTAATTGTTCAGGTATTTACGCTTTTTATCCTCCCGCGGGGCGGACTGGGTTTGGCGGCGGCCATTCTCCTGCCGGTCATTCTGCTGCGGCAGGGGGGATGCGGGGGCGGGGAAGCTGCTTTGCGGATCGGTCTCGTGCGGCGCATCATCGTCTGATCCGTCCGCACCGGCTGTGACCAGATCGTTCAGATCTGCCAGCGAGCCGATCTCACCCGAAAGTGCTTCGAGATCGTCCTCCGTAATGCCCATTTGCTCCATAATATTGTCGAGCGGCTTGATGCCCAGCTCGCGCGCGCATTTGAGGCAGAGTCCCTCCTGCGTGCTTTGATCCGGGCCTTCGATTTTGGTGATGAACACCACCGCGATGTTTTTCTTGCACCGCGAGCACATTGGCATGTTCATAAGTGAAACTCCTTTGCCGGCAGAACCGGGGATGAATTGGTCAGATCGCTACGGGCAGCACATCAATCAGCTTTGCCAGCAGCAGGGTATGGCTGATCCGCTCGGGGGAAAGCCAGCCGAGCGAGGTGTAGGCGATGGGATAGAACCACTGTACACCAATCAGCAGCAGTGCGGCAAGCAGCACACCGGCTGCGATACCGGTCATGCCGCCTGCCAGCGAATCAAGCACGCCGAGCGGTGTCAGATGGGCGATAAAATGCAGGCTTTTGGCGGCAAAGCCGATCAGAAAGCCGAACAGGATGCCGAACAGCACAAGCAGCAACACAAAGGCAAGGCTTTCGGCCATACCGGCAGCCGCCTGCTGAACGGTTTGCCGCAGACCATCCAGCACACCGGCTGCGCCGCTCAGTGCGGCGCGCTGCGTAAATACATCGCCGATGATCGGTGTTACGATCCAGGCGGCAGCATATGGCGCGGCGGCACGGGCGGCAAAAAATGCGGCGGCAAGCCCGATCAGGCGGCCGATCAGCCCATAAAGCGAACCGAAAAAACCGCGGCGAAAGCCTAAAATCATGTTGGCAATAACAAATGCCAGCAGGATCAGGTCGGGCAGGTTGATGAGCTGCGGCAGCAGCACAGAAAGGTCATGTTGCATGGGAAAGATCCTCGGAATTCGTTGAACGCGCGGTGAAGATGCGCGCATTTTTGGTATACAGGGCAAACAGGGTGCCGTCACCGGTCAGCAGCAGGCGCCGAGCGCCGACCGCGTCGCTGTTGCGCCAGCGAGGGGCAAAGGTGCTGCCATACACTGCGGCACCCGAAGCGCTTAATACGGCGGTGCCGGCCGATGAGACTGACAGTGCAGTGGGTTCCTCCGGCAGGGCGTATGGCCCGGAAAGCGTTCCGCCGCGCACAGTGTACAAATCCGCGCGGGCATTGCCTGCGTAAGAGCGCGTGGCCAGCGCCAGTGCATTATCCTGCTTGGCAAAGGCGATCAAATCACCGGAGGCGGAAGTAAGCACCTGCTCGGCGGTACCGCGGCGGCTGACCAGATACAGCCCGTCGTCGCACAAAACGGCGGCGGTGTTGTTGTCGGTATAGCACAGCTCAATGCCGAGTGCATTTGGCAGTGCGGCATCTGCGTGGAGCTTGCCGTTCGATACATCATAAAACTGCACATGGGAGTCCAGCGACACACCGTTCTGCTGGAAGGCGAGCGCCGCCAGCGTTTTTCCGTCCGGTGAAAGGCCGGCAGAGACGATGTAATAGTCGGAGGACTGAAATTTGAAGATTTCCTTGCCGTGTGCGTCGTATACGGAGACCGCAGTGTGGTAGCCCTGCTCATCGGTCACCAGCACAAACCGGCCGCCCTTGCCGATGCTGCCGGTAATGATGGGGGAGGAAAGCGTAAGCTCGGCTGTAGGGCCGGCAGCATTGACCAATGCAGCCTGCATGCCGCCGCGGTCATATGCCAGAACATAGTCGCCGTTGGTTTCCACCACCGGGTCGGAATAGCCGAGCGCATACTGCAGGTCGGTCGTGCCGCCCGGACGGGCAAGAAACAGCGAGTCGCTGTCGGCATAGGCCAGGCCGGAATGGAAGAGCGCCCCGTCGCTGAACGTACCGTTCTGATAGGTGATGGTGGTGATAGCATCATCGGTACGGCGCAGTCCCGCAATCGTATATTGCACCAGACTGCGCAGGGAGGATGGCGAGAACAGAGAATAATTGGTGAGCAGAAACAGAAAAGTGCCGATTACCAAAAGCCATCCGCATATGGTGCGTGCGGCTGCGGTTATGCGCAGTCTGGGGTCTTTGTGCTCACGCAGCAGCCGGCGCCGCTCCTTGCCGGAGGAAGGAAAGCGGATGATATTCTGTTTGTTTTTCCGGGGCTGTTGTTCGCTCATGTTTCCCGCCTCCTTATTGTATCGTGTTCGGGGATAGAAAATGTGAATCGTTCGTAAAAAATGCCCGCGGGCGCGGTCATGCTTCCAGATGGAAGGGCGCGAGCGCAGGGGTATGGTCGTACCACAGCCGGTTCATAAACAGGCCGCAGGCGGGCAGCGTAGGGCCTGCCTGCTCGCGGTCACCTGCGCGCAGGATGGCGGAAACGTCATCCGGTGTCAGCTTGCCGCCGCCCACATAGGTAAGCGTGCCTGCGATGGCGCGCACCATGTTATACAGAAATCCATCCCCGCATACGCGGATGCGGATCAGGCCGTTTTTCGTTTGTTCGACATCGCACCAGAAAATCGTGCGCACCGTGCTTTTCACCGGCGTTCCCTGACTGCGCACGGCGGCAAAATCCTGCCGGCCGACAAAGCGCTGGGCGCCCGCCTGCATCCGCTCCACATCGAGCGGATAGTTGTACCGGTAGGCGTAGCGCGCATGGAACGGGTCGCGCAGCGTGGAGGGAAAAATATAGTAGGCGTATTCCTTTTTGGTGCAGTCAAAGCGGGCGTCGAAGTCCTCCGGCACCTCAGCCGCGCCGGATACCGCGATATCCGGCGGCAGGAAGCTGTTGAGCGCATAGGGCAGGCGGTCGACCGGGATGGTGCAGTCCGCCTTGAAGTTGGCGACATAGCGCCGCGCATGGACACCGGAATCCGTTCGTCCGACGCCGGAAACATGGACGTTCTGCCCGAGCAGCCGGAAAACGGCGGTTTCCATGCTTTCCTGAATAGAAGGGCCGTTTTTCTGTATCTGCCAGCCGTTATAGTTTGTCCCGTCGTAAGACAGGATCAGTGCAATATTCTTCATCATATGCAGTCACGCAGCGGGGCGGTACGGTCAAAGCCCGACGCGGCGCAGCAGCAGTACCGCGGCAAACAGCAGCGCGGTCAGCAGCAGCGCGGCGATATCCACCCGTGCGATCTTGAGCTGGCGCATACGGGTGCGGCCGACGTCCCCGCGGTACAGGCGGCACTCCATAGCGGTAGCCAGCTCGTCTGCCCGGCGGAAAGCCGAGATGAACAGCGGCACCAGAATGGGGATCATCGCCTTGGCACGCTGGATCAGATTGCCGGAATCAAAATCCGCGCCGCGCGCCTTTTGCGCGGAGATAATCTTTTCGGTTTCCTCGATCAGCGTTGGGATAAAGCGCAGCGCGATCGACATCATCATGGAAAGCTCGTGCACCGGCACATGCAGCTTTTTGAGCGGCGCAAGCAGGCGCTCCAGTCCATCGGTCAGTTGGATGGGGCTGGTGGTATAGGTAAGCATGGAGGTGGCGACAATAAGCAGCATCAGGCGGACGACCATGAGGATGGCGGTTCGGATGCCCTCTTTGCTGATATGCAGGAACCCCCACTGCCAGATGTACTCACCCGGCGTATAAAACAGGTTGAGCACAGCGGTAAAGATAATAATAAACAGGATAGGCTTGAGGCCGCGCACGACCAGCTTGGGTGAGATGCGTGAAATGCCGATCACAGCAGCCAGAAACAGCAGGATCAGCGCATAGGATGCCGGTGTGTTGGCCACAAACAGCAATACGATAAAGGCGATGGTCAGCACGATTTTGACGCGGGGATCCAGACGGTGTACCGCGCTGTCCCCCGGGAAAAACTGACCGATGGTGATGTCCTTGAGCATCAGCGTGCACCTCCCTTTGCTTTGCAGGCGCGCAGCGCGTTCATGGCCTGCTCCACGGTGAATACCGAGGTGTCCACCTCGTATCCGCGCTGTTTCAACTCCAGCATGACCTTGGTGATCATGGGAATATCCAGACCGGCGGCGATGATCTCATCCGCATGGGAGAATACCTCGCGCGGAGTATCGCAGAACAGCACCTTGGCGTGATCCATTACAAGCAGACGGTCGGCCAGGCGGGCGATGTCCTCCATCGAGTGGGAGACGATCAGCACCGTAGCGCCCGACTGTTCGTGATAACGCCGAACCAGACCGAGGATCTCATCCCGTCCGGCAGGATCCAAACCGGCGGTCGGCTCGTCGAGCACAAGCACATCCGGCCGCATGGCGATGACGCCCGCAATCGCAACGCGGCGCTTCTGTCCGCCTGAAAGGGCAAAAGGGGACTGCTCCGCCATCTCGTCCGCAAGGCCGACCGCGCGCATGGATTCGCGCACGCGCTCGTCGATCTCGCCCTGCGAAAGACCCATGTTGGAGGGACCGTAGGCGATATCCTTGGCAATGGTTTCCTCAAAAAGCTGGTATTCCGGATACTGGAATACCAGACCGACGCGGAAGCGGGTTTCGCGTGCGCATTTGCCTTTTTCGTTCCAGATGGACTGCCCGTCAAGCAGGACTTCGCCCGCAGAGGGCTTCAGCAGGCCGTTCAGGTGCTGAATGAGTGTGGACTTGCCTGAGCCGGTGTGTCCGATCACACCGAGGATCTCGCCCTTTTCGATTTTCAGATCCACATGGTCGAGCGCGACGCGCTCAAAGGGGGTGCCTGCGCCGTATACATGGGTCAGGCCCCGGGTTTCAAGTATGGTTGACATGGTATTCTCCTTTGAGAACGGAGAATGGAGAATGGGAAATGGAGAAGGAAGGAGGTGCCAAGGACGGTATTTGATGCGGCGCTCGGTGCCGTACCTTCACTCTCAATTCTCGATTCTCAATTCTCAATTTAGGTATTGTTTTTCTAAAATATCCGCACATTCGGTAACCGAGAGCGCGTCGATCGGCAGGGTTTCGCCGTCCTCGCGGTCAAGGTCGTACAGCACCTCAATGGTTTGCGGTACGGTCAGCGATGCCTCGCGCAGCGCCTCCACCTGCGTGAAGATCTCGCGCGGCGCACCGTCCATCAGCACATTGCCCTGATGCATCACGACCACGCGGCCGGCCTGCACGGCTTCATCCATGTGGTGCGTGATGAGGATGACTGTGATGCCGTACTGCTTGTTCAGCTCGCGCACCACCGCCATTACCTCGCGCCGCCCCTGCGGGTCAAGCATGGCGGTTGGCTCATCAAGCACCACACAGCGCGGCATCATGGCGATCACGCCGGCAATGGCAACGCGCTGCTTCTGTCCGCCGGAAAGACGGTGCGGCGCCTGCTTGCGGTAATCGTACATGCCGACGGCGCGGAGCGCATCGTCTACGCGCTTCCGGATCTCCGCGGGCGGTACGCCCATGTTTTCCAGCGCAAAGGCGACGTCCTCCTCAACAACCGTGGCAACGAGCTGGTTGTCCGGATTCTGGAATACCATGGAAACGGTTTTGCGCACTTCATAGGTGTTTTCTTCCTTGCGTGTGTCCATCATATCGACATAGCACACGCCGCCGGTAGGCAGGCGGATGGCGTTGAAGCAGCCCGCAAGGGTACTTTTGCCCGATCCGTTGTGTCCCAAAACGGCAACGAATTCGCCGCGCCGGATGGACAGGCTGACGCCTTTGAGTACGGGTACGGCAAGCTGACCGTCCTCGACCGGATAGGCATATTGCAGATTTTCGGTTTTGATGATTTCAGACATGATTGTTTTCGTCCTCTGTGTCAGGCGGATCCGCCTGTTTGTGATATGCGGTGGGGGCTTGTCCGGCATACCCTGCTGGTATGTACGTTCGGCTGCGAGCCGGCGGAAAACCGTTAAAGCTTGGGGTGGTTATATTCGTCCAGCGCATCCTTGATGGCTTTTTTAATGACAAAGTAGAGCAGAAGCAGGCCGATGGCGAGCGGAATGAACGATAGTAGGATAGCCGCGAGCGAGCTGAACATGGTGGAGAGCGGTGATACGGCAGACGGCATAAGAATGCTCCTTTCTGATCTATCTGTTGGCGAAAGTGTACAGTTAGGTTTCCGCAATAAAGCGGGCGGATGAGCCGCAGGGCAGCGTCAGGCCGGTCGCTTCGACCGGCAGACCCAGCTCCTGCGCTTCAATGCGGCCGGCGGCGCGTTTGCCCGCCGTGATGCCGAGCAGATAGCTCATTACCGAGGGGGCAAGGCCGGTCGAGTAGCTGGAGATCAGCACAAACAGGGGCTTGTCGGACAGGACGCCCATGGTCAGCTCGATAAAGTCGGCAACATCGTCCTCGATCTTCCACGTTTCCCCCGAGGGGCCGCGCCCGTAGCTCGGCGGGTCCATGATGATGGCATCGTATTTGCGGCCGCGGCGGATCTCACGCTGGACGAATTTTTTGCAGTCGTCCACGATCCAGCGGATCGGGCGGTCGGCCAGTCCCGAGGAGGCGGCGTTTTCACGCGCCCACTGCACCATGCCCTTGGAGGCGTCCACATGGCAGACCGATGCGCCCGCACCCGCTGCGGCAAGGGTGGCGCCGCCCGTGTACGCAAACAGGTTGAGCACGCTGACCGGACGGCCCGCACCCCGCACCATGCGGTCGATAAAATCCCAGTTGGCGGCCTGCTCGGGGAACAGACCGGTGTGCTTAAAGCTCATCGGCTTAAGCTGGAAGGTCAGGTCGCCGTAGTGGATGGCCCACTGTTCGGGTAAGTGCCTGATCTCCCACTTGCCGCCGCCGGCGTTCGAGCGGTGATAGATGGCGTTCGGTTTGCTCCACGCGCGGCAGGAGACCTCACGCGGCCAAATGGCCTGCGGGTCGGGCCGCACAAGGATCTGCTCTCCCCAGCGCTCGACCTTTTCGCCGCCGCCGCAGTCCAAAACGGCATAGTCCTTCCAGTTATCTGCGATCCACATAGATAAAAGCCCTCATTTTCATCCGGATAGGTTGCTTGGTTCGTTACATAATATATCACTTTATTTTATCACCAAAAACCCTTCGGCGCAATGAAAAAAGCCTTGTATTTGTAGCTTTTCGCAGGGCTTTGTGCTATTATACAAAAAAAGGGGAAGCCCGGAACGCCGGTTTCGTCATCACGCGGAAGAGGAGCGGGATGGAAAATGGGATTTGTCTCCCCGTGGGAAGGAGCGTATGCGTATGTATCAGGATGGAAGCGGACGACATACCGAGAGAAAACAGTTGACCGCCGCGGACGGCACCGTGCTGAACGGCAAGCTTGACCTGCCCGCGGGTCATGCGGAGCGGCTGGTGATTCTGGTCAACGGTTCGGGGCCAAATACCTGCGATAACCGTCGGGATAAAGGCGACGGCACGCAGTTTTGTTTTTATGAAATGCTGGCAGAGGAGTTCTGCTCCCGCGGTGTCGCCTGCTTCCGCTATGCGGCGCGCGGCTGCACGGAGGGGGATATGCCGCCGCTGTACTGCACGGTGGAGGAAACGGCGTATCAGACCTATACGCCGCAAAACAGCATAACCGATCTGGAACAGTGGATTGGCGCGCTGCGGGAAGATTCCCGTCTGCGGGACGCCCGCGTGGTGCTGTTCGGCATGAGCGAGGGCGCGATGATTGCGCCGACGGTGGCGCGCCGCGGCCATGCCGCGCTGGCCGGCTTGCTGCTGGAGGGGTATGCCAACAGCACAATGGAGGAGGTGCTGGACTGGCAGCAGAGCGGCAACAGCGATTTGCTGTTTTACCGCCGGTATTTTGATGAGGATGGCACGGGAGTAATCACCCGCGCCGCATTTGAAGAAGACCGGTATGGCGTGGCTGCCGCGCTGGGCGTTTCGTTTGATATGTTGGATCAGAACGGCGACGGCGTGCTTGATTTGTCGGACTTTGCTGCGCACAATGCGGAAAACCGCGCAGCGGTTTTCCGCGCCATCCGGATGCGGGATGATACATGGCTGCGTACGCACTATCCCGTGCGACTGACCGCAAACTGGTTTGAGGGACACCGGCGCTTACCGCCGAACAGGGAAACCATGCCGCAGTTGACGCTGCCGCTCCATATCTTTCAGGGGACGATGGATGCCAATGTCAGCGTGGAGGAAACACTTGCCGTTCGGGACGCGTTTGCAGCGCTGGGAAAACAGAATTTGACCGTGCACCTGTATGAAAATGCAGGCCATACGCTGGATTTTGAATCCTACCTGTATACCGGCGTGTGGCCGGATGGCTGGAGGGATATTTTCGATATCGCGGCGGCATTATAATATCAAAGCAACTAAACAGGGGGCAGGATATAGAATCCTGCCCCCTGCTTGCTTGCATGGGATCATTTTTTCTTTTTCGCCTTGGCCCAGCCCTTCTTTTTAGGTGCGGGCGGACGGTGCGTGCCGCCTTTGCCCGTGCGGTGCGCAGCGGCAGGCTGCTTTTTGGCGGCAGCGGGCGGCTTTTCGCCGCGCGCGGGACGGATCAGGCATTCCTTGCCGAAACCGATCAGATCCTCGCGCCCTGCTTTTTTCAGGGCAGCTAATACGATCGGACGCTTGTCCGGCCGACGCCATTGCAGCAGCGCGCGCTGCATAGCTTTTTCCTCTGCGGTTTTGGCGACGAAAACCGGCTGCATCGTGCGTGGATCGATCCCGGTGTAATACATGGCGGTCGAAAGCGTGCCCGGCGTGGGGTAGAAGTCCTGCACCTGCTCGGGCATGTAGCCGACCTTGTTGAGATACTCGGCCAGCAGGATCGCGTCGTCCAGCGTCGCGCCCGGATGGGAGGACATCAGATAGGGCACAAGATACTGCTTGCGGCCGAGCTTTTGGTTGATGCGGGCGTAGCGCTCGCGGAACTGCTCGTATACGGAAAATGATGGTTTGCCCATATAATACAATGCGTTATCACTCATATGCTCGGGTGCTACCTTGAGCTGACCCGAAATATGGTGCTCGACTAGCTCGCGGAAAAAGGCGTCGTTATGGTCGGCCATCATGTAATCGTATCGCAGGCCGCTGCGCACAAACACCTTTTTGATCCCCTCGAGCTGCCGCAGCTCGCGCAGCAGGTTTAGGTAATCCGTGTGGTCTGCTTCAAGGTTTTTGCAGGCCGATGGGAACAGGCAGCGTTTGTTTTTGCACAGGCCGTGCTCCTCCTGCTGCTTGCAGGCAGGCGCGCGGAAGTTGGCGGTCGGTCCGCCGACATCGTGGATATAGCCCTTAAAGCCGGGCATCTGCACGATCTGCTTGGCTTCCGCGATCACGCTTTCGTGGCTGCGCGACTGGATATACCGCCCCTGATGGAAGGCGAGGGCGCAGAAGTTGCAGGCGCCGAAGCAGCCGCGGTTATGGATGATGGAGAACTGCACCTCCTGAATGGCGGGCACACCGCCCTCGGCCTCGTAGGAGGGATGATAGGTGCGCATATAGGGCAGGCCGTAGACGTGATCCATCTCCGCGGTCGTCAGCGGCAGGGCGGGCGGATTCTGGATGAGCACGCGCTTGCCGTGGCGCTGCACAAGCGCTTTGCCGCGCACATGGTCCTGTTCGTCATATTGCAGCTTGACCGAGCGGGCATAAGCGGGCTTATTCGCGCAGACCTCTTCAAACGAGGGACATTCGACCGCGGGGAAGGACAGACCCTCTGCGTCATGTGCCAGATAGGCGGTGCCGCGCACACCTGCGCAGGCCGCCGCGCCCTTTTTGCCGTGTTTCAGGTTGGCGGCCAGCTCGAGCACGGAATGTTCGCCCATGCCGAACATCAGCCCATCTGCGCCGGTGGATTCCAAAATGGAGGGCATGACGCGGTCGGCCCAATAATCATAGTGGGCAAAGCGGCGCAGGCTGGCTTCGATGCCGCCCAGATAGACCGGCACATCGGGAAAGGCGCGCCGCGCAAGCATGGCGTATACGGTCACGGCGCGGTCGGGGCGCTTGCCGGCTTTGCCGCCGGGGGTATAGGCGTCATCCGAACGGCGCTTTTTTGCCGCCGTGTAGTGAGCGACCATGGAATCAATGTTGCCGCCGTTGATGAGCACCGCGTAGCGCGGGCGTCCCATGGCGAGGATGTCGGCTTCCGAGCGGAAATCCGGCTGGCTGAGGATGGCGACCCGATAACCGGCATCCTCCAGCACGCGCGAGATCACAGCCGTGCCGAAAGAGGGATGGTCGATATAGGCATCGCCGGTGATGAGCAGGAAGTCGCAGTAATACCAGCCGATATCGGCCATTTCCTGCTTGCTGATGGGGAGAAAACCGTTCATAACTTTCCTTTCGCTTTACAAAGCAGGCGGGATTTGCTATTCTACAATCAAGGCACTGTCGCGCACGGCAGGCGGTTGACCGCACTCCACGGAAAGGAGTGTGATGTTTATGGAACAGATTTGGCAGATCGTCATCCTACTTATTCTGCTTGAGATCATAAAAACCATAAAAAAATAACCGCCCTCCGACCAAAGATTGCGGTTATTTTTTCATAAAATAAAGCGTATCTGAGGTTAACCGTCTGTTGGCAGTGCCTCTTCTACTTTTCATTATAGCGGATATGTTCCGTTTGTCAAGTCCGTCCCTCAGTTATCGAGGTAGAACTGCACCAGCTCCTGCATCAGCTCGTCGCGGTCGATCTTGCAGATCAGGCTGCGCGCGTTGTTGTGGTTGGTGATGTACGTCGGGTCCTCGGAGAGAAGATAGCCTACGATCTGATTGATCGGGTTATAGCCCTTCTCCTTGAGCGCATCATATACTGCGGTCAGCGTGCGCTTCATTTCCTTGTTGGACTCGTCTACAAGGCTGAATTTTCTTGTACCGTCGAGCATGTCTTTCTCCTTTCCGATCCTACCGGTGGTAATTGCTATAAACAGCATAATACAAAACCGACAAAAAGTAAAGGCTTATCCGGATAAAATAGCGGCAAAAACTTTTGCCAAAGCTGGCAGGCAGACGCCGCCGCAGTCTTTTTATGGGCGGGCTTTCCGCTTTTATCCGGGGGAAGGGAGGGGCACGGACGGATAAAGCCGCAGTGGGCTTCGGCAGCCGCGGTGCGTGGTATCCTACGGCAGCTCGATCGTGACCGCCTGCTCCTCCAGCAGCACTATATCGTCGTTCGTCTGCAAGAAGGATACGCCTGCGATGAGGGACAGCTCCGCTTCGGTCGCGCCGGGGTAGTACAGCGTGGCGGTGACGACGCCGGTCTCGCGGTCAACATAGCTGTCCGCATAGGGGGCGGAAGCAAATTCCACCGGCTCGCCGTTCCGGTCGGTAAGGGTGAACTGCGCCTGCGCTGACCAGACCGCGCCGTGCAGCGAGAAGGTGGCGGTCGCCTGCTCTTTGCCGACGGTCAGTGCTTCGAGCGTCAGTCCGCTCGCGCTGCCGTCCGTCAGCGGCAGGTCGTCCAGCGCGCCCTTGACCTGATGCGCCTTATAGTCGGAGAGAAACGGGATGACCGTGATGGATTTGGTCGTTTCATCCGCGCCGATGAATTCAAACAGGTTGGAGGAACGTCCGAACCCGCCCGCGGTCATCCCTGCCGGCAGACGGGGCAGGAAATTGCCCTTGTCATCCCGCAGAACAAAGCTGTCCCACGGGGCGCCGTCGGGCGACTGCTCGCTCAGAGTGATGGTCGAGCTGAGCGGGGAGACCGATACGCGCTCGATGCGCGGCGCGCGGTCAACGGTGAAGCGTTCTCCGCGCTCGTCTGTGCCCTCATAATGCACGAGGAAGTCCCGCCCCGGCTCGACCGTGCGGCTGCTCACCGCGCTTTTGTCCACCGAAAGCGGGAATCGGAAATCAGCGTCCCGTGCATCGCAGCTGCTCTCGTTGGTAAACAGCAGCAGATCAAACTGGTCGGGCAGCGCGGTGCGCAGCGGCAGGCGGTGCAGGCCCTTGAGCGTGTGGTCATCCACCAGAAAGGCTTCGTTTTCGATCGAACCGGAGGTGTCCAGCAGTTTGCCGTTCACTTCGGCCCAGAAGGTGGGCGTGGTCCATTTGGCGCGCCAGTGCGCCGGGTCTTGTGCGTCGCCCACCAGCTCGATGGGCGTGTCGCCGGTCAGTGTGAAGAATACGGTCAGGTAGTTGTCATCCGCGGCAAGGTTGTCGATGGTCAGCGTCTGTCCGTTATGTTCTGCGCTGATGCCGACGGCGGCGTTATACTGCTCAAAGGTATCGGCCTGTGAAGCATATTCCGTGCTGCCGCCGAAAAAGTCCACACGGTTCTGCGCCATGCGCAGCATGGCGGGCGCGCCTGCGGCTGCGCCGACTACCAATGCTGCGGCAATGCCAAGGCTGACGGCCAGCCGGAAGGGGCGGCGGGTTTTGACCGGCTGCACCGGTTCGGGCAGTGTGTCGAGCAGTGCGTCCATGCGGCGGTCAAAGTCCGCAGGGATGGGGCTGCCCTCGCGTGCGGCGCGGGTTTTGATGCGATCGTCAAATTTCATATTCGCTTTCCTCCTTCAGCAGGGTGCGCAGACGGCTGCGCGCGCGGGACAGGCGGCTGCGCACCGTGCCCTCGCGGATGCCGAGCGCACGGGCGATCTCGGCAGTCGTCATATCCTCGTAGTAATACAGCACGGTTGGGATGCGATAGTCCGCAGGCAGGCGCAGCACGGTATCCCACAGGCTGCTGTCGTGTTCGTCCTCCGCGTCACCTGCCAGCGGCTCCAGATCGTCGGTATAGGTCACGCGGGCGGTCTTGCGGCGGTGCTCATAGGCGCAGTTGACCGTGATGCGGATCAGCCAGCCCTTGACGGCTTTTTCATCCCGCAGACGGCCGAAGGCCTGCCACGCGCGCAGAACGGCTTCGCCCACCGCGTCCTCCGCGTCCGCATCGCTGTCCAGCAGGGCGCGGGCGGCGCGGTACATGGCGTGTCGGTGCAGGGTGACGGCGGCAGCAAAGCGCTCGCGCGGGTCATTCTGTACAGCCGTTTGTATCATCTCCAATGGGATCACCTCGTTTCATTTGAGTCCGGACACTATTAAGATGCACGGGGAACGGGGTTCGCTCCCGCAAAAGGGAAAAATTCTGCGAGGGATGCGCAAAATAATTTTTGTGACTGGCGTACAGCGTGCTGAAACAAAAGAAACGCGCGGTCTTGCAAAAGAACAAAAGCGCAGGGCAGGCTTTATGGCCTGCCCTGAAATGGTATTTTCGGATGAAAAGGGTGCGTGCAGCGGAGGATCAGCCGCGCAGCACAGCGCCGAAGCTGCTTTCCAGTGCAGCCAGCGCATTCTTCATGGCCTTGTCGCATTCCTCGTCGGTCAGTGTGCGGTCTGCCGCGCGCATGGACAGCGAATAGGCGACGGATTTTTTGCCCTCCGGGATGCCCTTGCCCTTATAAACGTCGAACAGCTTGACGTTTTCGAGGATTGCGCCGGCGGCCTGTTCGATCGCGGCCTGCATGGCGGCAGCGGGTACGCTGTCATCGACCAGCACCGCGATATCGCGGGTGGAAGCCGGGAACTTGGGCAGCGGATGATACAGCTTTTCGGTCTCGATGGCGGCAAACAGCTTTTCAAACTGCAGCTCGGCGGTCAGCACCTCGCCGGACAGACCGTAACGCGCCGCCACGGTCGGATGGATCGCGCCGAATACGCCGATAACCTCGCCGCCGGCCAGAACGTCCGCACAGCGGCCGGGGTGGTAGGACGGGTTGTTCTTCTGCGGCGCAAACTGCAGCCCCTTGATGTTCAGCTCGCGGCAGAGCGCTTCGATCACGCCCTTGAACTGGAAGAAGGACAGGCGGCCGTAGGTGCCGAGCGTCAGCACCTTCTGCTCGCACGGCAGCACGTCCGGATCGGCCTTGCCGTCCCGGATGACCGGCAGGTAGACCGTGCCCATCTCAAACAGCGAAGCGGTGGGGTTGCGGTGCGCGTGGTTGTGCGCCAGGGAATCCAGCATGGAGGGCAGCACGGTCGTGCGCATGATGCTGAAATCCTCGCCAAGCGGGTTGAGGATGGTGGTCGAGATGCGGCGCGGATCGTTTTCCGCCCAGCCGATCATATCGTAGAATTTGGGAGAGATGAACGAGTGGGTCATCGCCTCGTCAAAGCCGGCCTCGCGGCAGATGAGCGAGGCTGCGCGCTCGGCCTGCTGCTTGGGCGTGAATTCACCCTGTACCATCTCGCCCGCGTACAGCGTGGTCGGGATCTTGTCGTAGCCGTACATACGCGCCACTTCCTCGGCAAGGTCGCACATGCGCGCGATATCCGTGCGGAAGGAGGGTACGATGACCTCGCCGTTTTCCACGGCAAAGCCCAGCTTTTCCAGACAGGCCTGCTGTTCCGCGGCGGACAGGTTCAGGCCGAGCAGGCCGTTCATCTGCTCCGGCTCGAAGGGCAGGCGCACCGGCGCGGGATCGGAGTGGTCTACGTCGATCACGCCGTCCACGACTTCGCCGGCGCCGAGCTGCTCGACCAGCTCGCACGCACGGTTGACCGCATCAAGCGTCATGCGCGGGTCCAGTCCCTTTTCAAAGCGGCCGGAAGCCTCGGTGCGCATGCCGAGCGCCTTGGCGGTCACGCGGACGGTGGCGCCGTGGAAGCAGGCAGACTCAAACACGACGGTACGGGTGTCTTCCTCGATTTCGGAGTTGGCGCCGCCCATCACGCCCGCAACAGCGACCGGCTTATCATTGTCGCAGATGGCGAGCATGCTGTCGGTCAGGTCATGGTCCACGCCGTCCAGCGTTTGGATAGATTCGCCGTTTCGTGCGCGGCGCACAACGATTTTGCCGTCCGACAGGCAAGTGTAGTCGAACGCGTGCATCGGCTGGCCGTATTCCAGCATGACATAGTTGGTGATGTCAACAATATTGTTGATCGGGCGCACACCGCAGGCGTGCAGGCGCTCGCGCATCCACGCGGGAGACGGCTCGATCTTGATATTTTTGACCAGACGTGCGGTGTAACGCGGGCACAGATCGGGGTCGCGCACCTCAACCGACATCTGCGTGCGGATATCGCCGCCGCAGCCGTGGACAACGGGCGTTTTCACGGCAAACGGGCGGTCAAAGGCTGCGGCGGTCTCACGCGCAAGGCCGATGACCGACAGGCAGTCCGGACGGTTGGAGGTGATTTCAAAATCCGCGACCCAATCGTCAAGCCCGAGCACTTTTTTGATATCCTCGCCGACCGGCGTACCTTCCGGCAGGAACAGGATGCCGTTTTCACAGGCATAGGGTACGCAGCCGTGGCTCAGTCCCAGCTCCTGGAACGAGCACATCATGCCGTTGGAGGGCACGCCGCGCAGCTTGCCCTTGGTGATCTTGACGCCGCCGGGCAGCGTGGATTTGTGCAGGCACACCGGGCAAACCTCACCCACGGAGTCCGGGGTGACGTTGGGCGCGCCGGTGACGATCTGCACGGGCTCACCCTGACCGACGTCGAGCTGGCAGATCTTAAGATGGTCGGAGTCCGGATGGTCAACAACCGACAGGATCTTGCCGGTCACAACGTTGTCGATCTCTGCGCCGAGGTAGTAAACCTCCTCGACCTTGGAGCCGGACATGGTAAGGCGGGCGTCATACTCCTTGGGGGTGACGCCGTCGATGTTGGTATAATCTTTCAGCCAGGAAAGCGGAAGCTTCATGACAACTTACTCCTTATCGTGATTGGAATTGAGAGAACAATGTAGAATGATCCGCGTCTCGCGCGTCCGCAAGACAGCCACGCCCTACGGCGTGGCGAGCCTTTGGCCCGCCGCAGCGGCCCGCGCGCAGCGCGGCATTCCATCAGGAAACGGCCTTGCCGTTTCCGTGCAAAGTCAGGACATGCGCCTGACTTGGCACACCCCGACCCAGCCGCCTTGGGCGGCGTCCGGGGGTATCAAAATCAGGTTTCATCGGAACCTGATTTTGTATATAGGGGGTATAGGATACCCCCTATACTTCTTTAGAACTGATGCAAAAACCGCACGTCATTTTCATAGAACAGGCGGATATCATCAATCTTGAAGCGGCCCATGACCATGCGCTCCAGACCGATGCCGAAGGCATAGCCCGAGTATTCGTTCGGGTCGATGCCGCTCATTTCCAGCACCTTGGGATGCACCATGCCGCAGCCGAGGATCTCGATCCAGCCCTCGCCCTTGCAGAGCGGGCAGCCCTCACCGTGGCAGCGGTAGCACTGGATATCCATTTCGGCGCTCGGCTCGGTGAACGGGAAGTGGTGCGGGCGGAAACGGACGACGGTATCCTCGCCGTAGAGCTTTTTGGCGAACAGCTCCAAAATGCCCTTTAGGTCGGACATACGGATGTCCTTATCGACGACCAGACCTTCGATCTGGTGGAACAGCGGGGAGTGGGTCGCGTCCACCGCGTCCGAGCGGTATACGCGGCCGGGCGCAATGATGCGGATCGGCGGCTTGCGCTTTTCCATCACGCGCACCTGCATGCCCGAGGTCTGGGTGCGCAGCACGACATTGTCCGAAATATAGAAGGTGTCCTGCGTGTCGCGCGCGGGATGATCCTTCGGGATGTTGAGCGCTTCAAAGTTGTAGTGATCCAGCTCGACCTCGGGGCCGTCCGCGATGGAGAAGCCCAGACCGAGGAAGATCTCCTTGAATTCATCGAGCACGATGTTGAGCGGGTGCTTTTTGCCGATGACGACTTCCTCACCCGGCAGGGTAACGTCGATGGTTTCGGCTTCGAGCTTGTGCGCGAGTGCGGCCTGCTCGATGGCCTGCTTCTGCTTTTCAATGATGGTTTCGATCTCGGCGCGGACATCGTTGATGAGCTGGCCGACGACCGGACGCTCCTCCGCGGCAACGTCCTTCATGCCCTTGAGGAGGGCGGTCAGCTCACCCTTTTTGCCGAGGAACTTAACGCGTGCCTCATCGAGCGCGCGGGCGTCCGCGGCGGCGGCAAGCTGATCCTTGGCGGCCTGCAAAATGCCTTGCAGCTTTTCTTTCATGGTTTCATTCTCCTTTTGGAATGGAATTTTGTTGGAACGAAGGCTTGCGCGTAGCAGCGCGCATGAAATAGGTTTTGCATTGTAAAACCATCAAAACCGGGAGCACAAGGTGAATTGACGCGAAGCGTCAAGAGAAGGTGGCCTGGGCCATGTATCACGGTTTTGATACCCCGACCCAGCCGTCTTGGACGGCGTCCGGGGGTATCGGAAGCCGGTTTCCTCGGAACCGGCTTCCGTATATAGGGGGAATGGGATACCCCCTATACAAAGAAAACGCCTTCCGTCCCGCAGATAGGGACGAAAGGCGTAAAACACTTCCGTGGTACCACCCTGATTCCCGGACAGCGCCGGGCACTCATTGAACGCCGGTAACGTGGCGTTATGCCGCCTGCGCCTACTGGGAAAAGCCGTTCAGCGCCGGTGCTCGCAGGGGAACTTCACATCAGGTCTCTTTGGGCGGCTCACAGCCGAAGGCCGCCTTCTCTGAAAAGAGGGGGATGGTGCTACTTTCCCTGTTCATCGCAGGTAACAGTTCTATTAAAACACAGTTTTGCGGCAAATGCAAGGGGGGATTGCGCAAAATCAGCGATCAAATACAAAGGTGACGGGACGGCAGCTTTCAAACTGCCAGTCGGTCAGCTCCACTGTGACGCCGCCGGAGAGCGCCTCGGGCGGCACGTTCTCAAAAATCTTGACGGTGATGCCGTGTTTCTCCGGCAGGATGGTAGGATTTACATTGGGCAGCGCTGCCGGATAAATGTCCCGGTTGGGATCTTCACCCTCGAAAAAGCATACAAGCGTTTCCGCTTGCGGATAGTACGCCGCGCGGTGCAGGGTCACGCCGCTTTGCTTGGCAGGCCGGACAAGCAGCTCCTGCACTTGCAGGATGCCGTCCGGTACGGTGTGTTCGACCTGTGCCATATGTGCGGTGCGCGCTTCGGTATGGATGACTTGCCATCTGCCAGCCGTCCGCCATGCAAAGCCCGCGGTGAGGATGGGCACTGCGATGATGAGAATGGCGGGTATTATCGTTTTTCTGCGTTTCATGTGCAAACATGCCTTTCTGTCAGAGCATCACCAAATCCAGCAGCAGGTGCAGGCTGACCATACCGCATATACCGCTGAGGCTATTCGCGACCAGCGCATAGACAACGGGATGCGGATTCGGCTGGTCGGTATGCAGACGGCGCCGGTAGATCAGTGCTTCGAGCATGAAAATCACCAGCTCGACCGGCAAAAACAGCAAATCCGCGAGCAAAAGCTGGCCTTGCATTGCTAAAATTCCCAGCGTGGCGGTCAGCAGCACCTGCGTGCTGAGGTTGGTCAGCAGAAAAACCTTCCAGTTGCGTTTGAGCGGAAAACCGAACAGGAGCAGCAGCAGCCCTTCGATCAGAAGCGTCGGAAGCAGGGTGGACGCGATTTGCTTGGCATAGGAGTGAAGCGCCGATCCGGTAGGTGTCAGCGTGTTGGACGCGCAGTCATAATAAAAGGACTGCTGGAGCATCGTGCGCCCGATTGGTTCGCTGACCTGCACGCCGTTTTCCCCTGCGAGGATCACGCGGAACGCATCCGGCACACCAAAATAGCGGTACTCGATGATGTGGTTCTCGTTGTCGATCTGCGCCCAGGTCGGTGCGGGCGTGCCGTCCAGTATAACGAATGTCCATCCGTCGGGGGCGGCATCGCGCAGCACGGCTTGATCGGCCGGGCGGAGCTGCGCGCCGTTTGTACCGGCGGTACTGTCATAATGGTTGCGGTCATACAGGCTGCTTGTATCGTCGCTGACATAGAGCAGGTCGATGTAATAGTTCCCCGCGGGTGGATGAACCAGATAGATGGTCGCCTTGTCCTTGGGACCGGTATCGGCTCCCGCCGTTACCGGCAGTGCGCACAGCAGCAGAAGTGCGGTGCAGAGCAGGGTACGCAGTTTTTTGCGCATCAGGCTCACCTCTTTACCACCAGTATAGCATATAAAACACCGGGAACAAGTTACAAAAAGGAGACGGGACAGCGGCGCTGCGGCGGTTTTATCCGATGGCGCGTTCCTCTGCGGCGGCGAGAGCCTGCCGCAGGCGCGCAAGGAGGAAATACGGCTCGGTCTGCGCCCCGTCGCACTCGATCGACCGGATCACATCATCGACCGCCCCCACCAGATAGAGATAGGCAGCTTTGTAGTTGAGTTCATCCATGTAAATCATCTCCTAAGAATTTAAGAACCCGTTATGGGTTCTTTTCTAACATTGTACCACATAAAGCACTTAAAATGAACCCATAATAAATGTGTTATGGGTGCGGATATGGAAAAGAAAAAGCATTTGTCCTTGCGGTTGGATGATGAGACGAGAAGAAGGCTGAAATATGTGTCGCAGTATGAAGGTCGTTCGATCAATGGTCAGGTGATGCATTTGATCAATCGGTGCATCAGCGATTTTGAAAGGGAGCATGGCCCGATCGAGCTGCCCGAGGAATGAAAAAACGAACCGGCAAGGCATCAGCCTTGCCGGTTCGCGCGTTATTTGCTTTTTCGCACCCGCTGTGGTATGATAAATGCAGGAAAACCGTTTGGTTTTCAGCGCAGCCGATCCCAGCGGTTGGCGGTCTGCTTCCACCGATCCCATTTAGAGGGGAGGTGGTGCGATGATTACTTATCCGGAACTGATTCAGTTTTGTATGATGCTCATTGCATTTGCCAGTCTGGTATACCAGATCAGCAAAAGAAAATGACCGCCTCAGCCTTCCAAGCAAGCGGTCATCTCTTTTGATCGTCTAAGGAAGTAGCCGCCAATTGGCTGCGCCCTTTTCTGTTATCAGTATACCACAGTGCGAAAAAAAGTCAAGCGGGGTGCTCATTTTCCCTGATCTGCTTGACAAATACGCTGATTCTGGATATACTGTTAAAGTTAAATCGTGAAATGCAATGAAAAAGAGGAGTATCCCTGTTTTGCGCGCTTAGAGAGAGGGCGGTTTGGTGCAAGCCCTTCGGCAGACGGGGAGAAGGTCGCTTTGGAGCAGGAGGGCTGAAACCAGTCAGGCTCTCCCGTCCCCCGCCCACGTTACGGGTCAACGAGTGCGCGGCAGCTTTGCCGCGAAGTTAGGTGGTACCACGGAGCACGCTTCGTCCTATTGTAGGGATGGCGTGCTCTTTATTGTTGTTATCAAAAGCGAAAAGGAGATAGATCAATGAGCGAACTGCCCAAGACCTACGACCCGAAAGCGGTCGAGGACAAGCTGTACAGCTTTTGGAACGACTCCGGCTTTTTCCATGCCGAGGTCAATCCGGACAAGAAACCCTATACGATTGTCATTCCGCCCCCGAACGTGACCGGCCAGCTCCACATGGGTCACGCGTTTGACGAGACCTTGCAGGATATCCTCATCCGCACCAAGCGGATGCAAGGCTATGAGACCCTGTGGATGCCCGGCACCGACCATGCGGGCATTGCCACCCAGATCAAGGTGGAGGAAAACCTCCGCAAGGAAGAGGGCAAGACCCGTTACGACCTCGGCCGTGAGAAATTCCTTGAGCGTGTGTGGGACTGGAAGCACCAGTACGGCAACCGCATCATCGAGCAGCTCAAAAAGCTCGGCTCGTCCTGCGACTGGGAGCGCGAGCGCTTCACGATGGATGAGGGCTGCTCCAAGGCCGTGCGCGAAGTATTCGTCAACCTGTATAACAAGGGTCTGATCTACAAGGGGCACCGCATCATCAACTGGTGCCCGCACTGCGCGACCGCGCTTTCCGACGCCGAGGTCGAGTATGAGACCCAGCCGGGTAAGCTGTGGCACATCCGTTACCCGCTGGCGGACGGCTCGGGCGAGCTGGTGGTTGCTACCACCCGTCCGGAAACCTTTATGGGCGACACCGGCGTGGCGGTCAACCCGAATGATGAGCGCTACAAGCACCTGATCGGCAAGACCTGCATCCTGCCGATTATGAACCGCGAGATCCCGATTTTCGGTGACGAGTATGTTGACATGGAGTTCGGCACGGGCTGCGTTAAGGTTACGCCCTGCCATGACCCGAACGACTTTGAAATGGGTCAGCGCCACAACCTTGAGCAGATTTTGGTGTTTAACGAGGACGCGACCGTTAACGAAAACGGCGGCAAGTACGAGGGTATGGATCGCTACGAGTGTCGCAAGGCGGTCATCAAGGATCTGGAAGAGGGCGGCTACCTCGTCAAGGTCGAGGAGCACGAGCACAATGTCGGCACCTGCTACCGCTGCGGCACGACCGTTGAGCCGATGACCTCGGCGCAGTGGTTCGTCAAGATGGCGCCGTTGGCAAAGCCTGCGATGGACGTTGTCAACGAGGGCAAGACCAAGTTCGTGCCCGACCGCTTCTCCAAAACCTATCTGCGCTGGATGGAGAATGTGCACGACTGGTGTATCTCCCGCCAGCTGTGGTGGGGTCACCGCATCCCGGCGTTCTACTGCGATGACTGCGGCGAAATGACCGTTTCCAAGGAAGATATTCACGTCTGCCCGAAGTGCGGCAGCAAAAACGTCCGTCAGGAAGAGGATGTGCTGGATACCTGGTTCTCCTCTGCGCTGTGGCCGTTCTCCACGCTCGGCTGGCCGGAAAAGACCAAGGAGCTGGAATATTTCTACCCGACTTCTACACTGGTTACCGGCTATGATATCATTTTCTTCTGGGTGGCGCGCATGATCTTCTCCGGTGTGGAGCACATGGGCGAAACCCCGTTTGAAACCGTGTATATCCACGGTCTGGTGCGCGATGCGCAGGGCCGCAAGATGTCCAAATCGCTGGGCAACGGCATTGACCCGCTCGAGATCATCGACCAGTATGGTGCGGATGCGCTGCGCTTTACGCTTGCCACCGGCAACAGCCCCGGAAACGATATGCGCTTCTCGGATGAGCGCGTGCAGGCCAGCCGCAACTTCTGCAACAAGATCTGGAATGCGTCCCGTTTCATTCAGATGAACCTGACGATCGATAAGGACGCGAAGGCGGAGCTGCCTGCGGAGCTTGCGATCGAGGACAAGTGGATCGTGTCCAAGTACAACACGCTGGTGGCCGAGGTCACCCGCAATATCGACCAGTACGAGCTGGGTCTGGCGGCCTCCAAGCTGAACGACTTTATCTGGGATAACTTCTGCGACTGGTATATCGAGATCGCCAAGACCCGCCTGCAGAACGGCGATGAAAATGTGCAGAAGGTGTTGTGCTACGTGCTTTCCGGCGCGATGCAGCTGCTGCATCCGTTTATGCCGTTCATTACGGAAACCATCTGGCAGGCGCTGCCGCACGAGGGACCGTCGGTCATGGTGTCCCAGTGGCCGGAATATGATGAAAAGCTGCACTTTGCCGCGGAGGAAGCGCAGATGGAAACGCTGATGGACGCGGTGCGCGCCATCCGCAACCGCCGCAGCGAGATGAACGTGCCGCCCTCCAAAAAGGCCAAGGTGCTCATCCTTTCGGAAAAGAAGGAGACCTTTGCCGCAGGCGCGGGCTTCTTCCCCAAGCTGGCGTATGCGTCCGAGATCGAGCTGATCGACGCAGTGCCGGAGGATGCCGCCAAGATGGCGTCGGTCGTCACGGGCGATGCGCAGCTCTATATGCCGATGGGCGATCTGATCGACTTTGAGGCCGAGCGTGCCCGCCTTGCCAAGGAAAAGGCCAAGGTGGAGGACGACATCGCGTTCGTCATGAAAAAGCTGAACAACCCGAAGTTCGTCGATAAGGCGCCCGAAAAGGTCGTCGCGGTCGAGCGCGAAAAGGCGGATAAGCTCCGCGAGCACCTCGCAAAGCTTGAGGAATCCATCGCCGCGCTGGGCTAAGGCAGAGTATAAAATGAACCGCCTGCGGGTGGCGGGGGCTGTCGAAAAACTTTGTTTTTCCGGCGATCTGTGTTTGGACTGCGCCAAATGCGAATGAGGGAAAAATTTCTATGGAAACTTTTTCTCTCTTGAAGTATAAGAAGTATAAAAAGTCAGGCATATGTCCTGACTTTTTATGCATTTGCGCTGCAAATGCTGTCTTATGCACGCTTTCGTGTGTGTTTTCTGATACTCGTCAGAAAGATTTGTTCGGTAAGCTGTGCGCCGCAGGCAGGCTGACCTGCGGCGCACTTAGCTGTTATGGGATGAATATGAAAATGTGTTTGAAAATTGTCCAAGTTGCCTATTACTTTTTTTCCTGTTTGGTCGGATAGTTACATATAAGGGAATGAAACCGACAGCACTGCAGAATGGAGGGATCACGGGTGGTGGAGCGGATTGGACGGATGCAAATGCCTTATCGGGCCTCAGAACAGCAGGTGCGGAGCGGGGATAAAATGTCTCATGTGCGGGCTGCTGCGGATGGTATGCAGCAGGATATGCTGATATTGCAGGAGGATTGGCGGCAGACGGATTGGACGCGTGCGGTCAATCAGGTGCTGAGCAGCTTGTGCGACAGCTTCCCCGCTGTTACGATTGTAACCGGAAGCGTGCAAGGGGAAGATGCACTGCGGCAGCTTGCGGCTGGACTGGGGAGTGGCAAGCATTTGGTAATTGACCCGAGTTTTTTGGAAAAAATGGCATGCGGACCAGAGGAATTTCAGAAGGGCTGTGCAACGCTGATGCGATTGCTGCGTACGCTTCAGGCATCGGATATTACAGGAGTATATGTAACCGGGGAGCAGGCACAAAACTGGAAGTATTTTGAAAAATCGCCGGCGGCAGAGCAGATGGAAAAGGCAAGGCAACTGCTGCACAGATTTGCAGAGATGAACAAGCCTGCCGAGCAGAAAAAGCCGATGTTCCCTGTCAATTTGCGGAACTATTCAACCAAAAACAAGTATCATCGGCTGGCACGCGCAGTGAACGTGAGTCAGGTTCATCTGCTGATTTCGGATATCAATGGCACCATTAACAGCTTGCAGGGTGAGGCCATATCCTCCGGCGGGAATGCTGCGCAGGCGCGGCGCGCGATCCGATCGCTGCGCACGCTGCTGCAGCGTGCCACGAGGAAAATCAGCCGCCTGCAGGCGGAACAACTTATCAGTGCGAAGAAAAAACGTGCTGAACGGGAGCAGAAGCAAGAAGAAGCGGGTCGTTTGCGTCAGGCACAGAAGGAGCAGCGCCGCAAACGGCAGCGTGCGGATGCGGTGACGGCAAACAGCGGTATCGTGCAAAATAAGCGTTGGAAGTATGCATATGACGCGTTTTCAAAGGCAGAGGTGCCGGCGTGTCCAATACCTGCGGCTTCGGCAGATAATATGGGTGTTACAGAAGGCGCAGCGGACGGTATGGTCGCGTTGGGGCCGGAGATTGCGCTTTGAATATGCAAGGAGGAGATATATGAAAAGCATCAGCCCTAATGTCAAAAAGGGCATTGCGGTGGCGGCGCTGGTTGTGGCGGCGCTGCTGTCCGCCTTTGTGCTGGCGGGACGGCTGTCCGATCCGGCATTTCACGCAGCTTCGATCGCTGCGCTGGACGAAAAGAAGGTGACGGTTACCGAACTGACAGCGGCGGTAGCCGGCGGGTCGATCGCCGTTTCGGCTATCCCGGGTGATGCGACCACGCCGATCGCCAACCAGATTGCGGAAATGGCAACCTACCTTCTGCTGGTGGTCGGTGCGATTTTGCTGGAAAAATTCCTACTGACGATGAGTTGTCTGGTGACCTTTCAGTACCTCATTCCGATCGCATGCGGGCTGACGATTGCCTGGCTGTTCTGCCGCCGTGCGGTGCTGCTGCGGCTTGCCGCACGGCTGACGGTATTCGGCTTGATCATCTGCCTGACCGTGCCGGCCAGTTTGCAGGTGAGCGCACTGATGGAGCAGACCTTTGATACGCAGAAAACGGTTGATGCCGTGCAGCAGGCTGCTGATGCAGCCGATGCCGGACAGGCGGACAGCACTTCTGCGGAGACAGATGGCCGCGGCGGCTGGCTGTCACAGGTTGGTGAGAGCGTGAGCGGCAGTATTGCCAGTGCGGTGGACAAGGCCGAGCAGATGCTCAGCCGGTTTGTGGATGCGGTCGCGGTGCTGATCATCACAAGCTGTGTGCTGCCGGTTGCGGTGCTGCTATTCTTCCTGTGGGTGACCAAGCTCATCTTCGGGATTCGGCTGCCGGTGTCACCGCGCGGTACAGTCCGTGCGGTGCATGGCCGCTTCCGCTGCAAACAGGCGGCGCTGAAGGGTGCGCCGAAGCAAAACGGTGATGATTGACCGAAGAGAAAAAATGCGTTCTTCCCGATCGGATTGGCAAAGCGCCGGTACGGCGGAGCGGAAAGCGCAAAAGCTGAAGCGCAGTTGCATGTGGGCAACTGCGTTTTAACTTGTCGAAAAAGTATTTTGTTGATGAGCGTCAGCAATACGCGTGGCGGCGCGCATCAAGCAGCATTTGCAGCGCAAATGCATAAACAGTCAGGACATGTGCCTGACTGTTTATACTTTGAGCGAGAAAAAAGTTTCTGTGCAGGAACTTTTTTCTCGCGTATGTTTGGCGTAGTCCAAACATAGATTGTCGGAAAAACGAAGTTTTTCGACAGTCTCAAGCGCAGCTTCATGTGTGATATGTACCCCCTTTACTGGACACCCAGTAGAGGGGGTATTATTATGCGGTACACATATGAGTATAAAAGGAAATGTGTAGAAATGTATCGAGAAGGAAAATGGCCAGAAACGCCAGAAGGTATTAGCGATAAATCCTTTCGAGATAAAGTGAGACTATGGGTAAGAACAGAGGATAGCCGCGGTCCAGAAGCACTGAAACACAAAAATTTCAATAGGAACTGGACACCAGAAGAACGGCTAGAACTAGTATCCCAAGTAATGTCCGGGAAATCCTGTGTGTCAGTGGCAATCGAGGCCGGTATTCAAGATAGACTATTGTATCAATGGGTTCAAA
>NZ_JNJN01000037.1 GCF_000701665.1 Agathobaculum desmolans ATCC 43058 | reverse complement strand
ACCATCGACCTGCTGCTGGTGCAGGATGCGGGCGGTTCGACGGGCATGTACCGCGCCGGTGACGGCTATCTGTTCGCCCCGGAGCGTGAGGGGGCGAACGGCCGCCCGGTGTGCAGCGTAGTATGTATGAGAAAAAAGAACAAGGAGGGCAAACCGATGGGCAAGAAGAAGGTATTTATCGGCGTCGGTCACGGCGGCAGCGATTCCGGTGCGGTCGGCTATCTGGTGGAGAAAGATGTCAACCTCACGATGGCGCTGGCCTGCCGTGATTTCCTCGCCGCGTATGGCGTGGATGTCCGCATGAGCCGCACCAAGGATGAGAACGACACAGTCAGTCAGGAGGTGCGCGAGTGCAACGCCTATGACCCCGATCTGGCCGTGGACATTCACAATAATTCGGGCGGCGGCGACGGCTTCGAGGTGTTCCACACGATCCACGGCGGCACGGGCAAGGTGCTCGCGCAGAATATCGAGAAGCAGGTCAAGGCGATCGGGCAGAACAGCCGTGGTGTTAAAACCCGCAAGGGCAGGCGCGGTGACTACTATGCGTTTATCCGCGATACGGTTTGTCCGGCAGTGATCTGCGAGGGCGTGTTTGTCGACACCAAGGCGGACGCCGCGCAGGTCGACACGCTGGCCGATCAGCAGAAGTTCGGTGTGGCGTATGCGAAGGGGATTCTGGATACGCTGGGGTTGGCTTACGATGAGCCGGAGGAGAAGCCGGACGATGAACTGGTGCAGCCGGAAAAAGAGCACTGGGCGCAAAAACACTACGACAGCCTGATCGCCAAGGGCGTGGAGATTGAAGATACTCGCTTCGATGATCTCATCACCCGCGGTGATGTGTTTGCGCTGCTGGATAGGATTGTGAAGTGATCATCCGGACAGGTCGATGAATGATAAGGTGAGGGCGCCGCCGTATTTGTATGATACGGGACGGCCGCCCGCGCTGCAGGTAGACGGCGGGGTATCGATAGAAAAAACGGGAGAAGTAAGCCCTGCGGCGTCGAAGTAAGCAAAGGAAATCCCCTCCGTAAACCGGTTTTGTGCTGGCCTGCAGAGGGGATTTTTCGTGTTTTACAAGGGAATTTTAAGGGAAAAATACCGCAGATGCCCTACGGATGCGGGTTTACTCCACACTGTAAATCTGTCGTCTATGACTTCGGTGGTTCGAATCCACCACCTCCCACCAGTTAATAAAGGCACTCCATTCGGAGTGCTTTTATTATTTAAGCCTGATAAATATATGCGGTATCGCGAAAAATCAAATTGCTTTTCCGGGAAAACAGAGGGGTCTATGGATATAGATGCCTTCATCAAGCACTTAAACAGGAAAGGATTATCCTATCAGGAAAAGTAGTACGACAGATTATGAAGGACGAAAATCTGGTAGTGCTTGGGATGAAGCAGAAAAAGTATGATGATTTCGGATGAGTTAAATCACAATGACAGAATCTCTTTAAATTTGAGAGACAATATGAAAATTACGATTTCTGAAAAAAGTATAAAACACATGGAATATCATAGAGAGCATATATTCTTAGATAGCAGCAAGAAAGGATAAAATCAAAATCTGGTGTATATTTTCTCTTGCATATAGCGATGCCCCCTGATGTAGCTTTATTTTCTTACATCAAGGGGTGTTTTGTCTGTTGTCCGTTTTTACCGGATTTGTTCAAGGACGCTTCTTTTTTCTTTTCCTCCGGCGTATACTGACCCCGAAGGAGGCGGACGGATGCGGCGGCGCAGATATCACAAACAGGGCAGAACGGTGCTGCTGTTGTTTTTTGTGTTGGTTACAGCGGCCGCAGGGATGATCACAGCTGCGCGGCTGCAGCGTATATTTCTGGAATATGCCGCCAACGTGTGCGAGGACAGCGCATTGCAGGAGATCAACAACCTGATGCAGGAGCTGGTGTTTTCCGACCCCGGCACCTACGCTGATATGGTCATACTGGAGCGGGACAGTGAAAACCATGTGACCGCGCTGCGCACCGATGTGCTGGCGATAGGACGGATCAAGGCGCAGCTTGTTAACGGGCTGTTCGAACGGTTGGAGGATTTGGAGCATACCACGGTCGAAGTGCCGCTCGGCACAGTGTTCGCACCGCATTATTTCAGCGGCATGGGGCCGAGCGTGGATATCGGCATGGCAGGCTTGACGCAGATGGAGGCGGAATTCATCAGCGCGTTTTCTGCCGCCGGCATCAACCAGACCCGTCATAATATCATCATCGAGATACACGCGGGCTTCCGCATTTTAACGCCGCTCGGCGCGGAGGACCGCGAGATAGTGACCCGCTTTCCGGTAACAGATACGGTGATTGTCGGCACGGTGCCGGACCGGTATACGCAGATCGATGAACTGAGCGGGGACTTGCTGGGCGAGATCAGTGATTATGATAATTCCTCGGAAAACGGAAAATAATACTTCCGAACAGGCCAAAGATTTGGTATACTATATTCTGTATTGGAATGTGAAGGGGTGCTTGCATGGATGCCCTCGGGCAGATCACCGCACTGCGTGAAACGCTGCGGTATCACAATGAAAAATATTATAATGAAGATGCACCGGAAATTTCGGATTACGAATACGACATGATGCAGCGCGAGCTGCGTGCGCTGGAGGCCGAGCATCCTGAGCTGGCGGATGAAAATTCCCCAACACGGCGGGTTGGCGGCAGTGCTTCAGGCCGGTTTGCCAAGGTGCAGCATGCGTATCCGCTGGAAAGCCTGCAGGATGTATTTTCCTTTGATGAGCTGACAGAGTTTTATACCCGTGTAGAGGGTGCAGTCGGGCAAACAGAATATGTAGTCGAATATAAGATCGACGGTCTTTCTGTTGCGCTGGAATATGTGGACGGCGTATTTGTACGCGGCGCAACGCGCGGCGACGGTCAGGTGGGCGAGGATGTGACCGCCAACCTTAAAACCATTCGGGAGATCCCGCAAAAGCTCGAAAACGCACCGCCGCACCTGATCGTGCGCGGTGAAGTTTATATGAAACGGTCCGTATTTGAGATGCTCAACCGCGAACTCGAGCTGCACGAAAAGCCGCTGCTCGCCAATCCGCGCAATGCGGCGGCGGGTTCGCTGCGGCAAAAGGACAGCCGGATCACCAAGGCACGCAAGCTTTCGATTTTCTGTTTTAATATTCAGAATACGGATGAGCTGGCGCTGGAAAGCCATACAGCAGCGCTGGATTATCTCAAACGGCTGGGGTTTCCGGTCAGTCCGCGGTATCCGGTTTATGCTGCGCCGATGGAGGTGCAGCGTGAGATCGAGCATATGGGTGAAACGCGCGGCGAGCTGGATTTTGATATCGACGGTGCAGTCGTCAAGGTCAATTCTTTTGCACAGCGCAGCGTGCTCGGCTCAACGGCCAAGTTCCCGCGGTGGGCGGCGGCATATAAATACCCGCCCGAGGTCAAGCAGACCCTGCTTCGGGATATTGTGATCTCAGTCGGTCGGACAGGCGTGCTGACGCCGAACGCCGTACTCGAACCGGTGCGGCTGGCGGGCACGACGGTTGCCCACGCAACACTGCATAACCGCGATTTTATCCGCCAGCTGGATGTGCGCATCGGCGATACGGTATCCGTCCGCAAGGCGGGCGAGATCATCCCCGAAATCATCGGGGTCGTGGCAGATAAGCGCCCCGCGCAGACGCAGCCCTATGAAATGCCGGCATTTTGTCCGGTGTGCGGCGCGCCGGTGTTTAACGATGAAGAGGAAGCGGCGATCCGCTGCACCGGTGCGGCCTGCCCTGCACAGCTGCTGCGCAACCTGATGCATTTTGCCTCGCGTGATGCCATGGATATCGACGGCTGCGGCGAAGGCAACTTGCAAAAGCTGATTGATGCGGGACTGGTGAAATCTGCCGCCGACCTGTATGACCTGACGGTCGAGCAGTTGTTACCGCTCGGCAAAAAGGTGGACACATGGGCGAATAACCTGCTGCGCGGCATCGAGGCAAGCAAAACGCGTGACCTGTCGCGGCTGCTGTTCGCCTTCGGGATCCGGCACGTCGGCCAAAAAGCGGGCAGGGTGCTGAGCGACCATTTCGGCAGTCTGGATGCGCTGCTGGCGGCGTCGGTGGAGGAAATGACCGCCATCCGCGATATTGGGCAGACCACTGCGGAAAGCATCGCCGCGTGGCGTGCGCTCGAGCAGTCGCAGGTGCTCATTGAAAAGCTGCGTGCGGCAGGCGTTAATTTTATCGGAGAAAAAACCGCGAAAAGCGATCTGCTGGCAGGCAAGACCATTGTGGCTACGGGCAGCCTGACGCTTTATACCCGCAAGGAGATCAACGACCTGATCGAATCGCTTGGCGGCAAGGCGTCCGGCTCGGTTTCCAAAAAAACGAGCTATGTCGTAGCCGGAGAAAACGCAGGCAGCAAGCTGCAAAAAGCGGCGGAACTGGGCATTCCGGTTTTAACAGAAGAAGAATTCAAAAAAATGATAGAGCAGGAGGAATCTTGACATGGCAATTTCGAGAAAAGAAATTGAACACATCGCATCCCTTGCGCGTCTGGACTCGACAGGCGGTATTTTTGACCGTCTGGCGGACGACATGCAGGGTATCGTCGGCATGGTGGACAAGCTGGCCGAACTGGACTTGGGCGACATCACCGACGTGATCAACACCGAGCGCAAGAACGCGTTCCACGAGGATGAGGTCATTCAGGAATATACCCCGGATGAGCTGATCGAGCCGAACGCACCGGATTTTCAGGCGGGCGGCGTTGCCGTTCCGCGCGTGGTCGAATAAGAGGAGGGACAGAATATGGCACTTTACGAAAAAACAGCGGCCGAGCTGTCCGCTCTGCTGGCAAGCAAGGAAATTTCAGCGGTCGAGCTGGCGAAGGACGTTTTCGCCCGCACCGCAGCAGTGGAAGACAAGGTGCAGGGTTATGTAACCGTCACCGAAGAAGCTGCGCTGGCGCAGGCGGAAGCGGTGGACCGGAAGCGCGCCGCCGGGGAGGAACTGTCCGCACTGGCCGGTATTCCGGTTGCAATTAAGGACAACATTTGCACCAAGGGGACGCTGACCACCTGCGCTTCCAAGATCCTGCATAACTTCAAGCCGCCGTATAACGCCACAGTGATGGACAAGCTGGCAGCGCATGATATCGTTATGACCGGCAAGGCGAATATGGATGAGTTTGCAATGGGTTCTTCCTGTGAAAACTCCGCTGTTCATCCGACACACAACCCGCACGGCCTGAACCGTGTTCCGGGCGGCTCGTCCGGCGGCTCGGCGGCGGTCGTGGCATCGGGCGAAGTCCCTCTGTCGCTTGGCTCGGATACCGGCGGATCGATCCGCCAGCCGGCATCGTTCTGCGGCGTGGTCGGCCTCAAGCCGACGTACGGCGCGGTATCCCGCTACGGCCTGATCGCCTTTGCGTCGTCGCTTGACCAGATCGGCCCGTTCGGCCGTTCGGTCGAGGATACGGCGATGCTGTTTGACGCGATCACCGGCCATGACCCGCTGCATGATTCGACCTCGGTGCAGGCGCCGTTTGCAGGCTCGACACGCGCTAACCTGAACGCCGACATCAAGGGCATGAAGATCGGTCTGCCGAAGGAGTATTTCGGCGCCGGTATTTCGGATGAGGTGCGCGAGCATGTGCTTGCCGCTGCGGAAACCTACAAAAATCTCGGCGCTGAGGTATTTGAAATCTCGCTGCCGCTGGTTGAATATGCACTGCCGGTGTATTACATCCTGTCCTCTGCTGAGGCATCGTCCAATCTGGCGCGGTTTGACGGTGTAAAATACGGCTACCGCACGCCGAACGCAGGCGATGATCTGATCGCACTGTATACCAAATCCCGCTCGGAAGGCTTCGGTGCAGAGGTGCAGCGCCGCATCATGCTGGGCACCTATGTGCTGTCCTCCGGCTATTATGATGCCTATTATAAAAAAGCGCGTGCGGCACAGCGCAAGATCCGTGAAGAGTTTGCCGCTGCCTTTGAAAAGTGCGATGTAATCCTGACCCCGGTCGCGCCGACCACCGCGTATGAGATCGGCGCCAAAACGACCAACCCGCTTGAAATGTATGCCGGCGATATCTGCACGGTATCGGTCAACATCGCGGGTCTGCCGGGTCTGGTGCAGCCCTGCGGCTTCGATCAGAACAAAATGCCGATCGGTATGCAGCTCATCGGCCCGCGCTTCGGCGAGCAGACCCTGCTGAACGCCGGTTTGGCCTTTGAGCAGGCATCCGGCCTGAAAAATATCATCGCGGCACTGTAAAGGAGGAAACGACAAATGAAATACGAAGCTGTTATCGGCCTTGAGGTGCACGCGGAGCTTTCTACCAAAAGCAAAATTTACTGCTCGTGCTCGACCTCGTTCGGCGCGCCGATCAATACCCATACCTGCCCGGTATGCACCGGTATGCCGGGCGCACTGCCCGTGCTGAATAAGCAGGTCGTCCACTATGCGGCCAAGATGGGCAAGGCGACCGGCTGCACGGTCAACCAGCTCTGCAAGGCGGACCGCAAAAACTACTTTTACCCGGATCTGCCCAAGGCGTACCAGATCTCGCAGTTTGATGTGCCGATCTGCGAAAACGGCGAAGTGTTCTTCTATGTTGACGGCGAAAAGAAGTCCTGCCGTTTGGAACGCATCCATTTTGAAGAGGATGCGGGCAAGCTGCTGCACGACGAGATCGACGGAACGGTTGTGGACTTTAACCGCTGCGGTGTACCGCTGATTGAAATGGTCACCAAGCCTGATCTGCATTCCTCGGCGGAAGCGAAGGAATTCCTCGAAATGATCAAGACCACGCTGTCCTATCTGGATATCTGCGACTGCAAGATGGAGGAAGGTTCGATTCGGTGCGACGTCAACGTATCCATCCGTCCGGAGGGTTCGGAAGAGCTGGGTACCCGTGTGGAGATGAAGAATATCAACACCTTCTCGGGCGCGGTGCGTGCGATCGATTACGAGATCAACCGCCAGATCGAGGTGGTCGAGGCCGGCGGTGAGATCCAGCAGGAGACCCGTCGCTGGGATGATGTGAAGCTCAAGAACACGGTCATGCGCACCAAGGAGGATGCACAGGATTACCGGTATTTCCCCGATCCGGACCTGATCGCGGTCGAAATTTCGGATGAGTGGATGCAGCAGATCGAAAGCGAAATTCCGGAGCTGCCGATCTCGCGTTATGAGCGGTATCTGAACGAATACGGCATGACGGCGATGGAAGCACGCCTGATTTCGGACAGCTTTGCCAAGGCCGAACTGCTGGATGCGGCGGCTAAGCAGGTCAAGCCCAAGGCGGCAGCGAACTGGATCCTGTCGGATATCTCCAAGTATCTGAACGACAAGGCAGTAGAACTGCCGGACACCAAGCTGACGGCGGACAAGCTGGTCGATCTGATCCGTTTGATCGAGGCCGGTACGATTTCGGGCGCAGCAGGCAAAAAGGTGCTGCCCGCGATGTTTGAAACTGACGAAACGGTGGAAGCAATCGTCGAGCGCATGGGTCTGAAACAGGTGTCGGACGAAGGCGCGATCCTTGCCATCGTGCAGGAGGTCATCGCAAAGAACGAAAAGGCGGTTGCCGACTTTAAGGCGGGCAAGAATGTCACCGGCTTCCTGGTAGGCCAGTGCATGAAGGCTTCCAAGGGGCAGGGCAATCCGCAGATCATCAACAAGCTGATCGCACAGGAGCTTGCTAAGCTCTGATTTGGCTGCGTTAGCGTATAGTGTTCGTTTTGCGTTCCAATACGCTTACGATCCCCCGGCTGCATTGCCGCTATTTATCGATCTCTTCTTACGGGATAGCGTCCTGCCGGAAAGACAGGGGGATGCAGCCCGTGAACGCTTGCAAATATTTCTGATGAAATGACAAAACAGCTGATGCCACCGAAAAAGTCCGGTGGCATCAGCTGTTTGATTTTATGGTGAAGAGGGTGGGGGTTGAATATAATTTTCACCACATGATATTTTGGAAATGTGTATCACTGCACAGGCAGCAGTTTTTCAGACACTTGGGCAGCGCGATGATGGGATGACGCTCAGCCACGGTACATGCCGATTGCGCACAGTGCCTGGATCATATCCGGTACGGTCTGCCCGGCGATCTCGAGACGTTCGGCGGAGCCGGGATGTTGTTCGGAAAAAGTATCCCATGCGGTGATCAGGTGTGTTGTACGGGTCAGGCCAAAGCGCTGCAGCAGCGCTTCGTAGCGGTCGGCTTGTGTGCTGTATAGAGAAAGTATCTTGTATTTCTGTACAAACAGCTCGTCTTCCGTAGCGAGCGAGCCGATAGCAAAAGCGGAAAGGCCGTCCTGATACAGCAGTTCGCCATAGCCATCCAGAATGGTGGTAAGCTGTTTTTTGGTCATGCCGTCCAAATACCACACTTCCTCCTGCTCGGCGTCGGGATGGATGGCTAAGAATAGGGGTTCCTGCAGCATAGCGTAGTAAGCGGATATAAAATCGGCAAGCTTTTCAAAACTTAGATTACAGATCAGGCTGTCGCCTTCGCGCTGATATTGTTCGTGCAGTTTTTCGGGGAAAGGGATGGTAATGCCTGCGGCGGTTTGAAACATGGTGGAAAACTCCTTTGGTAAAATAGGGGTGTTAAAGCCGGATGCTGATCTCTCCGGTGGAGAGCGGGCGGGTTTGTCCGTCCGCGGTGCGGATCAGCAGGTGGCCATTGTCATCCAGTCCGGTGCATACAGCCGAATAGCGGCCGGCGGGGGAGATGACAGTGATGGATTTGTCAAGACAGCAGAGACGGCTGCGGTAGCGTGCCAGCAGAGCGTCCTGCTGCCCGGATATCAGCAAGGCATAGGCGTGCTCGAAGTGGGAAAGCAGGGCAGCGGACAGCACGGCACGGCGCGGCACGCAGCCGAACTCGCTTAAAGCGCCTGCAACGGCACGTACCTCTTCCGGCCAGACGGGGTTGGGACGCAGGTTGATGCCGATCCCGACACAAAGCGAAGTGACCGCGCCGGTTTCTCCTTCAATCGAGGCTTCTGTCAAGATGCCGCACAGCTTGCGTCCCTCCATCAGCACATCGTTGACCCACTTGATCTGCGGGGAAAAGCCTGCGGTCTGTTCAATCGCCTCTGCCGCGGCAACAGCCGCCGCAATCGTGACAAATTGGATCTGTGACACCGGCAGAGTGGGATGCAGCAGGATGGTTTGATAAATGCCCGTGTGCGGTGGGGAGGAAAAGCTGCGTCCAAGCCGTCCACGGCCCGCGGTCTGGCTTTCGGCCAGCAGCACAAAACCATGCGGACGGTTCAGATATTGCTCTTTCATTACAGTATTTGTAGAGGAAAGGGTGGGAAACACCAGCAGTTCGCGGCCGATCGTTTGGGTATCCAGCAGCGCCTGCACACCCGCAGCGGTGAGGCTGTCATCATCCGGCGCGAGCCGGTAGCCCTCGCCGGTGATGCCGTCGATGGACAGCCCCTCGCTGCGCAGCACACCGATCGCTTTATGCACCGCGGCGCGTGAGACGCCGAGCTGCTCGGCCAGCCGTCCGCCGGATAAGCGTGTGCCGCGTGCTTCTTCCAGCGCGTGAAGTACTGCATCTTTTACTGCCAAAGCAGATCACTCCTTGTCTTGTGGTGCCAACGGAAGCGACTGCCGGATGAAAAAACAGGGGGCAGTCTGTGTTCTTTCTATTGTATCTTAAAAATGAAAATAGTACAATAGTACTGCAGTCTGTCGAAAAAGTATTTTGTTATAAAGCGTGAGCAATACGCGCGGCAGCGCGCATCCAATAGAAAATTGCAGTAAACTGCAATTTTCATAAAAACCCGCGACCGGTGCGTGGGTTTTTATACAAGGGGACGGAGAATTGTGCCCGAAGGGCGCGGTTCGCAGTCGCAAATTCGATCGAAAGCGTGGTGTCGATCGAGAGACTGTTCAGCAGAACGGGCGGGGAAGTCCGTTTTTCATCACATATAGCCCGCAGACAGAGGATGTTCTGCGGTGTGGCATAAAGGGAATGGGGACCGACGGATTTGAAAACGAAACATGAGATTTTGGCTGCGCTGGCGCACACTGCGGAAGAGCGGCTGCTGTTGGCTGGTTTGCTGGATCAGGAGCAGATCTGTATGACACGCAGCTATATGACCCGCACGCGCTTTTTATCCATGGCAGAGCGTGCATTGTGCGCGGATGCAGTCCGGTTGGCAGGGGCAGGCGGCCATGCCCTGTTCTGGGGCGGATATGAGGATGCCGAACGCGGCGTTTACCTGTTTTATCCGGATTATATGGAGGAAGAAGACGCCCGCGCTGCTGCGCCGCTTGCCCTGCTGCGCGCCCGTAAGTGTAAGGGAGATACGCTGACGCATCGGGATTATCTGGGGGCGCTGATGGGGCTGCAGATCGACCGGTCGGTGATCGGGGATATTCTGGTGCACGAGGATGGTGCGGATATTCTGGTGCTGGAGGAAATGGCGGAATTTATTTTACTGCATTTTGCCAAGGCCGGCAGAAAACAGATTTCGCTGACGCGTGAGGCGCTCAGCGATCTGCGCGTCCCTGTGGCAGAGGAAAAGGAGGGAAGCGGATCGGTTGCGTCTCCACGGCTGGATAGTGTTGCGGCGCTGGTTTTCGGTTTGCCGCGCAAAACAGCGCAGGAGCGGATCGAAAAAGGGTTGGTGTATCTGAACAATATGCCATGCCTGAAGCCGGAACGGCAGGTGCAGGAGGGAGACCGCTTGACGGTGCGCGGTGCGGGACGGGCACGGATCACAGTATTTGGCGGTACCAGCCGCAAGGGCAGGATATTTGTAGGCTTTGTAAAAAATACATGAAAAGAATGGTAGTTGTCAAAAATATTTTTGTATGCTATACTGAATGTAGCATTCAATAAAGGGCGTGTTGATATGAGAAAGAGACTGTTATCCGCATTGTTGTGCGCCGTGCTGCTGGCAGGGATGATTCCGGCGGCTCATGCATCGGATTTAAGCGGGCATTGGGCCAAAGAATACATTGAATATCTGGATCGCGAGGGTGTGATCAACCCAAGCCAGACGACCGGCAAATACGAGCCGGATCGCGCGATGACCCGTGCGGAGTTTATGCGCTATATCAACCGGGCGTTTCATTTTACTGAGATGACAGCGATTTCTTATACCGATGTTTCAAAAAATGCGTGGTATTATGATACTGTCCGGATTGCGGTCAAATACGGCTATATCAACGGGGTTGCGGCAAACCGTATGGATCCGCAGGGAAAAGTTACCCGTGAACAGGCGGCAGTGATCATTGGACGGCTGTTCAAGGCTGATCCGGGCAATGTTACGGCGGCTGATCTGCCGTTTACCGACAAGGGAGCGGTGTCCTCCTGGGCAGCGGCTTATATCAAGGCAGCGGCAGATAAGGGGATCCTCGGCGGTTACAGCGACGGCACGTTCAAGCCGCAGCGCGTGGTAACGCGCGGCGAGGTGGCAAAGATCCTGTACTATTATATGGGCACGTCGCTTTCCACGGCAGGCAAAGCATATACCGCAGCCGATCTGAAAACGGATACTCAAAATGTGACCATTTCGGAAAGCTGCACATTGTCCGATGTGACCGTTCCCGGCGATTTGTATATTACAGAGGGTGTGGGATCGGATGCGGTCACGCTGACCAATGTGATTGTTGAAGGGTCGCTGATTGTATCCGGTGGTACAGTAACAATGATAAATACGACGAGCGATCATGTGATCGTATCGTCTCCGATGGGGCGCCTGCTGCAGGTAACTGCAACGGGCGCTGCCCATATTGGGGAGGTTGAGGTGCAGACCGCGGCCGCTCTTTATGAAAAATCTCTTTCGGGCGCTGAGGAACGGGGGTTTACGAATATTCTGGTGAACGGCAACAGCCGTGTTTCGCTGACTGTGGATGCAGCAGTGGATGAAATGGTCCTTGTGGGGGAAGCGACAGTCAGCATGACGGCGAAAAGCTCGGTTTACCGGATGGAAGCGCACAAAGCGGCATCCGTTACCGGATATGGCACGGTATACCGTGCGGAGATCCGTGCGCCGGGTGTAAGCTTTGCCAGCAGTGTCACGGTGTCCGGCTATACGCTGGCTGACGGCATAACAGCAACCATTGGCGGACAGACAGTGAATACTTCGAGCGAGGCAGGCGTATCGCCTGATTGCATTGCAGTGGATCATGACAAGCCGGAAACAATAGGAAGCGGAGCGGAGATCACAGTTCCGGCGGATGTTTCGGTCACCTCGGTAAACTGCAACGGCAGAACCTTGTCGGAGAGAATCGACTATACGAAAACGCAGAAAGGCGTCCGTGTGCAGGCTGCATACCTGAACAGTCTGCCCGTGGGGGAGCATCGGTTGATGCTGCGTCTGTCGGACGGAGCACAGGTGAGCGTTGTGATAAAGGTCAGTGGCGGCACAGAGCAGCAACACGTGCCGCAGGCCGTGTTCGACCGGTATTATCAGGCAAGCGGGTTCGCGGATGTGCGTTTACGGACGGAGGGGGTATCCCGGAAGGAGGATATCCAGTCTGTTGTGCTGGGTCTCTCTAAAATTGATTTTTCGTTCGACCGCACAGCGGGGGCGCTGATCCTGCGGCGCGGTGTGCTGGCGCAGCTGCGTGCCGGTACCTATACGATATCGGTGGATTTGCAAAACGGCAGCCGGCAGGCGTTTGATTTGCGGGTAACCGACTCAACGCCGGAAAACACATCGGCGACGGTGGCGGAGTACAACACATTTTCGCCGGTTGAACCCAGACTGCCACTGCCGCTTGACAAATGGACTGTGCGCAGCGTGACAGCGATGAAAAACGGGTCAGTGCAAACGCTGGCGGCTGGTATGGATTACATGTTGCAGTCCCGGTCGCTTATGCTGACCAAGGCAGCCTTGGAGCGCTTCCGCCGTGCGGACGGTTATGTGGAGTTTTTGGTTACCTTGTCGGACAATAGTGTGCACACTTTGGTGGTGGATTACATTTAGCTGAAGAGGTCGTGATTTTCTGAAATGATAAGCGCCTATGCAGAGGGAGCCTGCATAGGCGCTTCGTTTGTTGGTGCAGACCCGCAAGAAGGTCAGCGTTCGCACTGCCAGAAAAAAGCAGAGTACGGGGGCAGTTCGCTGCCGCCGCCGAAATCATGCATTTCTCCGGTGATCAGATCGACGGCGCGGCCGCAGCGCGCATCGAAATGCGCCGTATAGGGCTCGCTGTCGATATTGACGGCAATCAGCACGCGCTCTCCATCGCAGATGCGTTCCCAGACGCACTGCTTATTCGTCAGGACGAGCTGCTTAAAATCGCCGTGGCACAGGGCTTTGCTGCTGCGATGCGCTTTGACCATGGCGGCGATACGGTCGGTCAGCCCGTTCCATTCGGGCGTTTCGAATGAAGGGCGCAGGGCGTCGTCTCCCTGATGTTTTTCGCCGAATGTGCCCCATTCGCTGCCGTAATAAATGCAGGGGATGCCCGGCATACCGAACAGCAGCGCATAAAGGAGCGGCAGATGCGCGGGATTTTGCAGGATAGAGGCGGCGCGCGTGACATCGTGGTTGTCAACAAAGGAGAGCAGATGCTTGCCGCGGTACAGCGTCCAGTTTTCCGGGCCGAACTGCCGCAGCAGGGAGTGGGTGATCTCGAACAGATTCATGCTGTTGAGCGAGGAATATAAACCCTTATAGCACTCGTAATTGGTGCAGGAGTGCAGCTTATCATCGCTGACAAATTGGTTGTAATCGCCGTGAAGCAGTTCGCCCACAAGAAAGAAATCCGGCTTGAGCGTGTTGCAGAATGCGCGGAGCTGACGGATAAAGTCCTGATCCAGGCAGTAAGCGACATCCAGACGCAGGCCGTCGATATCGAACGCCTCCACCCAGCCGCGGATACAGTCGAAAATGTGCTGCACGACCATAGGATTGCGCAGATTAAGGCGGACCAGCTCGTAGTGGCCTTCCCAACCCTCATACCAGAAGCCGTCGTTATAACCGGAGTTTCCTTCAAAGGAGATGTGGAACCAGTCTTTATAGGGGGAGTCCCATTTTTTCTCCTGCACGTCGCGGAAGGCCCAGAAGCCGCGGCCAACATGATTGAACACGCCGTCCAGCACAACACGGATACCGTTTTCATGAAGGGTTTTGCAGACAGCGGCAAAATCCTGATTGGTGCCGAGACGGCAGTCTACTTTGCGGAAATCGCGCGTATCATAGCCATGGCTGTCGGATTCGAAGATGGGAGAGAAGTACACTGCGTTGCAGCCGAGCTTGGCGATATGCGCGGCCCAGTCGCCCGCCTTGCGGATGCGCGGAACGGTGACGCCGTCGTTGCTCTGCGGCGCGCCGCAGAAGCCGATCGGATAGATTTGATAGAATACGCTTTCATAAGCCCACATGGTATCGAGCTCCTTTACAAATAAAGTTCATTTATAGTATACTATAAACCGAATACACGGCACAAGTATACAGTTCGCGCACCGGTGGATATTTTTCGAAAAAAATGCTTGCAAAGAATGATGGGATATGATATGATATTTCGGTAACACGGGCATTCCTCTGCTTATTTATGGCAGCATGGTTTTCTCTGCCGGAGAAATAGGGCAAGAATGTCTAAGACGAAAGGATGACTGAAAAATGGATCTGGTCAAAGTACTGTCCGAGCAGCAGCTGAAGAGCGACCTGCCGGAGCTGAAGATCGGTGATACCGTAAAGGTACACGCAAAGATCAAGGAAGGCAACCGTGAGCGTATTCAGGTGTTCGAAGGCATCATCATTGCCAAGAAGCACACCGGCGTAAACCAGACGGTTACCGTTCGCCGCATTTCTTACGGCGTAGGCGTTGAGAAGACTTTCCCGGTACACTCCCCGAACGTTGCGAAGTTCGAGGTTGTACGCAGCGGTAAGGTTCGCCGTGCTAAGCTGTACTACCTGCGCGGCCGCGTAGGCAAGGCTGCTAAGGTTGCAGAAAAGGTTTGATTTGTCAAAACTACAAAAACGGGGAGCGTTTTGCTCCCCGTTTTTGCATTTTGTAAAACGGATTGGCACTTGCGCGTATGCGCAGATACAGATATAATAAAATTGTATGTTTGCAGCTTGGAGGGATTATCATGCAGGAAACGCAGACAGAAGGGAAGAAAAAACAGGAAGGCCGCTTTTCCAGTGAACTGTTCGGCTGGGGTGAATCCCTGATGGTCGTGCTGATTTTTTTTGTAGTGGTTTTCACATTTTTTGTACGGCTGATCGGGGTGGATGGTACTTCGATGTATCCGACATTGGAAGACCGCAGCATCATGCTGGTCAGTAACTGGAGCTATGAGCCGGAAAAGGGCGATATTGTGGTGCTCCGTAAAGAGGGCTTTTATCGGGATCAGCCGATCGTGAAACGCATTATTGCGGTCGGCGGCGATACGGTTGATATCGATCCGGTCACGGGGGATGTGCTGGTCAACGGCGCAGTGTTAGATGAACCGTATATCGCGGAAAAAATCAATACACTGGAAAAAATGGGTGATATGGTCTATCCGCAGACCGTGCCGGAGGGTAGTGTATTCGTAATGGGTGATAACCGCAACTACTCCACAGACAGTCGCTGGAGTCAGTTGGGCATGGTGGATGAACGATATATTTTAGGACACGTGCTGCGTGTTGTCTACCCGTTGGACAGATTTGGAACGGTGGCATAACGATGAATATTCAGTGGTATCCCGGTCATATGACCAAAACCCGCCGCCAGATGGCGGAGTATATCAAGCAGGTGGATGCGGTGTGCGAGGTTGTCGATGCACGCATCCCGCAGGTGTCACGCAACCCGGATATGGATGAGATCGCAGCGGGCAAGCCCAGACTGATCATCCTCAACCGGATCGATCTGGCCGACCCGCAGAAAACCGCAGAGTGGGCGAAATACTTCCGCAGTCAGGGCATGGCAGTGATCGAAACAGACAGCCGTGCAGGCACGGGCACGCAGGCGTTTGCAAACGCGGTGCGCACACTGCTGGCGGATAAGATCGCGCAATGGAACGAAAAGGGGCTTGTGGGCAAAGCGGTGCGCGTGATGGTGGTCGGCATTCCGAATGTGGGCAAGTCCACCTTTATCAACCGTATTCTGGGACGAAAATCCGCGAAGGCAGCGGATAAGCCGGGCGTGACCCGCGGCAGCCAGTGGTTCCGGGTGGAAAGCGGCATTGACCTGCTGGATACGCCGGGTATCCTGTGGCCCAAGTTTGAGGATGAGCGTGTGGGTATCCTGCTGGCCTGTACCGGAGCGATCAAAGACGATATTCTTGATGTGGAAACGCTGGGCTGTAAGCTGATGGAGCTGCTTGCTGTGCAGGCGCCGCAGGCAATCATTGAACGGTACGGCATCTCGATTCCGGAGGAGAGCGATTTCCTCGGTTATGCGCTTTTGCAGCAGGCCGGGCGGCGGCGCGGCTTTTTGCTGCGCGGCGGAGAGATCGATACCGAACGCATGGCGCATATCCTGCTGGATGAATTCCGCGGCGGCGTGCTGGGACGGATCACGCTCGAAAGCGTATAGGGGAGCGCACAAGGCGCTTTCTATTCTAAGACGGCTTTTGGAGGATGCCGCGCACGGTGCCCGAAGCCGGAGGATAGGATTGGCGTATACGCTGTGGATCGTGATGAAAATTGCATGGCAATTTTCCATTTTGTTTGCGCGTTTGTGCGTGGAGATTTGATGATATGACATGGGAATTTGAAGAAAAAGCATGGGCGCAGGGGTATGCGTCGGTGTGCGGCGTGGATGAGGCCGGGCGCGGGCCGATTGCCGGACCGGTATGTGCAGCAGCGGTGATCCTGCCAGCCGGTATTGTGATCGACGGGCTGAACGACTCCAAAAAGCTCAGCGAAAAAAAACGCGAGATGCTGTTCGATGCGATTACCGAACAGGCGCTTGCATGGTCGGTATCGCTGGTGGATGAGCGCGTGATCGATGAGATCAATATTTTGCAGGCTACCTACCGTGCGATGCGGCAGGCGGTTGAGGGGCTGACCCGCCCGGCGGATTTTGCCTATGTGGACGGCAACCGTTCGGAAGGGCTGTGTATCCCGCATGCCTGTGTGGTTTCCGGGGATGCCAAGGTGCCGTCGGTGGCGGCGGCCTCTATTGTGGCGAAGGTAACGCGTGACCGTCTGATGCGGCAGTTCGCCGAGCGTTATCCGCAGTACGGTTTTGAAAAGCATAAGGGGTATGAGACAAAAGCGCATGACGAGGCGCTGCTGATGCACGGCCCCTGTCCGATCCACCGGCAGACCTTTTTGAAAAAATTCTATCAAAAGCATCCCGAGGCGCCGCGGTGAGGGGCGCGTGGGGAGAATCGGCCGCCTGTGCGTTTCTCGAGCACCGGGGTTACCGGATTGAGATGCGGAATTTCCGCACGCGGTTTGGAGAAATCGACATGATCGCGGTGCAGGGGCAATATATTGTTTTTGTTGAGGTCAAAACGCGGAAGGATGACCGGTTTGCCGCTGCCCGTGAATTCGTTACGCCGCAAAAGCAGGCGCGCATCCTTGCGGCAGCGCAGGAGTGGCTGCAGAGCCATCCTACGCGCCTGCAGCCGCGCTTCGATGTGATCGAGGTGTACGGCACGGAGGACAGTCCGCTGCCGCCGCGGATTCATCATTGGGAAAATGCGTTTGGAGGGTGAGAATGAAGCTGTTCGATCTGCACTGCGACACCCTGTATGAATGCTGCGAGACCGGCCGGGTGCTGCGGGAAAATGATCTGCACATCAACCGGCCGGCAGTGCAGCAGTATGCGCACTATGCACAGTTTTTTGCCTTGTTCTGCGGTGCGCGCGCACCGGACGGAGCGGCAGCACGGACGCGCCGCTGCCTGCTGGATACCCCGCCGGAGGAGCGGTTTGACCGAATGCTGCAGACGGCCCGCCGGGAGTTTGCGGCAAATGCAGACTGGCTGACGCCCTGCACTTCTGCGGCGGAGCTGGATGCAGCGGCACGTGCGGGCAAAGCGGCGGCGTTCCTTTCTGTTGAAGGGGCAGAGCTGCTGCCCGACCGGGAGGATGCCTTGCAAATTGCTTATGATGCGGGTGTGCGCATGATCGCACCGGTTTGGAACCGCTGCAGCCGGTTTGGCTGTCCTGCGTCGGTGGATCAGGAGCAAGGTCTGACCGGAACGGGGCGCAGGCTTGTGCAGGATTGTGCGGCGCGCGGGATCATTGTAGACGTATCCCATCTGTCCGAAAAGGGCTTTTGGGAGGTGTGTGAGGCGATCGATCAGCCGTTTACGGCGTCACACAGCAATGCGCGCGGCCTGTGCCGGCATCCGCGCAATCTGACCGACCGGCAGTTTGCAGAGATCGCGCGGCGCGGCGGATTGGTCGGCATCAATCTGTACACCCCATTTCTGGTGCGGCAGAGTGATTCGTCGATTGATGATGTGATCGATCATATTGAGCGCTTTCTCGGTCTGTATGGGGAGAAAACCGTTGCACTGGGCTGCGATTTTGACGGGTGCGACCTGCTGCCCGCCGGGATCGACGGTGCAGCCGACTTGTACCGTCTGGCTGACCGTATGAGCGCACTGGGCTACACACAGCAAACCGTGGACGATCTGTTCTACGAGAATGCATATAGGTTTATACAAAAAATGCTGGGATAACAGCGGAGGTATCAGATGATGGAATATGTAAGCACAAGGGATAAATCCCGCAAGGTATCTGCGGCTTATGCAATCGCCAACGGCATCGCACCGGACGGCGGCCTGTATTGCCCGACCTCGTTTCCAACGCTTGCGGCGGAGGACTGGCATGCATTGGCCAATATGGATTACAAGGGCCGCTCGGCGCTGGTGCTCGGCAAATTTCTGACCGACTTTTCGGCAGAGGAGCTGGCGGGGTACGCGGCAAAGGCTTATGCAGACGATAAATTCGGCGGGAAGGATACGGCGCCGGTTGTGCCGCTTGCCGATGGCAAGCATATGCTTGAGCTGTGGCACGGCCCGACCTGCGCGTTTAAGGATATGGCGTTGCAGATGCTGCCGCATTTGCTGACCGCTTCGCTGCGCAAAACCGGCGAGACCCGTACGGCCTGCATTCTGGTTGCTACCTCGGGCGACACGGGGAAGGCGGCGCTGGATGGATTCCATGATGTGGAAGGTACAAAGATCATGGTGTATTATCCGGTGGATGGTGTTTCCCCGATGCAGAAGCTGCAAATGGTCACGCAGAAGGGAGAAAATGTTGAGGTTGTAGCGATCCGCGGCAATTTTGACGATGCGCAGAGTGCAGTCAAGCGCATTTTCACCGATGAGGCAACGCGCGCGGCGCTCGATCGGGATGGTATGATGCTCTCTTCCGCCAACTCGATCAACTGGGGCCGTCTTGCGCCGCAGATTGCATATTATATTTCCGCCTACTGCGATATGGTGCAGTCCGGCGCGGTGAAAATGGGCGGAAAGATCAACATTTGTGTGCCGACCGGCAACTTCGGCAACATTCTGGCAGCATATATCGCAAAGCGGATGGGGCTGCCGGTGAACAAGCTGATCTGCGCCTCCAACCGCAATAATGTGCTGACCGACTTTTTCAAAAAGAACGGTACGTACGATAAAAACCGTGATTTTTACACCACATCCTCACCGTCGATGGATATTTTGATCTCCTCCAATCTGGAACGCCTGCTGTTCATGGCTTCCGGGCAGGATGACCGGATGGTGGCAGAGCTGATGGAACGTCTGTCCGAAGATGGCAGCTATCAGGTTGCAGCAGAGGTTTTTGAAAAGATATCTGCGGACTTTGATGCGGGCTGCTGCGAGGATGCGCAGGCAGCGGAAACCATCCGCACCCTGTGGGAGCAGGAGCATTACCTGTGCGATACGCATACGGCGGTAGCGGTTCGCGTATACGAGGAGTACCGTGCCCGCACCGGCGACGAAACGCCGACGGTGATTGCTTCGACGGCATCGCCGTTCAAGTTCTGCCGCGCGGTGATCGAAGCGCTCGGCGGCACGCTGGAGCGGGATGATATTTCGCAGCTGGCGGTATTGTCCGGGCTGACCGGTGTGGAGGCACCTGCGCCGCTGGCCGCTCTGGCAGATCAGGCGCCGCGCTTTGACCGTGTGGTGGATAAGGCGGAAATCCTTTCTACGGTTGCGCTGCTGAAGGGTCTGTAAGCATGGCGCTTTATACGCTGGCAGACCTGCATCTGGCAACGGGTGTGGAAAAGCCGATGGATATTTTCGGCGGACGATGGCAGGGATACATGGAAAAGATCGAGCGGCACTGGCGTGCGCTTGTCACGCCGGAGGATACGGTCGTACTGGGCGGCGATATCTCGTGGGGGATCAGCCTGCGGGAAGCCCAAAGCGACTTTGCCTTGATCGACAGCCTGCCGGGGCGCAAGCTGATCCTGAAGGGAAACCACGACCTTTGGTGGGAAACGGCGGCTAAAATGCACCGTTTTTTGCAGGAAAACGGATTCACAAGTATTGATTTTTTACACAATAACTGCTTTTTCTATGAGAAAACGGCATTGTGCGGTACGCGGGGATGGCCGTTTGAAGAGGACTTTTCCGATCCGCACAACGAAAAGATATTCCGGCGTGAGCTAATGCGGCTGGAGGCCTCGCTCAAATGCGGCGCCGAGGGAAAGCCGGAGGAAATCATCTGCTTCCTGCATTATCCGCCGTTGTACGCGAATTTTCGCTGCGGCCCGATGATCGCCCTGATGCAGAAGTACGGCGTGCAGCGCTGCATTTACGGCCACCTGCATTCGGACAGCCTGCGCTGGGCTGTGGAAGGGCAGCAGGAAGGCATCGAGTGGCATCTGGTTTCGGGCGATCATGTGGATTTTACGCCGGTTTTTCTGAAAAAATAGAAAAAACTATGGAAATCCCGAAAATAATCTGGTAGAATAATTTAGATACCATGGAAGTATTCAAGTAAGGAGATTGGCAACATGGAACTGAAAAATACCGAAAAACAGGAGCACAGCATCGTTGCGCTCACCATCGAGGTAACCAAGGCGGAGTTTGAAGCCGCTAAGGACAAGGCATTCAAGAAAACCGGCAAGAATATCACGGTACCGGGCTTCCGCAAGGGTCATGCCCCCCGCAAGATGATCGAGAAGCTGTACGGCGAAGGCGTGTTCTTCGAAGAGGCTTTCAACGTAATATATCCCGAGGCCATTGAAATGGCTGTTGAAAAGGCAGGCATCAAGCCGGTCGGCCGTGCGGACGTAGATCTGGGCGAGCCGGCGGAAGAAGGCGGCCTGACCATCATTGCGAAGATTCCGGTTGAGCCGGAAGTAGAGCTGGGCGAGTACAAGGGCATCGAGGTCGAGAAGGAGACTGTCAAGGTTCCTGCTGCGGACGTGAAGGCGGAGCTGAACCGTTTGGCGCAGCGCAATGCCCGTACCGAAACCGTAGACCGCAAGGCGAAGAAGAACGACACCGTGGACATTGATTTTGAAGGCTCGGTAGATGGTGTTCCGTTCGAGGGCGGCAAGGCAGAGCATCACGAGCTGACGCTCGGTTCCGGCGCGTTTATCCCGGGCTTCGAGGATCAGCTGATCGGCTGCAAGGCGGGCGATGAGAAGGATGTTGTTGTGACCTTCCCGGAGGAGTATCACGCGGAAGAGCTGGCCGGTAAGGAAGCTGTTTTCAAGTGCAAGGTACACAAGGTAGAAGAAACCATCCTGCCGGAGCTGGATGATGAGTTCGCAAAGGATGTATCCGAAACCTGTGAGACGCTGGACGACCTCAAGAAGGAAATCAGCGACCGTCTGAAGAAGGAGCGCCAGCAGGAGGCCGACCATGCCTTCGAGGAAAAGGTGATCGACGGCGTGATCGAAGGGCTGAAGGCCGATATCCCGGAGGCGATGATCGAGAGCCAGGTTGATTCCTTTGTACAGGATTTTGCTTATCGTCTCCAGATGCAGGGCATGCAGCTTGAACAGTATCTGAAGATGACCGGCACGGAGCCGGGCGCTTTCCGTGCGATGTTCCGCGAGCAGTCCGAGCGTCAGGTCAAGAGCCGTCTGGCGCTGGAAAAGGTGGCAGAGCTTGAGAATATCGCAGTTTCCGACAAGGAAGTGGAAGACGAGTATGCTAAGATGGCAGAGCAGTACAACATGGATGTAGAGAAGGTCAAGTCCCTGATCGCGGCTGAGGCCCTGACCCATGACCTGAAGATCTCTGCTGCGCTCGAGTTCCTCAAGAAGAACGCCAAGGTCAAGAAGCCGGCTGCCAAGAAGAAGGCTGCGGATGAGGCTGAAGCCGCAGAGTAATTTCCCCGAGAACATAGAAAAGCCTCCGGAAGACAGGGTCTTTTCTGCGTATGGAATGTGATCGGGGGCATGGTTCCCCTGTCACATTCTTTTCGATGGAAGCGCTGCGCTTCCATCGAGCTTTTTTGAAAGGAGTTTTTTTCGTGAGTTTAGTCCCAATGGTCATTGAACAGACCGGGCGCGGTGAGCGTTCGTTCGATATCTATTCCCGCCTGCTCAATGACCGTATCGTTATGCTTTGCGAAGAAGTCAATGATACGACCGCATCGCTGGTTGTGGCACAGTTGCTGTATCTGGAAGCACAGGATCCGGATAAGGATATTTCGCTGTATATTAACAGTCCGGGCGGTTCGGTTACGGCCGGCATGGCGATCTATGACACCATGAATTATATCAAGTGTGATGTATCGACGATCTGCATCGGTATGGCGGCATCAATGGGTGCGTTCCTGCTGTCTTCTGGTGCGAAGGGCAAGCGCTATGCGCTGCCTAATGCGGAGATCATGATCCATCAGCCCTCTGCCGGTACGCAGGGCCAGATCACCGATATGGCGATCCACCTTAAACGGCTGGAGGTCATCAAAAAACGCATGAACCGGATCCTGTCCGAGAATACCGGTAAGCCGATCGAGGTCGTCACTGCGGATTGCGAGCGCGACAACTTTATGTCCGCAGAGGAAGCGGTGGAATACGGTTTGATCGACAAGGTATTCGACAAACACTGAAAATAAAACCTGATTGAGATAGAGGTGCCGTATGCCGAATTATGATGATAGCAAGACGCTGAAATGCTCGTTCTGCGGCAAGCCGCAGGGACGGGTGCGTAAGCTGATCGCGGGGCCGGGTGTGTATATCTGCGATGAGTGTATCGGTGTATGCACCAGCATTCTGGATGATGAGCTGGACTTTGCGCCGGCCGAAGCAGAGGGCGAGACGCTCTCCCGTCCGGAGCACCTGCCCACCCCGCAGGAATTGAAGGCTGTGCTCGATGAGTATGTTATCGGGCAGGATCGCGCGAAGGTTGCGCTCAGCGTGGCCGTTTATAACCATTACAAGCGCATTTATCACCCGGAGACCGAGGTGGAGCTGCAAAAATCCAATATCCTGATGCTCGGTCCCTCTGGATCGGGCAAGACATTGCTCGCGCAGACGCTTGCCAAGACGCTGCAGGTGCCCTTTGCCATTGCGGATGCGACGACGCTGACCGAGGCCGGGTATGTGGGCGAGGATGTCGAAAACATCCTGCTGCGGCTGATTCAGGCGGCGGATTTTGATATAGAACTGGCGGAGCACGGTATTATTTACGTGGATGAGATCGATAAGATTGCCCGTAAAAGCGAAAATCCCTCGATCACGCGGGATGTTTCGGGTGAAGGCGTGCAGCAGGCGCTGCTCAAAATGCTGGAGGGAACGACGGCTAATGTGCCCCCGCAGGGCGGCCGGAAGCACCCGCATCAGGAGTTCATCCAGATCGACACGACGAATATCCTGTTTATCTGCGGCGGTGCGTTTGATGGGATCGAGGGGATCATCCAGAAGCGTACCGGCAAGCAGGGCATGGGATTCGGTTCAGAAGTCAAGGGAAAGCAGGAGGAACAGACCGACCGTCTGCTGGCGCAGATCGAGCCGCATGATCTGATGAAATTCGGCCTGATCCCGGAGCTGATCGGCCGTCTGCCGGCGATTGTATCGTTGGACACGCTGGACGAAGATGCATTGGTGCGCATTTTGCAGGAGCCGAAGAACGCGCTTGTTAAGCAGTATCAGACCCTGCTTGCATTGGATGGCGTGGAGCTGGCGTTTGAACCGGAAGCACTGCGCAAGGTGGCGGAAACAGCGCTGGCACGCAAGACTGGTGCGCGCGGCCTGCGCGGGGTTCTGGAAAACGTGATGACCGATATCATGTTCCGTATCCCGTCGGATGAAACTGTGTGCCGGGTGACGATTACGCCGGGTGTGATCACAGGTGAGAGTGAGCCGGTAGTTGAGCACGGCGTGCGGAAAGCGCTGCCGTCTGAGCCGAAACCGGATGACCGGCCGCCTCGGCAAAGCAAGCCGGGCAGAAGCGCATAACGCTGAAAAACAGTAAAAATGTGGGCGAAACGTAGGTTTCGCCCGCTTTTTATATTTTATGGCACAGGATACCGCTTTACAAATGGCGGAAAATATACTATACTGACGCTATTAAGCATTTTTCCGCGCATGAGGAGTGTAATTATGACAGAAACGATCGGAACGACGTTCAGCCGCCTGCCGGTGCTGCCGCTGCGTGGGCTGACGGCGTTTCCCCATATGATCATCCACTTCGATGTGGGACGGATGTTATCTATCCGTGCCTTGGAAGCTGCGATGAAAAACGGTCAGACGATTTTTCTGACCGCACAGCGTGAACTGAAAACCGATACCCCGGCACCGGGTGATTTGTACCAGATAGGCACCGTATGCCAGATCCGCCAGATTCTGCGTCTGCCGGGTGACAATATCCGCGTACTGGTAGAAGGTCGCGCGCGTGCGCTGGCGCATCAGTTTACCATGCCGGATGAGGAGGATAAGTGCATCTATGCCGAGGTGGAGGAGCTGGAGGACTATGTGTATGGCGTGACCGAGCGCCGTGCACAGGCGCTGGTCCGCACTGCGCAGGAGCGCTTTGCCGAATACGCGCAGTTGGCGCCGCGCATTTCAACCGATGTGGAGATGACGGTCGCCGAGGGCGGCGATCCGGGCTGGCTGGCGGATTATATTATGCAGAGCCTGTCGGTTGAGGTAGAGGCCAAGCAGGAGGTGCTGGAGGAGCTCAATATCACACGGCGTCTTGCTATGGTGATCCGCTTGCTGGGTGAGGAGACTGAGATCCTCAAGATTGAAAATGAGATTCAGGATGAGCTGAAAACCCAGATGGATAAAAACCAGCGGGAGTATTATCTGCGTGAGCAGATCAAGGTGATCCAAAGCGAACTGGGTGAGCAGGATGCCGCAGCGGAGGCAGAGACCTACCGCGAGCGGATACAGGCACTCAAGCTGCCGCAGGAGTGTGAGGAAAAGCTGCTCAAGGAGGTTGACCGCTTGGCGAAGCTGGGCGGTTCGACGGCAGAGCAGGGCGTGGTGCGCACCTATCTGGATACAGCGCTGGAGCTGCCGTGGAACCGGAAAAGTGATTGTGCGCTTGATTTGGTACAGGCGCAGGCGGTGCTGGACCGGGATCACTACGGCCTGAAAAAGGTCAAGGAACGGATTATGGAGTTTTTGGCCGTTAAGACGCTGGCACCGGAGCTGAAAGGGCAGGTGTTGTGCTTGGTCGGCCCGCCGGGTGTAGGCAAAACTTCGGTTGCCCGTTCTGTGGCAGAGGCGATGGGACGAAGCTATGCGCGTTTGAGCTTGGGCGGCGTGCGGGATGAGGCGGATATCCGCGGCCACCGCAAGACCTATATTGGTGCGATGCCCGGGCGCATCATAGATGCTGTCCGCCGCGCAGGCACGTCCAATCCGCTTATTTTGCTGGACGAGATCGATAAGATGGGGAATGATTTTCGCGGTGATCCGGCATCGGCGATGCTGGAGGTGCTGGATGTGGAGCAGAATAATGCCTTCCGCGATCATTACATTGAACTGCCGTTTGATTTGTCGGACGTATTGTTTTTGACGACGGCAAACGATCTGTCCACGGTGCCGCGTCCGCTGCTGGATCGCATGGAGGTGATCGAGCTTTCCTCCTATACGGCAGAGGAAAAGCGGCAGATCGCGCTGCATCATCTGCTGCCCAAGCAGATGGAAAAACATGGGCTGAAAAGAAGCCAGATGGTGCTGAGCGAAAAGATGCTGGATGCAGTGATCGCGGGGTACACGCGGGAGGCCGGCGTGCGCCGGTTGGAGCAGATTTTGGCGAAGCTGTGTCGGAAGGCGGCAAAGCACATTGCAGACGGCGGACGCCGCCTGACGGTATCGGAAAAAAATCTGGAATCCCTGCTGGGTGTAGCGCCGTATAAGGAAGATGCTGTTTCCAAAAAGGATGCGGTTGGCATTGTCAACGGTCTGGCATGGACGAGCGTAGGCGGCGAGATGCTGGAAGTGGAAGCGGCGGTGATCCCGGGATCGGGCAAAATTGAGGTAACGGGCAATCTGGGCACCGTGATGCAGGAAAGTGCGAAGGCGGCGGTCACGTTTGTGCGTTCGCGCGCACAAGCGCTTGCGATCGATCCGATGTTCTACAAGGAGAACGATTTGCATATTCATTTCCCGGAAGCGGCGATCCCGAAGGATGGCCCTTCGGCGGGCGTGACGATCACAACGGCGCTGATTTCGGCCTTGACCGGTGCACCGGTACGGCATGATGTTGCGATGACGGGCGAGGTCACGCTGCGCGGGCGTGTTCTGCCGATCGGCGGATTGCGGGAAAAGACCATGGCAGCGTATCGCGCCGGAATCAAAACGGTCGTTATCCCAAAGGATAATGAAGCGGATTTGCAGGATATTGAGCCGGTCGTGCGTGAGAACATTTGCTTTGTAGCGGCATCCCACATGGATACCGTGTTGGAAACGGCGATCGATTTTTCCCGTAGACCGGTGATACATACGGAGACCTCCGGCATGGTGCGGTCCGCGGATGGCAATGCAACGGCGGTGGTACAATGATGATGGAAAAACAACAGCAAAACAGACCGAATCTGCACAACGCGGTGTTTCTGCGCTCGGCGGTAAAAGTGGCAGATTTTCCAATGGATGACCGGCCGCAGATCGTATTTGCGGGAAAATCCAATGTGGGAAAAAGTTCGGTCATCAATAAACTGCTTGGACGGAAAAATTTTGCGCGCGTCAGTGCGCAGCCGGGCAAGACAGTTCATATCAACTATTTTGATATTGATAAACAACTGTATCTGGTCGATCTGCCGGGATACGGTTATGCACGTGTGTCCAAGGCGGAGCAGCAGCGGTGGGGTATGTTGATGGAGGAGTATTTTGCACTTGATCTGCTCACTCTTGGCGTACAGATCGTGGATATCCGCCATAAACCGACGCGGGATGATATGACGATGGCGGATTGGTTCCGTGCCTCGGGCAAGCCGTGGCTGGTTATTGCGAACAAGCTGGATAAAATCAAAAAAAGTCAAATAGAAGGCAATATCGCTGTCATCCGGGAAACGCTTCTGCTGCCGGAAGAGGTGGAAGTTCTGCCGTTCTCTGCGGAGAAGGGAATCGGGCGCGAAGAGGCGTTAACGCGTATATTTGACCATACCGGAAAGGAAGACGTGGAATAATGGATTTTTTGCGACGCTTCATGGCAGGGCGCTATGGCAGTGATCAATTGAATAATGCACTGTTGGTGCTGGGTCTGGCTTTGCTGCTGGTCGAATGGCTGACCCGCTGGACTTGGATGGGGATCTTCATCATGGCCCTGCTCATTTTGTGCTATTTTCGCATGTTTTCCCGTAATATTCAGGCGCGGTATGCAGAAAATCAAAAGTTTATGAAGTGGTGGGGGCCGGTATCTGTTCGTATGCAAAATGCACGGATACGGTTTGCTGATCGCAAGACCCATCGGTATTTCAAGTGCCCGCAGTGCAAACAGCGTTTGCGTGTTCCCAAGGGGAAGGGGAAAATCAATATCACTTGTCCGCATTGCCATACGCAGTTTGTTCGGAAAACATGAAAAACGGTGATATAGTCGGCAAATACATAAATTGGGCTTGCAATTTTCGGTGAAAAAAGTATAATAGAGGTAACAAAATGTCCAGGGGGTGTTTCCAATGACCGTTGATCAGTTGATTGGGAAAATTTACAATAAGCTCAGCAAGGCGGATATTGCCGGAACGCAGGGGAGAATTGCGATCCAGTTTAATCTGACGGGTAAGGTTGCAGGTGTTTTTTACATCGAGATCTTAAACGGCGTTTTGTCGGTGATGCCGTATGAGTACATTGACCGTGATGCTTGTGTATCCGGCAGCCTCACAAACATTGAAAAGGTGTTGGGCGGTAAAATGGTACCGCAGGTTGCTATTGCTGAGGGGAAACTCAAGGTAGAGGGCAATGTGGACAAGGTTATGGTACTGGTCGAGTTACTGAAAAAAAGCTAATTTGATCCTGTAAAAGCACAATATCCGTCCGTTTGAACAAAAACGGACGGATATTTTTGTATAGACTGAATCTTGACATAGTGAAGTAGAATTAAGTAATATATATAAAATACTCTTTTACCCCTAAACCCCTCGAAAAAAGTAGTTGACAATGCGGGGGAGGAGGAGTATACTAAATGAGCTGTCCCGGAAGGGGCGGCGGCCCGGAAAAAAGATTTGGAAAAAACGAAAAAAGTTGTTGACAAATCCGGAACGGGCTGATATACTGAATAGGCTGCTTCAAAAAGAGGCGGCGGTCAGAAAAGTTCGAAAAACGGCAGGAAAGCTTCGGAAATCTTGAAAAAAGATTGAAAAAAGTTCTTGACAAAACGAACTGAGTATGATAAACTAAGAAAGCTGCCAACGCAGCGGATTGTACCTTGTAAATTAAACAACGAAAAAGCTTAACACTTGAAAGAGTGTG
>NZ_JNJN01000036.1 GCF_000701665.1 Agathobaculum desmolans ATCC 43058 | reverse complement strand
CAAACCTTTGACAAAGCCATTGCAAGTAATCCGGACGCCAAACCCATCTTCCATTCAGACCGCGGTTTCCAATATACCGGTCGTGTATTCCAGACCAAATTGACCAACCAAGAAATGGAGCAATCCATGTCCAGAGTGGGTCGCTGCATTGATAACAGTCCAACCGAGGGATTCTGGGGAATCATTAAATCCGAAATGTACTATCTGCAAACGTTCAAGGACGAGAAATCCCTTCGCTCGGCCATTTAGAAATACATCCATTTCTACAACTACGAGCGTTTCCAGGAGCGCTTTGAAACCCGCACTCCGATGGAAGTCCGCACGGAGGCATTAAACTCCGATGCCCCTGCACTGTATCCCATTCCCGAAAATAAGCGTATTCAAAAATACAAAGAAAAGTTCGCTGCATAAACAAGCTCACCGCTCCCGAAAAAGGAAACGGCGAGCATAACCGCACTATATTTTATTTATTTCTCCGGTCTACCTTGACTGGGGCGGATCATCTGCTCCGGCTGTCTGTTTTTGCAAAACCCAGATGCGTTGCCCCAGTTGGGGGAAGCAGGGAAGCGGATGTATGTTCTATCAATACAGGGTTAATTGATCGGCGCCGTAGCCGCGCTGATAACGGCGGGTGATGTCGTGCATCTGATAAAAGATACCGGCTTCGTCGCAGGCGCGGGTGAACGTGGCCCACAGTGCTTTGGCGCGCGGGCTGGCGCATTGATAGCGCGTGCCATAGCGTGCAATGTATTTTTGTTTCAGACCGGGAAATTCCCGATCGAGTGCGGCGTAAAAGTAAGCGCGCTGTCGGTCGCGCATGGTCAGGCCGAGGGCGGGGGAGATAAAATCCACGCCGATCTGCTTGGCGCGCTGCACGATGGCCAGCAAATGCGCTTCGGTGTCGGTGATCCAAGGCAGCACGGGCATGAGCAGGATGCAGGTGTGCAGTCCGGCATCGTGCAGCCGGGCGAGGGCATCCAGCCGTGCGGAGGGAGGCGGCGCATGCGGTTCAATTTTGCGGGCGAGCGTGTTATCCGCCGTGGTAACGGTCAGCTTGCACAGAACGGGCGCGTTCTGCCGGATTTCCCGCAGAATGTCGATATCGCGGCAGATCAGATCGCTTTTGGTAGCGATGGCGGCGCCGAAACCGTAAGCTGCCAGCAGTTCGAGCGCGTGGCGCGTGAGCTGTTCGGTGCACTCGAAAGGATTGTAAGGATCACTCATCGCGCCGGTGGAGACCACGCCCGTGCGTGTTTTGCGGCGCAGGTCGTCGCGGATGATGCGCAGCGCGTCCTGCTTGGCGCAGACTGTGTCAAAATCATCGTTGCGGTAGCATTCAGACCGGCTGTCGCAATAAATGCAGCCATGGCAGCAGCCGCGGTAGATGTTCATATTATAGCGTGCGCCGAACCAGCCTGCGGCGCTTTTGGTATTGGTGACAATGGTTTTGGCGGGAAGCATCTGCATAGCGGCAGCTCCTTTCCAGCGGTATGAAATTAGTATACCATATCGGAGCGGATAGAGGAGCGCCTGAGGAGAAAAAGATAGGTTTTTCACAAAAGAAAGCCGACCGTCCCAGAAGAAACGGCCGGCATAGCTTGTCGAAACAGTCTTCGCACGGTAGTGCGCATTCAATAGAAAATGGCAGTGAACTGCCATTTTCATAAAAACCCGCGACACGTGCGTGGGTTTTTATACAAGACGACGGAGAATTGTGCCCAAAGGGCGCGATTTGCAGTCGCAGATTCGATCGAAAGCGTGGTTTCGATCGAAAAGAACAGCCGACCGTCCCCGAAGGAACGGCCGGCAGACAGAAAGAAATGCGGAAGAAAGGAGTGGTTTTATCAGAGAAGCTCGCGCTTGATGCGCTCGAGTGCGGCAGGAGCCTGCTCATCCATCTTCTCCGGGAAGCCGAAGTAGGAGACACAGATGATGTTGTCGCCGCCGGCCTTGGGTGCATCAGCCTTCAGCTGCTTGTTGGCAAAATCCATGTCGCGCAGCGTCTCAAAGATGCCCGGGAAATCTACGTCGCCTTCGCCCATCGCCAGATGCTGGTGAATGGTCACGTCGGACTTGCCGCGTGCGTTCAACCAAGGCGGATTGGCAATGTAACGGCAATCCATGGTCTGGTTGTAGGTATCTGCCAGCAGAACGTGGGTCAGCTCATCGCCAGCATACTGAAGCATGTGGCGCACATCACCCTTGCCCTGATCGTAGAAGAAGCCGTGCGGGGAAGAGTAAACGTAGCCAAGGTTCTTGGAACGGAAGGACTTGACCATGTCGCAGGTCTCGTCGTTGAGCTCGCAGAAGTCATACGGATGAGACTGGATCTCAACACGCAGACCCTCACGCTCGATGATCGGCAGCAGCTCCTCCATCGAACGGAACCACATGCCGTTGCAGATCTCCTGCTGATTCGGGTCGCCGGACAGCTCGGTATTGATGACCGGCACGCCCATGTCAACGGCGATCTCAATCAGGCGCTTCCAGTTGGCAACAGCAAACTGGCGCTGCTCCTCGGTCGGACCCGACCAGCGGTATACACAGATAAAGGACGAAATCTCAACGCCGGTCTCCTTCAGAGCCTGCTTATACTCAGCCTGACACTCCTTGGAGAACAGCGGGTGCTTATAGAACGGATTGATGCGCGGATGCGGGGACTGCTCGATGTACTTATAGCCCCAGTCGGCTACCTTATGCACGTAATCCTTGATGGACATCTGCTTGGCCAGAACGTCTACGTCAAATGCGATTTTCATTTGCGTTTCCTCCTTGTCAAAAAGATTGTTGTGTGTGGGGGTGCTCCCCTTGTTTCGTTGGTTTTATTATACGGCGTTGGATGCGGCTTGCCAATGATACAACCCGCCCAATACCTGCGAAATCCTGCTATTTTATATTGCGGTATCTATGGCAGTCTGTTACTATAAAGAAAAGGAGCGTGATCGCAGTGCTGATTCCGGAAACCGGCGTGCACCAGACCTCGGAACGATACTTTTTTACCCCATCCTCGCTGGCACGCGAACTATTTTATTATCCTACACGGTGCGGGCATTACTTCTGCAACCACCGGTATGCTTTCAGCCACCGCTCGGAAATTGCCCTTCAGGGCGACCATAATCAAAATATCATGCTGTTCTGGGTACAGGCCGGTGCGATGGAGCTGACGCTCGGGGGCGTGCCCACACTGGCGGCAGCCGGGCAGGCGGTGCTGTTCGACTGCCGCCAGCCGTATCAGTATGCCGGGTCGGATGGGCTGGAATTTATGTGGCTGCTGTTTAACGGCCTGAATGTGCGGGCATTTTACCGGCGGATCGTACAGGCACACGGCGGCCGGCCGGTGTTCACGCCGCCGGGCGGCGCAGAGATTGCCAGCCTGCTGGATGGATTGCTCAGCGGCTGCGCGGCGGATGAACGGCCGAGCGAGGCCGCCTGTTCTCAAATGGTGCATCGCCTGCTGTGCCTGCTGCTGCTGGATGATACGCCGCCGGCACAGGATGGGAGCGACCGGATCGCGCAGGCCATCCGCTACATGAACCGGCATTTGTATGAACCGATCAGCGTACAGGATGCGGCGCAGGCGGTCAGTCTCAGCCCGTCGCACTTTTCACGGCAGTTCAAGGCGCGCACCGGTTATTCCCCCTATGAGTATATCGTGCTGCGCCGGATCGATAAGGCAAAATATCTGCTCACCTCTACGCGGCTTTCGGTAAAGGAGGTTGCCTATACCGTAGGTTATAACAGTGAGGAGAATTTTATCCACAGCTTTCAGAAACATGTCGGCGTGCCGCCCGGTGTGTTCCGCAAGTATCCGGTATAGAGACTGTCGAAAAACTTCGTTTTTCCGACAATCTATGTTTGGACTTCGCCAAACATGGACGAGAAAAAGTTCCTATGTAGAAACTTTTTTTCTCTCAAAGTATAAAAAGTCAGGCGCATGTCCTGACTTTTTATGCATTTGCGCTGCAAATGCTGTTTGATGCGCACTGCCGCGCGTATTGGTGAAACGTATCAACAAAATGCTTTTTCGACAGACTGATAACCGGGCTGTTTCGTAAATCTTAAGATTTTTCCGATGCGTTTCTTCAGATTTTCGTGCTAAGCTGAACAGCAGGGAGGGATCTTACATGAAAACCTGTTTGCTGACGGGATATGAGCTGGCATCCGGGCTGCTGCCGTGCGCGGCTCTGTATGCCGTATACGGCATGGGACGGAGCGGAACAACGCGGCGGATCAGGATGCTGCTTGGTATGGCTATGCTGTATCTGGCACTGGTGCTGCACGTAACCGGTGCGGGTACCTTATATAATGGGATACAGTTCGGTATGGCAGGGCAATGGCAGGAGATCAATCTGCTTCCGTTCTCACGGACGGTCGATCCGGTGGGATATGTGCTGAATATCGTGCTGTTTGTACCATTTGGAATGCTGATGCCGATGCTGGGTGCAGGATGGGGCAAGCTGGGACGGGTTGCTGCCGCAGGACTGGGGTTCTCTTTGCTGATCGAACTGAGCCAGTTGCTGAATCTGCGCAGCACGGACGTGGACGATCTGGTGATGAATACGCTGGGAGCCGTGCTGGGGTATGCGGTATGGCGGCTGCTGTTCCGGGCGCGTTGTCGGGCAGATGCCTTGGCCGGACGGGAGCGCCGAATACTGCTGCTCTGTGCGGCGGCTGTGCTGCTGGGGCGCTTTCTGCTGTTCGATGAGCTGTCTGCCGCCGGTTTGCTGTATGGATTCTGAGCAAAGCGCTCTGTTTTTTACATTGCATTTACATGGATTTTGCCGTATACTGTCTTTTATGAATAAGAAGGACGGCTGATTTATGAAAAAATACAGTAAACTGATCTGGATCCTGCGCTGTGTGTTGGCGGTGATCCCCTTTTTGATGATGGATCGCGCGCTGCGTGTGGCAACCAACTGCGGCGGCTGGTATTCGATGGATAAACTGCCGCCCAGCCTGTTTTCACTGGGGTTCGGTGCGTTGTTTGTATGTTTGGCGCTGCTGCCGCGCCGCCGGGGCCGGTTGGCCTACGGCCTGATTTATGGCGTGTGGATGATTTATGCCGTGGTGCAGTACAGCGTTTGGCGCATTTTTGACCGCTTCCTGTTCCTGTCGGATTTTATGCTCGCAGGCGAGGGGCTGGATTTTGCAGGCTATGTCGGCCAACTGGTGGATCAGCGTTATATTAAGGTACTGCTGACCTTTTTGCTGTGGGGTGTGATCGGTACGCTGCTGCTGCCGCCTTCTTCGGCAGGGGTGCGCCGCAAGGCTTGTCCGGTGCTGCTGACCGTTTTTTTTGCTGCGCAGATCATTGCCCCGCGGCTGTATGATCCGGTGCCCGAGGAGTTAGGCTGGGATGCATGGGCAATAAGCGGCTATGAATATGAGAATTTTACCTCCTCTACTTATGATGTGGCACTGGCCGGCCCGTATCAGTTTGTGTTCCGGGATGCGTGGCTGTCGATCCGGCCTGACCCGGCAGAGCAGGAAAAACTGGAGGAGATTTCCGTCTTTCTGGAGGAACGCCCCGCCCATACGGAGAATGAAATGACCGGCCTGCTGCGCGGCAAAAATCTGGTGATGGTGCAGCTGGAAAGCATTGATGATTTTGTGCTGAATGAAGAAAACACCCCGACACTTGCCAAAATGCAGCGTGAGGGCATCAATTTTTCCGAATTTTACACACCGCAGTATTCCAACGGCTATACGTTCAATACCGAATTCGCGGCGCAGACCGGCGTGTATCCCTATGCAAACGGCAATGTGGCATATTCGCTCAGCCGCAGCGCTTTTCCGTACAGTATGGCAAGCTTGCTGGGGCAGGAGGGATATACAGCCCGTTCCTTCCATAAAAGTGAAGCGCAGTTCTATAACCGCGGGGCCATGCATCGCGCCTTCGGGTATGAGCAGTATTATTCCGCGCTCGACCAAACGGGGGACGATCTGGCGGCAAGCGTGGACAGCTTCCTGATCGATACGGATGCGCTGTACAGCCGCATGGCAGACAGCAAGCCGTTTGTGGATTTTATCATTACGTACAGCGGCCATCTGGGATATGATGAAAAGGATGCGTTGACAACGTATGCGCTTGAACGGTATCCGGCTTATCGGGATGACAGCCGTCCCTATGAGATCAACGGGTTGTTTGCCAAGGCGCGGATGACCGATGATATGTTTACCCGTCTGCTTGAACGGCTCGAGGAGGACGGTGTGCTGGCGGATACCGTGTTCTGCGTATATGATGACCACTATGCCTACGGCGTGACCGACCGTGCCGTGCTGGAGGAATATTCGGAAGCAGCAGGCGGACGGTTGCTGGAGCGCACCCCCTGCTTTATCTGGTATCCGGGCTGCAAGCCCCAGACCGTGACCAAAACCTTGCAGACCGTGGATTTACTGCCGACACTGGCCAATCTGTTTGGCCTGCCCGAGCCGCCCACCATGGGACGCGATGCGTTTGACCCGGCTTATCCAGGCTATGCGGTATTTCCGAACGGTACTTGGCTGACCGATCAGGCCTATGTGGAAAAGGGCGAGATCCGCTGGAACGATGGGATGACGGAAGAGGAAATTGCGGAAATGAGCGCGTTTGCGCAGCGCTTCCGCGAGGTAAACGATGCCATTCTGGATACGGATTACTACGCACGAGTGCAGAAGAACTGACTTTTCAAAGCGGATGAACGAGTCTGTGACAGGCTGAAAACTGTTTTCCCGATCGGCAGTGCTGTAATGGTGGGAAAGCGGAACGAAATAGTAAAACCGGGGAGAGAAATACCCCGGTTTTGCTGCGTTTGTGTAACAATTTCACCTTATTAGCTCATGCTAACCTTTCCCCTTTTCTTTTTGCGGCAAAGGTGGTATACTAATAAATAAGCACCAATTTAATGACTGAATGAGGCGAAAAATATGACAAAAATTGATATTATCTCGGGCTTTCTCGGCGCGGGCAAGACCACGCTCATCAAGCGTCTGCTGGCGGATGCGCTGGCAGGGGAGCAGGTTGTGCTGATTGAAAACGAATTCGGTGAGATCGGTATTGACGGCGGTTTTCTGAAAGAAGCCGGCATCGTTGTCAACGAAATGAACGCAGGCTGCATCTGCTGTTCTCTGGTGGGCGATTTCGGACAGGCGCTGCATGATGTGGTGGAGCAGTATCATCCCGACCGCATTTTGATCGAGCCGTCCGGCGTTGGTAAGCTGTCCGACGTGATCGCAGCGGTGCAGAACGCGCATCTGGACGTGACGCTCAACTCCTTTGTTACGGTGGTGGACGCGCTCAAGGCTAAGATGTACCTGAAAAACTTTGGTGAATTTTTCGAAAATCAGGTGGCGCATGCCGGCGCGATCCTGCTTTCCCGCACGGCGGAGTGTCCCGCGGGCCGGCTGGAGGAGACCGTGTCCATGCTGCGCGGGCTGAACGCACACGCGCGCATCGTTACAACGCCCTGGAAGGAGCTGACCGGTGCGCAGCTGCTCGAAACCATGGAGGGCAGCCGCGATCTGGTAGCCGAGGTGCTGGAAGAGATCGCGCACGCGCCGCATCATGAACATCATCATCACGAGCACGAGCATGAGCACCATCACGACCACGAGCATGAGCATGAGCACCATCACGAGCACGACCACGAACATACGCATGCGCATCACCACGTGCACGACCACGGGCCGGACTGCACCTGCGGCTGCCATGACCACGGGCATCATCACCATCATCATGGGCACGACTGCGGCTGCGGCCACGACCATGCCGCAGACGAAGTGTTTACCTCATGGGGCGCAGAAACGCCGCACCGATATACGGAGGAGGAGCTGACCGCTGCGCTGACTGCCTTGGGCGATCCCTCGCTCGGCATGGTGCTGCGTGCTAAGGGGATCGTGCCCGCAGCGGACGGCGGCGCGTGGCTGCATTTTGACTACGTGCCCGGTGCGCCCGAAGTCCGCCGCGGCGCGGCAGACTATACCGGCCGCCTGTGCGTGATCGGCTCAGAACTGGACGAAGAGCGCATTGCCGGCCTGTTCGGCATCGCCTGAGGAGGGAACACGATATGCCACGGAAAGAACCGATTCCGGTTTATTTGTTTACCGGTTTTCTGGAGAGCGGCAAGACGCAATTCATCAAGGAGATCCTTGCTGATCCGGGCTTTACCGAAAATGAGCGCACAGCCCTGCTGCTTTGCGAGGAGGGTATGGAGGAATACGACGAGCGGGAGCTGCTGCGTTACGGTACAGCGCTCGTTCCGATCGAATCCCTCGACCGGTTGACGCCCAACCTGCTCAAGCGTATCGAGCAGAAATATGACCCCGACCGTATCATTATCGAATACAACGGTATGTGGAAGCTGGACGACCTGCTGCCCGCTTTTCCTGCTCGGTGGGAGCTGTACCAGATCGTCACCACGGTGGATGCTTCTACTTTTGAGCTGTATTCCAACAATCTCGGCCCGATGATGTTCGAGCATATCACAACCGCAGATCTGGTGGTATTCAACCGCTGTACGGATGCGCTTAAGGAAATGCTCTATCAGAAAAATATCCGCGCGATGAACCCGCGTGCGACCATTTATTTGGATGATGTGGACGGCAATTCCGAGGATTATGCCCGCAGTATGCCGCTGCCCTTTGATGTGGAGGCGGATATCATTGATATCGCGCCGGCGGATTACGGCCTGTGGTATATTGATGCGATGGGCGACCCCGCCAAATACGATGGCAAGACCGTCCGTTTTCTGGCACAGGTCTATAACGGTAAGGATGTGCCTGCCGGTTCATTTGTTCCCGGCCGGTTTGGCATGGTCTGCTGTGCGGAGGATATCAGCTTTCTCGGCTTCCTGTGCCGCTGGCCGGAGGCGCAGCAGCTCACCATGCGCAGTTGGGTACGTGTGACTGCTTCTATCACGGTTGAAATGCTGCCGCAATACCGCGGTGAAGGTCCTGTGCTGCACGCCACCGAGGTCGTTCCGGCGGAAAAGCCCGCGGAGGATCTGGTCTACTTTAACTAAATACAATGCTGACAGAAAAAACTTGACAAATCCGCAGGAATAGACTACACTAAAACCACAGAGAACAAACTCTATCATTCTTGTAGGAAAAGGAGGAACCTCCCATGCAGGTCATTCGAATGGAAATGTGCATGATGTGCGGTTTTGCTCGTTTTTCTGCAGTGCGTCCCTAAAGGCGGGGCGAAAGGCTGAGGCGGGTCGTTTGTCATGCGGCTGCCACGGTTCAGATGAAAACGAGCGGAAAGCAATCAGCTTTCCGCTTTTATTTTGAAATAAGGGGGAATGGGATTTGGAACAGGACGTAATTGTACGCATCCAAAACCTGAACAAGACCTTCCGCGGCCGCGCGGGCACGGTCGTTGCGCTGAACGGCATCAATCTGGATATCATGCGCGGTGAGATATTCGGTATCATCGGCCTGTCCGGCGCGGGTAAGTCCACGCTGGTGCGGTGCATCAACTTTCTGGAAACGCCGACCGAGGGCACGGTTACGGTGAACGGACAGGAGCTGGGAAGCCTATCCAAACCGGAGCTGCTGGAGATCCGCCGGTCGATGGGTATGATTTTCCAACAGTTCAATCTGCTGCAGCAGCGCACCGCATTGCAGAATATCTGCTTCCCGCTTGAAATTGCGGGGGTCAAAAAGGATGCGGCCGAAAAAAGGGCCAGAGAACTGCTTGAGATCGTCGGCCTGAGCGATCGGGCGGATAATTATCCGTCCCAGTTATCAGGCGGACAGCAGCAGCGTGTGGCGATCGCCCGCGCGCTGGCGACCGAGCCGAAAATTCTGCTGTGTGACGAAGCGACCAGCGCGCTCGATCCGACAACGACGCGCTCGATCCTTGCGCTGCTCAAGGAGATCAATCAAACGCTCGGCATCACCATTATCGTCATCACGCACGAGATGGCAGTGATCGAAGAGATCTGCCAGCGGGTCGCTATCATTGATGCCAGCCGCATTGCAGAGGTCGGCACGGTCGATCAGGTGTTTACCCGTCCGCAGTCCTCTATGGCCAAACAGCTGATCTATCCGGACGGCAAGCGCGACCGTCTCGCCACCGGCAGGCGCTATTGCCGCATCGTGTTTGATGGCAACTCGTCCTTTGAGCCGGTCGTGTCCAATATGGTGCTTGAATGCAAGGCGCCGGTCAATATCATGTTTGCCGACACCCGGGATATTGACGGCAAGGCCTACGGTCAGATGATTTTGCAGCTGCCCGAGGATGCGCGCGCCGCAAACCGCGCCCTTGCCTATCTGCAAACCCAAAACGTACATGTAGAGGAGGGGGACGCCGATGCTTTCACTTAATATTTGGGCGCAAAACCTGTGGGAGACCCTGTATATGGTTATCGTATCGACCGCAGTCTCCTATGCGCTCGGCCTGCCGCTCGGCCTGCTGCTGGTCGTCAGCGATAAAAAGGGCATCCGTCCGATGCCGGTACTCAACACGGTGCTGGGCGTGATCGTGAATATACTGCGCTCTGTTCCGTTCCTTATCCTTGCGGTCTTGATCACACCAATGACCCGCGCGATCACGGGCAAGGCCATCGGTACGACCGCGATGATCGTACCGCTGACGGTTGCGGCCGCGCCGTACATCGCGCGCATGGTCGAGTCGTCGATCAAGGAAGTGCCCTTCGGCGTGATCGAGGCGGCGCAGTCCATGGGTGCCAATCCGTGGCAGATCGTGTGGAAGGTGCTTGTGCCGGAGGCCAAGCCTTCGCTCATGGTGGGCGGCGCGATCTCGATCGTCACCATCCTCGGCTATTCCGCTATGGCCGGTTTTATCGGCGGCGGCGGTCTGGGTACGGTTGCCGTTAACTACGGTTATAACCGCTATAACTTTGAGATCATGCTGGTTGCAGTGATCATCATTGTCGTGGTGGTGCAGATTTTTCAGGAAGTCGGTATGCGTCTGGCCCGGCGGCTGGATAAGCGCAACCGCTGACCTTATTTTTCTTCCGTTATCATTATAATAATGATATAAGGGCGTGCTTTCTGCGGCAGATACCGCGCACCGCAAGGAACCAACGGTGCCGGGAGCTGCAGAGCCTGTCCGACCATCATCTACAAAGGAGAGATACCAATGAACAAAAAAATTGCAGCCCTGCTGGCAGGCGCACTGTGCCTGACCACGCTGACCGCCTGCGGCGGCAGCAACGGCGATGCGCAGTCCGCTGACGGCGGCGCAGCCGATGCGGATAAGACCATCACGGTCGGCGCTTCGCCCACACCGCACGCCGAGATCCTCAATGCCGCCAAGGATGTGCTGGCTGAGCAGGGCTGGACACTCGAGGTGGTTGAATTTACCGATTATGTGCAGCCCAACACCGCGCTGGTGGATGGCGATCTGGACGCGAACTACTTCCAGCATGTGCCGTACCTGAATAACTTCAACCAGAAAAACGGCGCGGATCTGGTGTCTGCGATTGAGATGCACTATGAGCCGTTCGGCATTTACGCCGGCAAGACCGCGACGCTCGAAGCTTTGCAGGACGGCGCTGTCGTAGCGGTGCCGAACGATGGTTCGAATGAAACACGTGCGTTGTTGCTGCTGCAGGATGCCGGTCTGATCAAGCTGAAGGAGGGCATCGACCCGACTTCGGACGCTACCAAGCTGGATATCGTGGAGAACCCCAAGAATCTGGACATTCAGGAAATCGCTGCAGAGCAGCTGCCCCGTTCGCTCGAAGATGTTGATATTGCGGTTATCAACGGCAATTATGCGCTGCAGGCCGATCTGAATGCCAAGGAGGATTCTCTTATTACCGAGAATCCGGATTATGCCAAGGTATATGTCAATACCGTCGCATGCCGCAGCGGGGATGAGAACAGCGATAAGATGCAGGCGCTGAAGGGTGCCCTGCAGAGCGAAGCGGTGCAGAAGTTCGTCGAAGAGACGTACCGCGGCGCGGTTGTCACCACGTTCTGAGTATCCGGATACGGTGACGGTGCTAAAACGGCCGTTTTGGTGCTGCACAAATATAAAAAAGTCAGGCTTTTAGGCCTGACTTTTTTATATTTGTGCAGCAGACGCATAATATGTCCGCAGTCGCGTCAAATACATTCCATGCCGTTATAGCGTGTCACGGCGAACGGATAGCTGGTTGTGTCGGTTGGCACGCCGATTTCCTGCAAACCGATCGACAGGTCGTTTACCACCTGCATATCATGGTCGCGCTGCGCGACAGACAATTTCATCTGGTCGCCGAAGGAGCTGATCAGCAAGGCGAAGGGCTGCACGGCGCAGGGCAGCACCGCGCCGTAATCCAGCACATAAGGCATACAGCTTGCCGGCAGGGAAAAGCGGCCGACATTGGTGATCAGGAAGCTGTCTTCCAGCACAAAGTCCTTACATACCTTTTGCCCGGCTGCGATTTTATCCGCCAACGGCATAGCAGCTTCGTGCAGTTCGCTGCAGCGGTCTGCGGCGGCTTTGGCGCGGAACAAAAGCTGCTCGCGTTCCATCTGGGTATTCAAAAAGGCTTTGGTGCGGCGGAATACCTCTTCCAGCGGCAGTGAGCGGTACTCAGGAAGATAGGGGAGATCGATAAAGCAGATGAAGTACCGCGTGGTCGGTGTGGGCAGCAGCGGCCGCAGGTCAACCGGGATCTGCGCGATGACCGGCTTGTCATCTTCACCGAACTTGCGGTCGAACGCACGCATGAGAAGCGGCGCAAGAATGGACAGCGGGCTGACGCCGATGGATTTGGCATAACGGTGCAGCGCTTCAAACGGGAAGGTGATCTCGGTTACCACTTCGGCGCCTTCGCCCAGATCGGTCAGCTCCCAAGCGTGGGAAGCCGGCGGTTTTTTCCAGATGCCTTCGGAGGAAAATGTCTGGTCATCCAGCTGGCGGTAGCCGTCTGCGCTTTCCTCGGGGGACCAGCGGGTATCCATGCCGCGCACAGAGCCGTCGTTCTCGACCGGATAGCCGCACAGCGTTAAATACTGAAACAGTACGCAGCGGATGAATTCTTCAAAACCCCGTCCGTCCGAGATCGAGTGCTGATATTCCATGGTGATCGTGTTGTTTTGACAGCCAACCAGAAACAGATGGCCGTTGGTATCCTTGGAACCGATGGTATAGCGTTTTTCCGCGCCGTCAAACGGCAGTATGACCGGCGGCAGCACATTTTGCCGGTAACGGAAGGCGGTGTCGGTCGCTTCGATCCCCAGCATCATGTGCGGGAAACGCAAAAGCGCCTGCTCCACCGCTTGCTGCAGTTTGTCGGGCTGCACTTTGTCACGCAGCCGGATGGTGTGGCGCGGGACACAGGCAACGGTTTCGTGCGTGTTGTACAGGAAGATTTTGGCGTAGCTGTCCGTGCGGAGCAGCGGATAATCCCTCAGCATATCCATGTTTTCCCCTCCAAAAAACGGTAAATGTTGGATGTCCTGTTTTTATTGTAGCACTGAGGAGGGGATTTGTAAATCAAATGAAGATATTTTTTGCTGATTCTGAACATGGTGTTCAATAGATGTGGTGCGTTTTTGATCAGAAATGTATTTTTACAGGCAGACGTATACCGGTTCATGGTGCAGGGCGGGCAGGATGCGTCCGATCAGATCCTCCGTGCGCAGCCGGAGCGAAGTAGTGTTGCGGCAGGGGTGGCATCCAAAATACGGGTGTGCGAGTGCATCGCGGTCGATGACCAGCCGCACCCGGTTTTGCGTGTCGTTCATCAGACCCAGCACGGAAACCGAGCCCGGCGTAACCCCAAGCAGCTCGTGCATGGCGTCTTCTCCTGCGAATGACAGCCGGGAGCAGCCCAGCTGTGCAGACAGCTCCTTGGTGCGGAATGCCTTGCGGCCCGGCATAAGCAGCAGGGTGAACTGTGTTTTTTGCCGGTTGCACAGAAACAGATTTTTGCAGATTTCGATGCCGAGCACCTGTTCCACCGCGCCGCATGCTTCGATGGACGGCGTTTCGCTGTGATCGACACGCTGATAGGGGATTTCCAGCCGGTCGAGCAGGTCATAGCATGCCCGTTCAACTGATGCGCGGCCGGCATCTGCTGCCGGTCGTCCTTCATACAGGGTGGGGTCTATTGTAAATGTGTCCATATGCCCTCTCCTTTTTGTAATAATATTAAAATAGATTTCGATTTGTAATATACTGCTTTGTCGAAGCGTAACCTATTTCAGCATAAGCGCCGCGCCTGCGCTTGTCAATCCTGTTTTGGCTTGACATATATCGATGACCGATCTATACTATATATAGAACATCGATATAAGGAGGAGAGAGGCATGGCAATCGACAAAAGTCTGCTGGCGGGCAGTACGGGGCTGCTTGTACTGCGCCTGCTGCAGGAAGAGGATCTGTACGGCTACCAGATGATCGAGCGGCTGCGTGAACGGTCGGACGACACCTTTTCACTCAAGGCGGGCACGCTGTACCCGCTGCTGCACACGCTGGAAACGCAGGGGCTGGTGCAGTCCTACGAGCGGACGGCGGACAGCGCACGCATCCGTAAATATTATCACTTGACTGATGCGGGACGCGCCCAGCTTGCGGAAAAAACCGAGGAATGGAGGATGTTTTCCGGCGCGGTCGACCGCGTGCTGAAAGGGGGAGAAAACCATGCGTTTGCATGAATCCCTGCAGCAGTGGCTGGATACCGCAGCCGGACAAATGCGCTGGAAACGGGCGCGTCCGGTAGCGGCAAAGGAGCTGGCGGATCACATGGAGGATCAATACGCCGCCTTTCTTGAGGATGGCATGGAGGAGGAAGCCGCAGCGGCGGCCACGGTACGCGAGATGGGCGATCCCGTGGAAACCGGCACGCGGCTTGACCGCGCTTGGCGGCCGCAGCCTGACTGGGTCATGCTCGGGCTGGTGCTGGTGATCGCCGCAGTGGGATGCGTACTGCAATACCTTCTGCGCACGAACAGCGATTTGATGTGGTATACCCTGCTGGGGCATTATGCAGTAGGCGCAGTTTGCCTGCTGGCTGCTTATTTTGTCGATTATACCCTGTTGGGACGGCACCTCTGGATCGTATTGGGGGTATGGTTTGCGGCTGTTCTGCTCGGCCACCGCATACACGCCTTTTGGCTGGAGACGGATGTGTTGGTTTCGACGGGGACGCCGGTTTTATGGACTTTTCCGCTGCTGCTGGCCGGCTTGATCTACCGCATGCGCGGCAAGGGGCTGGAGGGCGTGGCCAACTGCCTGATGGCTGTTGTAGCCGTTGCGCTGCTGGCGCGGTTTGGCATCATGGAAGTTGCGTATGACAGGGCGCTGTTGGCCACCTGCGGCGTGATTTTGCTGATCGCCGTATGGCACGGCGTATTCGGCCCGCGGCGCGCGGGGCAGATGGCGCTTGCCGCCTTGCCCATAGGCTATGCGGTTTTGCGGCAGATCATGGACGCGGTATTTTATGCCCATCTGCTGCCGGATGCGGACCAATATCAATACAGTGCCATGACGTATTTGATCCGTCATCGGCTGTACGGCACGGAGATCCCGTTTGACGGAGAAATTGCCGCCCGCCCGGGGGAAATTTTGGCACAGCTCGCGGATACCACCGACCACCTGCTGACGCTGGCGCAGCTTCGGTGGGGGTGGCTGGCGGTTTTTGCCGTTTTGCTGCCGCTGCTCATTCTGTTCGGACGCGGCCTGCTTCTGGCGGGACGGCAGAGCGGACAGCTCGCGTGGCTGGTGAGCCACGCGGTCGTGCTGACGCTTGCCGCGCAGACGCTTATTTATCTGCTGGTGGATCTGGGGCTGATTGGCAACGCGTTTACCACCGGCCTGCCGCTGCTGTCCTACGGCGGTGCATATCTGTGCCAGACCATGCTGCTGCTCGGCGTTTTGCTTTCCGCACAGCGCTGCGGCGCATTGGAGGCGGGCGCACCGCCGGTGCAGGCATCCGACATAGGCGGCTGAGGTTATGGTATAATGAAGAGACGGTAAAATCCGTCTCTTTTTTATTCCGGTGTCAGGATTGCGCCCGGCCGTTCGTATTGTAGGTGAAAGCGCTTTCCAAAGGAGCTGATGACCAAATGAAACAAATTGACAGGGCCGAGGCCGAGCGGTTGGTATATACCTACTCTGATCTGATCCTGCGGCTCTCCTATACCTATCTGAAATCGACGCACGATGCGGAGGATATCTGTCAGAACGTGCTTCTCAAGCTTTTAACGGACGGGCGGGAATTTGAAAGCCCCGCACATGAAAAGGCGTGGATCATCCGAACGACTGCCAACGCCTGCAAGGACGAGCTGCGCGCGTTCCGACGAAGAAATGCGCCGCTGGACACGGCTTACAGTGCCGCCGCACCCGAACCGCCGGATTCCTCCGTGCTGGACGCGGTGATGGCGCTGCCGGAAAAATACCGTGAGGCGGTGTACCTGTTTTATTATGAAGGCTACTCTGTCCGCGAGATCGCCTCGCTGCTGGGGCGCAGCGAGGCGGCGGTATCCGCCCATCTGAGCAGAGGAAGAAACAAACTGAGACTGGAACTGGGAGGCGATTGCTGTGAGCAAGGCATATAACGAGGATAAATCCTATCAGGATGCGATGAACGAACTGCATTTTTCGGAGGAGGCGAAGCAGCGTATGGCAAACCGATTGAATGATTCCCTTTCCCACACCGGGCAGCCCGCCCGTCGGCGTACCCGCGGCCTGCCGCGCATGGCAGCTGTGGGCGTGGCGGCCGCGCTGGTGCTGGGTGTCGGCGCAGGGGCGACCGGTGTGCTGAAAACGGCGGGCGAAGCCTTTGCGGGCGTGTTCGGCCCGACTGCGGATACTGAGATCATTGATAAGATCGGCCGCCCGGTCGGCGCGAGCGATACGGACAACGGCGTGACCGTAACCGCGGATGCAATTTTGTTTGACGGCTATAACTATGTGCTCACCTACTCGCTCGTGCGGGAGGACGGCCAGCCGTTCGATGTGCAGGAGATTCCGGACGGCGGTAAACTGGATCTGCTTTGGAACCGCTGGTCGAGCGATATCGGCTCGAATACCTCGGGCGGACACGGCGGCAGCTACTTTTTCGATGAAAATCCAGAAGATCCTGCCATTCAGTATGTGGAGACCATGTCCTATAACGAAGCGGTCGAAACCGGCGGCACGGCAAAGGTTATGTTTGGCGATCTGCGCACACCGGAAAAGGTCATCGCCGAGGGAACATGGCGTGTGAAGTTCAAGCTGAATGCGGAAAACCTGTCCGTAGAGCTGCCCGCCGGGCAGGAAATTACCCTGGACGGCATGACGGGAACGGTCGAACAGGCGCTGGTGTCGCCGATGGGCTACCACTTTGTGTACAGCGTGAACACGGAAGCGTCGTTTGATGATGCACCGAGCGGCAAGCAGCCCCAACAGCACGAGGAGGAGTGGATGCGTCTTTCCACCGACTACGGCGTGCGCCTGACCGACGGCACGGTGATCGACCTGCGGAAATCGGGCAACGGCGGCAGTATGGATGTGCAGGACGGAAAAACCATCTGCATCCGCGGCGGTGTGTTTGACGAACTGATTCCGCTTGAACAGATCGACGCTGTCCTGCTGGGCGGCATTGAAATTCCTGTTGTGCAATGATAAGAAGCCGGCATGGATTGTCAAAAAATACAGTTTTCCGAACATCACAAACCGCCCGGAACGGCATTGCCGTTCCGGGCGGTCGTTTCGTTGGGGGAGCTTCGGTTATTCCGCAGCGGCCTGCACACCTGCCATGTCGGCAACGGGTTTGCAGGTCAGCTCCTTGCTGATTTTTCCGGCAAAGCCGGTCAGTGTTTTACCGGGGCCGACCTCGCATGCGGAGGTCAGACCGGCGGACATGCCGTTCTGCACCAGCCGGGTCCATCGCACGGGGGAGATCATGTGCTGTTCCAAATGCGCCGGAAGATCGCCGCAGGAGAGGACTGCACCGTCCAGATTGGAGTAAATGTCCATTTGCGGTGCGGCAAAGGTGAAATCAGAGACAAAAGCGCGCAGCTCTGCGGCGGCTTCGGCCATCAGCGGGGTGTGGAACGCACCCGATACTGCCAGCGGCAGCGCACGGCGCGCACCAGCGGCCTTGCAGTTTTCGATTGCTTCGGCCAACGCGGCTTTTTCGCCTGCGATCACAAGCTGGCCGGGACAGTTATAATTGACCGGGCGCACCACGCCGCAGGTCACCTTGGCGCAGGCCTGTTCGATCGCGGCGTCCTCCAGTCCGAGGATGGCAGCCATGCCGCCGTCGATCGCATCAGCCGCGCGCTGCATCAGTTTGCCGCGCATGGAAACGATCCGGACACCGTCCGCAAGGGATACCACACCGGCTGCTGCCAGCGCGGTGTACTCCCCAAGGGAAAAGCCGGCTGCCGCACGGAAGCGGACGCCCTGCTCCCGCAGTGCAGCGAGTGCCGCCATCGAATGGGTGAAAATAGCGATCTGGCTGTTCTCCGTGCGCGAAAGCGTTTCCTTATCGCTGTCAAAGCAGAGTTTCGCCACATCCAGCCCCGCGCCGTCGCTTGCTTCTTCAAATACCAGACGGGCTGCCTGTGAGTTTTCGTACAGATCCTTGCCCATGCCCGGAGCCTGTGCCCCCTGACCGGGGAAAAATGCAAAACCGTATTCCATTTCCGTTCCTCCCAAAATCGCGGTCAAACCGCGGAAAAGGTTGACATTTTCGTGTCCCTTTATTATAATAGTCAAGGATTACTTTGTCAATCAAACTATTGTCGCTTTTCCGCAAAGCGGTGGAAGAGCGACTTGAACTTTTAGGGAGCGTGGACGATATAGGCAGCAAACTCATCGGTATCGGCTCATATGTGCCGGAATTTGTACTGACCAATGACATGTTGGAAAAAATGGTAGAGACAAGCGACGAGTGGATCGTCAAGCGCACCGGCATCCGCGAACGGCGCATCGCTAAGGGGATGCATACATGGGAGCTGGGTTTGGCGGCAGCGCGCAACGCACTGGAAAATGCGGGGATCGGCGCGGATGCGCTGGATATGATCATCGTTACTACCTGCAGTCCGGATACATTTTCTCCCATTACGGCAAGCGTTCTGCAGGAAAAGCTCGGCGCACAGTGCGCGGCGATGGATCTGAATACCTGCTGCTCGGGCTTTATTTACGCATCCGATGTGGCGGACAGCTTTATCCGCTGCGGTAAGGCCAAAACCGTTATGGTGGTTTCGGCAGAAACGCTGTCCCGCGTGACCGACTTTACCGACCGCGGCACCTGCATCCTGCTGGGCGACGGCGCAGGCGCGGCGATTTACACCGCCTGTGAAGAAGAGGATACCGGCTTTCTGGCTTCCTACCTTGCGTCGGACGGATCGGGAGCGGAGTACCTTTATATGGAGGCGCTGCCGGTTGAGGAGGATCCCTTTGCAGCGGAACGCCCGGTCGATCCCAAGGCACGTTTTCTTAAAATGGCAGGCGCGCCGGTCGTGCGGTTTACCGCGTGGGCGGTGCCCAAGGCGATTGACGAGGTGCTGCACCGCGCCGGTGTGGATGCGTCCGAGATCGATTGGGTCGTGCCGCATCAGGCCAACCTGCGTATTCTGGATGTGATCGCCAAGAAATATAACCTGCCGAAGGAAAAAATCTATGTCAACCTGGATCATTTCGGCAACACCTCATCGGCCAGCATCCCGCTGGCGCTGGATGAAATGCGGTGCAAGGGTCTGCTGCACGCAGGGCAGACGATCGTTTGCACCGGCTTCGGCGGCGGCTTGACTTACGGCGCGTTTGTATTGAAACTGTAATAAAGGAGAGCGAAAACATATGAAAACCAAGATCACAGAACTGCTCGGCATTGAATACCCGATCGTGCAGGGCGCGATGGCATGGATTGCGGAGCATCATCTGGCGGCGGCGGTATCAAAGGCGGGCGGCCTTGGCATCATTGCGGGCGGCGCGGCGCCGGTCGATGTGATCCGTGAGGAGATCCGTCAGGCACGTGCAATCACGGATAAACCGCTCGGTATGAATATCATGCTGCTCTCCCCCAATGCGGACGATCTTGCGCAGCTGGCGATCGATGAGAAGATCGAAGTGCTGACCACGGGCGCGGGCAATCCCGGCAAGTACATGGCGGATTGGAAAAACGCAGGCATCAAGGTGATGCCGGTGGTGGCATCGGTCGCGCTGGCCAAGCGCATGGCGCGTGCGGGCGCAGATGCCGTGATCGCCGAGGGTATGGAAGGCGGCGGACACATCGGTGAGCTGACCACCATGCCGCTGGTGCCGCAGGTTGTGGATGCGGTGGACATTCCGGTTATTGCGGCGGGCGGCATTGCAGACGGCCGCGGCATGGCGGCGGCGCTGCTGCTGGGTGCGGAAGGCGTGCAGTGTGGTACGGTCTTTTTGGCGTCCGATGAGTGCTGTATTTCGGAAAAATATAAGGAATTGGTCCTCAAGGCAACGGATATTTCAACGGTCGTTACCGGCCGTCCGTCCGGCCATCCGGTGCGCTCGCTCAAAACGCCGATGGCGCGCAAGTGCCTTGAGCTGGAAAAGGCAAACACCGAGCAGTCGCTTGAGGAGCTGGAAGCCGCAACGGCCGGTTCGCTGCGCAAGGCTGTACAGGACGGCAACTATGAAGAGGGTACATTTATGTCCGGCCAGATCGCGGGTATGCTGCACGAGCTACGCCCGTGCGCGGATATTTTGCAGGGTATGACCGCGCAGGCGGAGGAGCTGCTCCGCCACGCGTACAAGCGTTTTGAGTAAGGAGACAAAAGAATGGGACTTGCAATCGTAACCGGCGGTTCGCGCGGCATCGGCGCGGCTATTTCGGAAAAGCTGGCCGCAGACGGCCATGATATTGTGATCAACTGTGCGTCTTCGGTGGAAAAGGCGGAAGCAGTGGCGGAAAAATGCCGGGCTTACGGGGTAAAAGCTGTGGTCAAGCAGTGGGATGTTTCCGACTATGACGTCTGTGCGCAGGCGCTGTCGGAGATCAAGGCCGAGCTTGGCGTGCCGTATATCTTGGTCAACAATGCGGGCATCACGCGGGACGGCCTGTTGGTGCGTATGAAGGAGGAGCAGTTTGACGCGGTCATCCGTACCAACCTGAAAGGCGCGTTCAATATGCTCAGCCAGTGCGGCGCAATGATGATGCGTGCCAAGCAGGGGCGTATCATCAATATTGCATCGGTCGCGGGGATCGCCGGCAATGCAGGCCAGATCAATTATTCCGCGGCAAAAGCGGGTTTGATTGGCATGACCAAAACCGCCTGCAAGGAGCTTGGCGCACGCGGCATCACGGTAAACGCGGTTGCGCCCGGCTTTATCGATACGGATATGACGCAGAACCTGCCGGATGCGATCAAGGAGGGCGCGGTCAAGCAGATCCCGCTGGGGCGCTTTGGCAAGCCGGAGGAGATCGCTGCCGCAGTGGCATTCCTCGCATCGGATGCGGCAGCTTATATCACCGGACAGACGCTGGTCGTAGACGGCGGCATGATCTAACGGAAGGAGAGGGAACAGCAATGGAACGAGTAGTCATCACCGGTATGGGCGCCATTACACCGGTCGGCAATGATGTGGAAAGCTTTTGGGCTTCGCTTAAAGCCGGCAAGTGCGGCATCGGGCCGATCACCAAGTTCGATGTAACGGATTTTAAGGTGAAGGTGGCGGCCGAAGTCAAGGATTTTGACATTACCCAGTTTGTGGATAAGCGCGAGGCGCGCCGGATGGATGTTAACTGTCATTTTGCGCTGGCAGCGGCACAGCAGGCGGTCGATCAAGCAGGGCTGACCGAGGGAAACTTTGATCCCTACCGCACGGGCGTGATTTACGGCTCGGGTGTGGGCGGCCTGCAGATCGCTGAAACCGAAATCCCCAAGCTGAAGGAAAAAGGGCCGGGGCGAGTCTCTCCGCTGTGTATTCCGGAAATGATCGCCAATATGGCGGCCGCTTACATTTCGATGCGTTTCGGCTTTAAGGGAGAAAACTTCAGCCCGGTTTCCGCCTGCGCAACGGCAAACCATGCGATCGGTGAGGCAATGCGTGCGATCCGTCACGGCTATCAGGATATTGTGCTGTGCGGCGGCACGGAAAACGGTATTATTCCGATTTCGATGGCGGGTTTTGCCAACATGAAGGCGGTTTATATGGGCGAGGATCCGACGGCGGCTTCCATCCCGTTTGATGCGCGCCGTTCCGGCTTTGTCATGGGCGAAGGCGCCGGCTGTCTGGTGCTGGAGAGCCTGACCCATGCGCAGAAGCGCGGGGCGACGATCCTTGCGGAGGTGGCAGGCTACGGCGCAACGGGGGATGCTTACCATATCACCAGCCCGGCGCCGGAAGGTGATGCGGCGGCGCGTGCGATCCTCGGTGCGATCACGGATGCGGGGCTGACCCCGGCAGATGTGGATTATATCAACGCGCACGGCACTTCCACGCCGCTTAATGAGAAATATGAGACGATTGCTATCAAAAAGGCGCTGGGCGACGCGGCGTACCGTGTGAAGGTGTCCTCCACCAAGTCGATGACCGGGCATCTGCTCGGCGGTGCGGCAGCGGTTGAGGCGATCGCCTGCGTTATGGCGATCCGCGACGGCGTGATCCCGCCGACGATCGGCTATCAGGAGCCGGACCCGGACTGCGATCTGGATATCACACCGAATCAGGCGGTGGAAATGCCGGTGAACGTAGCGGTTTCCAACTCGCTGGGCTTTGGCGGTCATAACGCATGTATCCTGATCAGGAAGGTGTAACGAGAAACGATGGATATCAAAGAATTAAAGGACGTTGCCATCGAGCTGATGGACGCGCTGAGGACCCGCGGGCTGGGTGAGGTCGAGCTGGAGCTGGATGACGTAAAGCTCAAAATCAAATCCGCGCCGCCGGCACCGGTCGCGCAGGTTATGGCGGCGCCGGCGGCTGCTCCCGCCGCGCCGGTGCTTCCCGCGCAGGAGGAAGCCGCCGCGCCGGCGGCGGAAGCCGTGCAGGGTACGGAGGTAAAAAGCCCTCTGGTCGGTACGTTTTACTCCTCGCCCTCACCGGATGCACCGCCGTTTGTGTTGGTCGGCCAGAAGGTGCGCGAAGGGGATACGCTGTTCATCATTGAAGCGATGAAGACTATGAACGAGATCAAGTCTCCGTGTGACGGCACGGTCGTGCGCATTCTGGCGCAGCCGGGCGATATGGTGGAATATAACCAGACGGTTGCGATCATTCTCTAAGGGGGACGCTGTCCCCCTTAGATATCCCAAAAGTTCCTGAGGGAAACTTTTGGAATACCCCCTCCCGTCCGCACGGTGGACGAGGCCGCGCCGCCGCGGCGCGGGCAGCGGAGCAAAAGCCCGGCAAAGCCGGGCTTTTGCGGAGATTTGGGATGCAGGCGCTGCGGCATCTGCGCGGCGGCCTGTAAAAAGTCAGGCATGTGTCGTGACTTTTTATGAGAATTGCCGCACTGCGGCAATTTTTCTGTTATATGCTGCGCCGCATCAGGGTGCCTTGCTACGGTCTTGAAAAAATGGGCCTGATATTGGTAAAATCGCTTGTGCTTGACAAGAAAGAGGTATAAGATATATGCTGAATAAAGAACAGATCATGGAGATCCTGCCGCATCGCCCGCCGATGCTGCTGGTGGATGAGATACTCGAAATGGATGAGGAGCATGCCGTTGGCACACTGCACCTGACGGGAGATGAGTTTTTCTTTCAGGGGCACTTTCCGGGAAACCCGATCATGCCCGCTGTATTCCGGTTGGAGGCGCTGGCGCAGGTCGGCGGTGTAGCGCTGCTCAGCCTGCCCGAGTTCCGCGGCAAAACCGCGGTTTACACCGGGATCGATAAGGCGAAGTTCCGCGCGATTGCCCGACCGGGCGACACGCTGCGGCTTGAGGTGCGCTTTACCAAGCGGCGCGGCCCGATGGCCGTAGCGGAAGGCGTGGCATGGGTTGGCAGCGAAAAAGCCGCAGAGGCAGAGATCAAGTGCATGGTCATGATGGGTTGAGGCAGGGAAAGCAATGTTTCAAAAGGTATTGATTGCGAACCGCGGCGAGATCGCGGTCCGCATTATACAGGCGTGCCGGGATCTGGGGATCATTTCGGTCGCGGTCTACTCCGAGGCGGATCGTGAGGCGCTGCACGCGCAGATCGCGGATGAGGCCGTGTGCATCGGCCCGGCCCGCGCGGCGGACAGTTATCTTAATATGGATAATATCATTTCCGCGGCGCTGGCATCCGGGTGTCAGGCGATCCATCCGGGATTTGGCTTTTTGTCCGAAAACCCGGATTTTGCCGAGCGTACCACGCAGGCCGGGCTGGCCTTTATCGGGCCGACTTCGGCAACCATTCGTCTGATGGGTGACAAATCAGAAGCCAAACGCAATGCGATCGCGGCGGGTGTGCCGGTCGCGCTGGGAACGGACGGCCCAGTGCGTGATTTTGATGAAGCGCTGGCCGAGGCGGACCGCATCGGCTATCCGGTGATGCTCAAGGCGGCATCGGGCGGCGGCGGCAAGGGTATCCGCGTGGCGAAAAGCGTGCGCGAATTGAAGGAAGCGTACGACAGCGCGGCGGCGGAGGCGGTTGCGAATTTTGGCGACGGACGCCTGTATATGGAAAAGTATATCGAAAACCCGCGCCATATCGAGGTGCAGGTGTTGGGCGATCATTACGGCAATGTGGTGCACCTGTTCGAGCGGGAGTGCTCGGTGCAGCGCCGCCACCAGAAGCTGATCGAGGAAAGCCCCTCGGCATTTGTGACCCCCGCGCTGCGGGAGCGCATGACGGCGGCGGCAGTCAGTCTGGCTAAGCGGGTGGGATACCGCGGCGCGGGCACAATCGAATTTCTGGTTGACAGTGACCGCAACTTCTATTTCTGCGAAATGAACACCCGGATCCAGGTCGAGCATCCGGTCACCGAGCAGGTGACGGGCGTCGATCTGGTGTGCGAGCAGATCCGCATTGCTGCGGGCGAACCGCTTTATTTCCAGCAGGAGGATCTGCGCCTGACCGGTCATGCGATCGAGTGCCGCATCAATGCGGAAGATCCCTCGCGTGACTTTGCGCCCTGTCCGGGTACGCTGGCTTCCCTGCATCTGCCGGGCGGGCCGGGGGTGCGCGTGGATTCGGCGGCGTATCAGGGCTATACGATCCCGCCGTTTTATGATTCGATGATCGGCAAGCTGATCGTGACCGGCGTGGATCGGCGGCAGGCCATCGTGCGCATGCGCCGCGCACTGGCGGAGACCCTGTTCGAGGGCGTGGTGACCGGGACGGATTACCAGATGCATATTTTGTGCTCGAAGGCGTTCGAGGATGCGGATTTTAACGTTAATTCGATTGCCAACGGGGATTTTGACCGATAAAAGAAAGGGGATACTATGGGACTGCTGGACCTTTTCCAAAAAACACGTGAGACCTCTATGGAAATGAAGCCGCAGGAGGATGAAGCGGTAAAGGTCGTCAAGTGCAAGGGCTGCGGCGCAGAGCTGAAGGCCTATGCCTACGGTAAAAACCTATATGTGTGCCCGCACTGCGGGCGGTACGGGCGGCTGCTCGCGCGCACGCGCATCCGGCAGATCGCGGATAAGGATAGCTTTTGTGAGCTGTTCGCCGGTCTTGCGCCCGCCGATCCGCTGCATTTTCCGGGCTATGCGGAAAAAGCGGCGGAGCTGGCTGACAAGGTCGGCATGCCGGACGCAGTGAAAACCGGCACCTGCCGCATCGGTGGGATCGAAACGGCGATCGGTGTGATGGACAGCCATTTTATGATGGCATCCATGGGCAGCGTAGTGGGCGAAAAGCTTACCCGCCTGTTTGAGTATGCGACCGAGAAAAGCCTGCCAGTGGTGGTATTCACCTGCTCGGGCGGCGCCCGGATGCAGGAAGGCATGTTTTCCCTGCTGCAAATGGCCAAGGTTTCCGCAGCGGCGCGCCGTCATTCGGATGCCGGGCTGCTGTACATCACGGTGCTGACCGACCCGACCACGGGCGGCGTGACCGCCTCCTTTGCGATGCTGGGCGACATTATCCTTGCCGAGCCGCGCACGACGATCGGCTTTGCCGGACGCCGTGTGATCGAGGGGACGATCGGACAGACGCTGCCGGATGATTTTCAGTCCTCAGAGTTCTTGCTATCGCACGGCTTCTGTGATAAAATAGTTCCGCGCAATCAACTGAGGGAAACTTTGGAAAAGCTGCTGCGGCTGCATTGTATGCCCAAGGGAAAGAAACGGCAGGTGAGACTGTGACGGAAAAACCCGCAAGTGAAAAAATGCACATCATTCATGATGTCAAGCGTCCGATGCTGTCGGATTATATCGAAGAACTGTTCGATGATTTTATTGAGCTGCATGGCGACCGCTATTTTGCGGACGATCACGCGATCATGGCAGGCGTTGCTACCTTCTGCGGCATGCCGGTTACGGTGATCGGCCACCGTAAGGGCCGCACGATCGAGCAGAACATGGACGCCAATTTCGGCATGGCCAACCCGGAGGGCTACCGCAAAGCATTGCGGCTGGCGCATCAGGCGGAAAAATTCCACCGTCCGGTCATCAATTTTGTCGATACCTCGGGCGCATATCCCGGCCTTGGGGCGGAGGAACGCGGGCAGGGCGAGGCGATTGCCCGCTGCCTGTACGAGTTTATCGAGCTGCGTACCCCGGTTGTTTCGATCATCACGGGCGAAGGCGGTTCGGGCGGTGCGCTGGCGCTTGCCGTAGCCGATCGTGTGCTCATGCTGGAGAATGCGCTGTATTCTGTGGTGTCGCCGCGCGGCTGTGCATCCATCCTGTGGAAGGACCCCAAGCGTGAGGGTGAAGCGGCGGATGCGCTGCACATCACCGCGCAGGATCTGTACAGCTTCGGCATGATCGAGGGGATTATTCAGGAGGGACAGTCCAACGCCCAGCTGATCCGCAATGTGGGACGCGCCCTGCGCGACCAGTTCGCAGAGCTGGCGGCCGTGCCTGATATGGAGACCCTGCTGCAAAAACGGTATGAAAAATTCCGTAAGATCGGAGTTTTCAGACAAATAAATCAACAAGAAAATGAAGGAGTGTAAAACCCATGTTTGAAAAGGTATGTGAGATCCTGGCTGACAAGTTTGACGCGGATGCTTCTACCATGACGATGGAGACCAAGGTGAAGGAGGATCTGAACGCGGACTCTCTGGACGTGGTTGAGCTGATGATGGACCTTGAGGAGAACTTCGGCGTTGCGATCTCGGACGAGGAAGCGGCTGAGATGAGCACCATCGGCGATATCGTGAAGTATATCGAGGATCACAAGGAGTAATCCTTGCAGCAGATAAGAAAAAGGCTTCGGAACTTTGTTCCGAAGCCTTTTTCCTATGGGGGGATTATTTGCTTTCCAACCGGAAGGTGACCTGCCAGTTGCCTTCCATTCGTGCGGCTGTTGTGTACATATTGGTTGACAGTGTGCAGTTGGGCAGATCTTCGCAGCGGATTGGATAGACGAAATCGGTATAGGAAATATCGTTTTCGTAATCATTATAGGAAACGGTATATTCATGCCAGATTTGCGTGCCGTTAGGCGCATGGAGAAACAGTTCGGCATGATTGCTCTGCGCCAGTGATTTGCTGGCTGCATATTGTAGATGCAGGTATCCGTCTGCGTACCCTGCCGCGGTCAGAGAGAAAATGCCGTCGTCACTTTGCCAGAGCGAGCCCTGCGGTACAAGAAAATCATATCCGTCGCCGTTGATTTTTCGATCGATTTCAGCAGGCATGGCTCCGATCGAGCTTGCGCCGTTGATGGGATGGACTGCAGTTTGCGGATCGAGCGGCACATCGGACAAATCATAAGAAACCCCAACACCGGTCTGTTTTTGCTTGCCGATTAAAAGCTGGCGGACAGAAAAGGTGAATTTGTCGCCAATATACTGCTCGCCGCCGATATTGGCAATTTCAATATAGTAGGTGGCAGCGGCGGCTTTTGCATCGTATTCGACCAGATGACATTGCGACAATTGGCCGATGCGCGCCGGGTAATGGAGGGAATAACTGTCATACAGGTCGGGCGCGTTGCTCCCGAACAGCTCGCCTGTGGTATCGGTCAGGGTCAGATATACGCCGGCGGTATCGCCGTCAATCGCGGCGGATACGACCTCCATTTTGACCCCGCTGCTCTCGCAGGATTCATTGACCGGCATCAGCGCCTGCGCGATCCGGGGCGAAATATCATACAGCGCCTGATATACCGCGGGTACGTTTGCCGCCAGCGCGGGCGTGATGCAGCCTACGGCAACTGCCGCGGCTACGGCCAGTGTTACGATCCGCCGCAGGCGGCGCGGACGGCGCTTCGGTGTTTCGCCGCGTTCCATGCGTGTCAGCGTGTCCTCGATCAGCGCACGGTCCGGCAGGATGGATTCATTCATGCTGCGGTAGTTGTTCTCGAAGTGCATCGTCTGATTCTCCTTTCAAAAGCGTGCGGAGCTGTGCCCGGGCGCGGGTCAGCCGTGTGCGGATGGTGGATGGCTTCTCTCCGGTCATCTGTGCGATTTCCTCAGCGGTATAGCCTTCGTAGTAGTACAGATGGATCGCGGTGCGGTATTTGGGCGGCAGTCGGCGCAGGGCGTCATCCAGTGCGCTTTCCTCCGGCGCGGGGAAGGGGATGCGGTCATCCAGCGGAACATCGTGCCGCCGCCATGCCGCACGCCAGTAGCTTTTCAGAGCGTTCAGCGTTACGCGGATGAACCATGCTTTTTCGTGCGCTTCGCTTTCGAATACCGGATGGCAGCGCACGACCTGTAAGAACACAGTTTGAAACACATCATCCGCATCGTGGCGGCTGCGCGTCTGTGCATAGGCCAGCCGGTAGACCATGTCGCCGTAGGCCGCAATGAGCTGCTCGGGGGATTTGGTTGTCATGGGCAGCGCCTCCTTTCATAGGGAATACGCCGTATCCGGCGCGGGTGCTACAAGCAAAAGGAAAAAAGCCCGGAGCGATTTGATCCGCCCCAGTCAAGGTAGACCGGAGAAATAAATAAAATATAGTGCGGTTATGCTCGCCGTTTCCTTTTTCGGGAACGGTGAGCTTGTTTATGCAGCGAACTTTTCTTTGTATTTTTGAATACGCTTATTTTC
>NZ_JNJN01000035.1 GCF_000701665.1 Agathobaculum desmolans ATCC 43058 | reverse complement strand
GTACCAGCACGTGTACTTCAGGCAGGCACTTAAAGATCACAAAATCATTCAATCCATGTCAAGGAAGGGTAACTGTTACGACAATTGCATCATGGAGACCTTCTTTGGACGGATGAAAAACGAGATGTTCTACGGGCATGAAAAAGAGTATTCCTCTTTTGAAACGTTTGCTAAGGCTGTTGACACCTACATAAATTACTACAACAACGAAAGAATCCAAGCGAAAACAAAATGGATGCCTCCCGCAAAATTCAGAGAGGCATCCATGTGCACCTAATTCAATTTTTAATGTGTCCAGAATCCTGGGTACATATCACCTTTTGGAAAGCGCACCTCGTTTTGCTGATGCAGTTTATTCTGCCTGCTCCGAGCGGATCGGCCGCGGGCGGTTATCGAGCAGCGCACGCTCGACACTCCAGTAAATGGCGCTGGGATCGAGCAGCTCGAGCAGACCCGAACGGTCGAACATATCAAGCGCCTTGTTGGTGATGCCGCAAACAATCACATCGATGCCCTGCGCACGCAGGTCGCGTGCCTGCTGGAGAATGAACTGCGCGGCGGATACATCGATATCCGGTACGCCGCGGATGGACAGCAGCAGGGTGTCTGCGCCGTTCAGGTGCTCGGGGATCTCTTCGAGTGTGTCGATATTGGCAAACAGCAGCGGCCCGGTGATGTAGGCCACCACCGCGTTGGAGTAGCGTGCGCGCAACGCCGGGTCAGCCACTTTGATACGGTCCATATCGACCTTTTCATAGTTGATCTGCAGGTGGGACAAACGCGAAACCTGCAGTACCAGTGCGATCGAGACGCCGACCAGAATGGCGACGGTCAGATCGAATACGATGGTGGCTGCCATGGTGGCGAGAAATTTGAACATGCCGCCCTTGAAGCGGTTGCGGAACAGGAAACGGATGGATTCCCATTCATTCATGCGCCATGCAGTTATCATCAGCACGCCGGCCAGACCTGCCAGCGGTACATAGCGGATGACCGGGGCGAGTACGAACATCATGATCAGCAGGCCGATGGCGTGGAAAATGCCGGTCAGGCGGGTGTGCGCGCCTGACCGCACAGCAACCGAGGTACGCGCCAGCGCAGCAGTGGCCGGGATGCCGCCGAAGAAGGGCAGCAGCATATTGCCGACGCCTTGTGCGAACAGCTCTTGATCGTTATTCAGCTTCACACCCGTTGCACGGCCGGCAGAAGCGCCGCACAGCAGGCTTTCCAGCATGTTGAGCAGGGCAATCGAGAAGGCGGGGCCGAGCAGCGAGGTCAACTCAGCGGGATCGATGCTGTGCAGGGAGAGCCGCTCCTCCAGCACCAGCGTCTGCGGGATCTCGCCGACCGTGGCGATATCCAGCCGAAAAAGCATGGTTACTGCGGTGGCGGCGATAATGCCGATCAGCGAGGCGGGAACGACCGCATTCCATTTTTTCGGGAAAAAAACCATGATGAGCACGACCAGCAGGCCGATGCCGACTGTGGTCAGATCCGGATGAAAGCCCAGACGGCCGTAGGAGATCAGCTTTTCAATCGCCGAGCCGCCCTCGGACACAGTGCCGAAAAAGTTATCTACCTGACCGAGCGCAATGATCACGGCAATGCCGGAGGTAAAGCCGGAGATAACCGGTGCCGGCACAAAGGCGGTCAGCCCGCCCAGATGCAGGAACGCGGCAAGGATCAGCAGGATGCCCGCCATAAAAGTGGCAAGGAATACGCCCTGCAGGCCATGCCCCGCAACGAGTGATACCAGGATGGCGGCCATGGCGCCGGTTGGTCCGGAGATCTGGTAATAGCCGCCCGAGAGCAGTGAAATGACCAGACCGGCGATGATTGCGGTGACCAGACCGGCGGCGGCATCCGCCCCGGAAGATACACCGAACGCCAGCGCGAGCGGCAGAGCGACAGCGGCAACCGTCAGCCCGGCCATTAGGTCCTGCGTAAGCGTTTTGACCTGATAGCCGTGAAATTCCCGACGCAGGTCGGCCGCATAGCGGCGAAACAGATTCATTTTTTCATTCCCCCAAATCGTGTGTTGACATGCGGCAGCCCGCCGCATATTTCCCCCAGCGGCGAGTTTGTCTGTGTATATATTCAGTATAGCAAGAATTCTCTTCCGGAACAAGCGGTTTTCGGTGATTGCGGCAGTGCACACAGCGGCGGAATGCAGTCAGAGGTCTACGGCTTATGCTTGAAGTGGCATAATATTTCCACATGGGAACTTTTTTCGACAGTTCATCTTATAAAATTGATTTTATGCCGCTGCGATAAATCGTTGCCGTCAGTTTGCAAGAGTTTTTGCAAAACAATCTGTGCAAACTTTCCATTGCATTTTTGTTCAAAATCGCTTAAAATAGAACAAAGTTTTACAATACGAAACGAAAGGGGCCTTTTTCTATGGCAGAGACCTCATCGGTGCAGTCGCTCGACCGGGCGTTTGATCTGCTGGAGCTGCTGTGTCGCAGCCGCAGCGGTATGACCATCGGTGCGCTTTCTGCGGAAACCGGACTGCATAAAAGCACGGTACACCGTCTGCTTTCCAGCATGTGCAGGCGCGGCTTTGTCCAGCGTGATGCAGCAACCAGCATTTACCGCGCCGGTATGCACCTGTGTGAGCTGAGCAGTTATATTGTGGAAAATCTGGATGTAGTCGACTTGGCACGTGCGCCGCTTGAGCGTCTGAATGAGAAGACCGGCGAAACCGTGCATCTGGTGATGCAGGAGGGGTGCGATATTGTCTATATCCATAAGGTGGAAAATACTACCGGTGCGATTCGCATGTTTTCGCGTATCGGTATGCGGCGTCCGCTGTACTGCACCGGGGTAGGAAAGGCGATCCTTGCTACTTGGCCGGAAGATGAAGTGCGGGCGCTTTGGCGCGAAAGCGAGATACGGCCGTGGACTGTACACACCATTGTGAATGAGGATGCCTTTCTGCGGGAGATGGAGCAGGTGCGCCGCAAGGGTTATGCACTGGATAATGAAGAGAATGAGCTGGGGGTGCGCTGCATTGCCGCAGCGGTTGTGGACTATCGCGGACGCGCTTCCTATGCCATTTCGGTTTCTGCGCCGATCAGCCGTATGTCGGACGCCCGCATCGCGGAACTGCGGATTCCGGTGCTGGAGGTGCGGGATGAGGTAACAGCAGCGTTGGGCGGCGGTGTACGCCGTCGGTAGGCGCTGGGTGGTATTGTAGGACCAGAGGGAGGATACGTGATGAACGAGGTGCTGCACCTGCCGCATGGCGTGCTGTCGCACGCTGCCGCCGCGGAGGGACGGAACAAACCCGCGTTGGTGCTCTGTCCGGGCGGAGGATATGCGTTTTGTTCGATCCGCGAAGGGATGCCGGTGGCGCGGGCATTTGCCCGGCAGGGGATCGAAGCATTTGTGCTGCGGTACGACTGTGAGCCGGCACCGATCGGCACGATGCCGCTGCACACGCTGTCGGCAGCGGTCGCGTGGGTGCGGATCAATGCTGTACGCTTCGGTATCGACCCGAACCGGATCGCGGTCGGCGGATTTTCTGCCGGGGCACATCTGGCCGGGATGCTGGCGGCGGTGTGGCACCGGCAGGCATGGTTTGCGCCGCAAACCGATTTGCAGGCGCATCGTCCAAATGCAGCGGTGCTGTGCTATCCGGTGGTAACGGCGGGAGAGTACGGCCATCGCGGTTGCTTTGCCCGATTGGCGGGCAGCGATCCTGCGCGGCAGCAGGCATTCTCACTGGAAACATTGGTGGAGGAACAGATGCCGCCGGTATTTCTGTGGCATACGCTCGAGGATCAGACTGCGCGGGTGGAAAATACACTGCTGCTCGAGGCGGCGCTGCGCCGCGCGTCCGTTCCGCATGAACTGCATTTGTTTCCGCATGGCGTGCACGGATTGGCGCTGGCGGATTTTGAGACATATGATCCGGCGCGCGGGCGTCGGCCTGACCGGCATGTGGCGCATTGGCTGGAATTGTGCGCAGAATGGATAAAGGAGTTGTGACGATGGAGATTCGACAGGCGAATCCAGCAGATCTGCCGGCGCTTCTGACGTTGTATGCCGGGGCGCGGCATTTTATGGCGGAAAACGGGAATCCGACCCAGTGGGGCACGACGCTGCCCACCCGTGAAATGCTGGAGGAGGATATCGCTGCCGCGCGGTTTTATATTTGTGAGCAGGATGGCGGGATCGCTGCGGCTTTTTGTTTTCACACCCAAGGGGATCCGCCGTACCGCACGATCCATGACGGGGCGTGGCTGGATGACGCGCCGTATGGCGTAGTGCATCGGATCGCTTCGGCACGCACGGTGAAGGGTGCGGGGGAATTTTGCCTGAACTGGTGTTTGGCGCAGTGCGGCAATGTCCGCATCGATACCCATCGGAATAACCGACCCATGCAGTGCCTGCTGCGCAAGCTCGGCTTTGTTTATTGCGGAATCATTGATTTGGAGAACGGACTGGGGGAGCGCTTGGCGTATCAGAAACGGATGGAGCAGGCGTAAGCCGCACGTGATGGAAGAAACATTGGATTTTGGTCAAAAAAACCGCCGTTCCGGACAGACGCATCCGAAACGGCGGGTTCTTTTTGTGTTAAGCAAAAACTTTGCGGTATGCGAGGGATAGATAATCGCCGATCGCGGCGGTCATCTCCCGGGAAGCAACAGCCTTATCTGCCAGTGTGATGATCCACGCAATTTTGGTGCGCGGCATGGCGGCCAGTGGGAACATATGCCGGGCGATCGCGTCACATTCGCGCTCGGACAGGCCGAATACACGCTTGGCGCGGCCGGCGGCGATATAACCATGCACAAAACCATGCATATGCATCAGGCGCCGCACGCCGGAAAAATGGTGGATATAGCGGCGGAAGTGTTCGCTGCGCCAGTCGTAGCAGAAGAAATCGTGCAGCAATGCGGCACGCACAACAGAAGCGGTCTCGTCCCCGGACAGACGCATCCGGCGGGCGATGGCATAGGCCGTGACCGCAACGGCTACCGAATGATCGTAAACCGAATTTTCCGGGCCGTGGTGCTGAAAGCTGTGAAGCTGCTGAAAACGGGGATGTTCCAGAATATCCCCCGCATACTGGTGGATTTCACTGTCCAACGGACTCACCTCCTAACGGATACGCGCGAAGCAGGCTTCGCACGGAAACCGGATGTATCATCCTGCGCAGAAAAGAGGAGAAATGCTCCTGCCGGTGCGCGGAAGAGCGGAACAGGATGGATCATCCTATCTGCTTCTTTATTATATGCCGCATGTTGCACAAAAACAAGTGAAATGATGTTACAATTTTGTAACAGTTATTCGGGCAGTCCGCTGAGAAGCTGCCGGTGTACCCGGTGGTACAGCAGTGCGGCAGCAAGCAGACCGGCGGCCTCTGCCAACGGGAAGGACAGCCACACAGCCGACAGGCTGTAACGCGCCAGCAGTGCGGCAAGCGGCAGGATCACGATCAACTGGCGCAGCAGAGCGACAAACAGCGATTCGCTGCCGCGGCCCAAGCCCTGCATGCAGCCGGACAGGATCAGGGATATCCCGGCCAGACAGAACGAGGTAGAGATGATGCGGATGCCCGGGATGCCGATGGCAAGCATGGTCTCAGAAGCGTCGAACAGCCGCAGAAGCGGTACCGGCAGCGCTTCAAACAGCAGCGTACCGGTAGCCATAATGCCCAGCCCGAGCAGCATGGCGTAGCGGGTGATCCGCTCGATGCGGCGGCGGTTTTTGGCGCCGTAGTTGTAGCCGATCATCGGGATAAGTGCGTTGTTCAGACCGTAGATCGGCATAAACAAAAAGTTTTGCAGTTTGTAGTAGATACCGTAAAAGCCGACGGCAGTCTGTGAAAACGGCATCAGGATGCGGTTGAAGCCGACCGTGAGCACGCTCATCAGCGATTGCTGCATGGCAGCGGGAAGACCGATGCGCACGATTTCACGCAGGATGCGGCCGTCCGGCCGGAAGCCGCGCAGGCGGATATGGACATCGTGGTTGAATTTGACGTTGATGAAAAAGCCGATCGCCATGGCGATGATCTGGGACAGGACGGTTGCGAGTGCTGCACCGGTGGTGCCGAGGGCGGGACAGCCCAGCAGGCCGAAGATCATGATGGGGTCGAGCACGCAGTTGAGCACCGCGCCGATCAGTTGGGTGATCATATGATACACCGTGTTGCCGGTTGCCTGCATCAGCCGCTCGGCGGTGAACAGCAAAAATACGCCGCAGGAGGCGACCGAAACGACCGTTACATAGTCGGTACCCATATCGGCCACAGCGGGAACGGCGGTGAATAGGGAGATGAAAGGGCGGCCGAACAGCAGGCCGAGCACAGCAAACAGCACCCAGAAGCAGACCGACAGGAAAATACCGTTGGATGAGACTGCATCCGCTTCCTGCTGTTTTTTTTCACCCAGACGGCGGGACAGCAGCGCGTTGATGCCGACGCCCGTGCCGGTCGCCACGGCGATCATCAGAAGCTGCACGGGAAACGCAAGCGTCACTGCGGTCAGCGCATCCTCGCTGATGCGGGCAACAAATGCGCTGTCCACAATATTGTACAGTGCCTGCACCAGCATGGACAGCATGATCGGGAAGGACATGGTGAGGATCAGCCGTCCTTCCGGCATGGTGCCCATTTTGTTTTCCGTTGCCTGTGCCATAGAAATGCCCCCTGTTTTTGCGTGAAATAAACGGTCGGATCCCAGCATCCGGTCGGGCTGGGGGTGAGGTGAAATACACCACTAAGTCTGATTTCGGATAGTCGGAAACCGAAGTTTTTTGACATCCTGATTATAGTAGAGCGTTTTTCAAAAGTCAAGCAGGGTGAGTGAAAAAATACAGGGCGGCAGGCTGGTGCCTGCCGCCCTTGTGCTGACGAAAAAGCGTTCGCGCGGGTGTTGGGAATCAGATCTGGGCGAGCGCCTGATCGAGATCCGCAAGGATATCCCCGACGTTTTCCAGACCGACCGACAGCCGCACCAGACCGGGCTGGATGCCGGCGGCGACCAGCTGCTCGTCGGTGAGCTGGCGGTGGGTCTCGCTGGCCGGATGCAGCACGCAGGTGCGGATATCCGCAACGTGCACTTCGTTGCAGGCAAGGCGCAGGCTGTCCATGAATTTCATGGCGGGCGCACGGCCGCCCTTGATATCAATGCTCATCACGCCCGAGGTGCCGAGCGGCAGATACTTGCGCGCGCGGTCGTAATGCTCGTTGCCGGGCAGACCGGGGTAGCGGACGGAGGCGATTTTGTCCGACGCTTCGAGGTGCTTTGCCACGGTCAGCGCGTTTTCGCAGTACTGCTTCATGCGCACGGGCAGGGTTTCCAGCCCGAGGTTGAGCAGAAAGGCCGAATGGGCGGCCGGATAGCAGCCGAAGTCGCGCATGAGCTGCATACGTGCTTTGATGATGTAGGCCATCGCGCCGAAGTCACGGGTGTAGGTAACGCCGTGGTAGCTTTCATCCGGCTCGGTGAAATCCGGGAATTTGCCCGAAGCGGCCCAGTCGAATTTGCCGCCGTCCACGATAACGCCGCCGCCCTGCACGGCATGGCCGTCCATGTATTTGGTGGTCGAGTGGATGATGATATCCGCGCCGAATGCAATCGGACGGCACAGGATCGGGGTCGCAAAGGTGTTGTCCACAATCAGCGGCACGCCGTTTTTGTGCGCGATGTCCGCCCACTTTTCGATATCGAACACGGTGAGCGCCGGGTTGGCAAGCGTTTCACCGAATACAGCCTTGGTGTTCGGCTTAAAGAGCTTCTGGATCTCGGCTTCATCGGCTTCCGCATCCGCCCAGATGCACTCGATACCGAGCTTTTTGAGCGTAACGCCGAACAGGTTGATCGTGCCGCCGTAGATGGTGGAGGCAGCGATAAAGCTGTCGCCCGCTGAACACAGGTTGAGGATGGAGAGCAGGGAAGCAGCCTGACCCGAGGAGGTCAGCATGGCGCCTACGCCGCCTTCCAGCTCTGCGATCTTTTTTTCAACCGCATCGCAGGTGGGGTTGGCAAAGCGGGAATACATGAATTCGGTCGGCATATCGAACAGGCCTGCAATATGCGCAGTTGAATCAAAACGATAGGTGGTGGACTGCACGATCGGCATGACGCCCGGTCCGCCGTTTTCCGGCTGATAGCCCGCGTGCAGGCATTGGGTCTCGATTTTCATAGCAGCAAAACTCCTTTACAGGAAAAAGTATAGAGACAAAAATATTTTAGCACGTGAGAAAAATCCGGTCAAGAAAATGTATCGGCGGCGTCTGCCGCGCACACCGGATTGACATGGACTTTACCGGCGCGTTTTGCTATAATAAGGGCATATCACTTTCCATGGAGGAATACGGTCATGACCGATGAAAAAATCGCGCGCATCAACGCGCTTGCGAAAAAAGCCAAGGCGGAAGGGCTGAACGCTGCCGAGCAGGCCGAGCAGAAGGCGCTGCGCGCGGAATATATCGCGGGCTTCCGCGCCAGCCTCAAGGCGCAGCTGGATAACACCGTGGTGCTGAATCCGGACGGCACTTCGTTTAAGCTGCGGGAAAAGAAGAGCGGGCAATGATGCGGCTGCCGGAGCACGCCGCCCGCGCCGTTGCAGCGCTGGAGGCAGCGGGATACCAGACCTGGGCGGTCGGCGGCTGCGTGCGCGACAGCCTGCGCGGTGCGGCGCCGCATGATTGGGATTTGTGCACCGCGGCGCGTCCCGATCAGATGCAGGCGGTTTTTGCAGGGGGACGGGTGCTGGAGACCGGTCTGCGGCACGGAACACTGACCCTGCTGACCGGGGGCGGGCCGATCGAGATCACGACCTTCCGAACGGACGGCGGCTATTCGGACGGACGGCATCCGGATGGGGTGCGCTTTGTCGGCAGTGTGGAGGATGATCTCGCCCGGCGGGATTTTACCATCGGAGCTATGGCATGGCATCCGCAGCGCGGCCTGTGCGACCCGTACGGTGGGCTGGATGACCTGCAGGAAGGTATTCTGCGCGCCGTCGGCGATCCCGACGCGCGCTTTGCCGAGGACGCGCTGCGTATCCTGCGGGGGATCCGGTTTGTATCCCGGCTGGGCTTTGCGGTGGAGCGGGAAACGGCGGCTGCCATGCGGCGGCAGGCCGCCCGTTTGAACGGCATTGCGGCCGAGCGGGTGCGCGGGGAGCTGACCGGGCTGTTGTGCGGCCGCTTTGTGCACCGCGCTTTACGGATGTTCGCCGATCTGATCGGTGTGGTGCTGCCCGAGCTGACGCCGATGTTCGGCTGCGCGCAGCGCAATCCGCACCATTTGTATGATGTGTGGGAGCACAGCATCCGCGCGGCGGCGCAGGTGCCGGCAGATCCGGTGCTGCGCTGGGCGGCACTGCTGCATGATTGCGGCAAACCGGCCTGTAAAACGGTGGATGAGCAGGGGATCGGACACTTTTACGGGCATCCCGCAGTCAGCCGGACGATTGCAGAACAGATCGCCCGCCGCCTGCGCTTTTCCGGCGCGGATCAGGATCGGCTGCTGCTGCTCGTCGAGCAGCATGACCGCCCGTTGGGAGAAAATGATAAACTGGTGCGCCGCCGCCTGTCCCAGATCGGGGAGGCGCGGTTCCGCGACCTGCTCGTCTTGAAGAAAGGCGATGCGGTCGGACAGGGGACGCATCCGGAGGATGTGGCGGCACTGTTGGAAACCGAACGCCGGCTGCGGGCTGTTTTGCAGGCGGATATATGCTTTTCCCTGCACCATCTGGCGGTGAAGGGCAACGACCTGACCGCACTGGGGCTGTCCGGTCCAGCCGTGGGTGAAATGCTGCATTTTCTGCTCGACGCGGTGCTGGATGAACAGGCGGAAAATACGCGGGAAGCCCTGCTGGCGCTGGTCCGCGCCCGAATGGAGGAACAACATGAGCAATAAAGAGCTGTTTATCGAAACTTATCAGAAAAATATCCACCGTCCGGGGGCGGATAAGCTGCTGGCTTGGATGGAATCGACCGACTTTTTCACTGCGCCCGCCTCGACCCGTTTTCATGCAGCATATGAGGGCGGACTGCTGGATCATTGCATGAACGTATATAATGTGCTGATCTCCAAGCACTATGATCCGGCGGCGGATGATCTGGAGAGTTTTACGATTGCTTCGCTGCTGCACGACCTCTGCAAAGCGGGGTTTTATAAAACCGAGCTGCGCAACCGCAAAAACGACCGCGGGGAGTGGGAAAAGGTGCCGGTTTACGCCGTGGATGACCAGTTTCCTTACGGGCATGGAGAAAAATCCGTGTATTTGATCGAGCGCTTTATGCGCCTGCGCACCGAGGAGGCGATGGCGATCCGCTGGCACATGGGTGGGTTTGATGATTCGGTGCGCGGCGGCAGCTTCGCGCTGGCACATGCGTATGAAAAATATCCGCTCGCGGTTAAGCTGCATCTGTCCGATCTGGAAGCGACCTATCTGCATGAGAACAGGAGTGAATGACCGTTGATGACCAGAGAATTTACCCTGCGTACCGAATACGAGGGAATGTATGACGTGACCGCGCAGCTTTGTCAGGTGATCCGTGAAAGCGGCGTGCAGAGCGGCATTGCGGCGGTGTACTGCCCGCATACCACGGCGGGCATCACGATCAATGAAAATGCCGATCCGGATGTGCAGCACGATTTACTGCTCGGGCTGCGCGAAGCCTTTCCGGACCGGGCGGCGTTCCGCCACGGGGAGGGGAATTCCGCAGCACACCTCAAGTCGAGCTGTGTAGGGGCAAGCCAGATCGTACTGATCGAGGACGGACGGCCGCTGCTCGGCACTTGGCAGGGCGTGTATTTCTGTGAGTTTGACGGCCCGCGTACCCGGCGGTTTTCTGTTAAGGTGATGCAGGACAGTAATATATAATGAGCATCTTTTGGTGATGTTTTTGGCAGAAATGGGTTGTGTGATCCTGCCTGCTTTGCTACAATAAGAGCAAATCACGTATCAAAGGAGCAGACGGTCATGGAAGCACTGGAATGCATCAAAACGCGCCGCAGCGTGCGGCGTTTTACCGAACAGCCGGTTACGAAAGAAGAAGTGGAGCCGATCGTAGCGGCAGCGGCCTTTGCGCCGAGCTGGAAAAATACGCAGATTGCGCGGTATACGCTGGTGACCGATCCGGCTTGCAAGCAGTGGCTGGCGGATGAGTGCATGATGGATTTTGCATTCAATCAGAAAACTGCGTCCAACGCACCGGCGTTGGTGGTGCTGACCATGCGCACAGAGCGCTCGGGTTATGAGCGGGACGGATCGTTTTCCACCTCGCAGGGGACACACTGGCAGTCCTTTGATGCAGGGATCGCCGCGCAGACCTTTTGTCTGGCGGCACACGCGCAGGGATTGGGCACGGTGATTCTGGGCATCTACGAGGAAGAGAAGGTCAGGGCGGTTATCGATATACCGGAAGGGGAAGCAGTTGCAGCGCTGATCGCAATCGGCTACCCGGCAGAGGAACCGGTCTGCCCCAAACGCAAGGATACGGATACGCTGCTCCGCATGGTATAAGCGGCTGCTACGGAAAGACCGGCAGTGGAGGATGCTTTGCGGCATATCGGGCAGCACTGTGGCGTGCAGACGCAAAGGAGATCCGTGGTTTTAAGGGGATAGCGGCATTGCCTCTCCGCCTGTTGCGCACGGCAGTACAATAGTGGGCTTCATCAAACGGCATCCGGTGGGAATATCCCACCGGATGTATTTTTTCGAAAAAGTGCTTGACAATTCGGTTAGCGTATGCTAACCTATATGCAGGTTAGCCAAGGCTTACCAAACGGCGCAAAAGACGTACCGGCGCGGGCAAAGGTGTTTTTCTGTTTTTTTCCGTTTGCCCCACCGCAAGGGATAATCAGCGCCGGCAGAGGGACAATATCCGGCAGGAGGTGTGTGTTCCGATGGAGTATCAGAACCAAGGGCTGGATCGTCTGCTGGCGGCATATTGCTCTCCGGCTTTGGCGGGGATCAAACCGGCGAACCTGGTATCGTGCGACCGTGCACGGTATCCGGATTTGCCGTACCGGCTGCTGGCATATCGCAAGGCGTTTGCGTGCCGCGGGATGCGGTTTGAAATTCTGTGCAGCTGCGGCGGCAGATATCTGCTGCTGGTGTATCAGCAGCAGCGGTTGGCGCAGCGTTTGGCAGAGCCGGGTGTGCAGCGTGCGCTGCGGTATTTCGGCTATGCGGAAGGACAAACGATGGAGGCATTGCTGTGCCGGCTGCGCTGCCGTATGGCAGCCTCGGATGGGTTTCCGCATGAGATCGGTTTGTTTCTTGGCTATCCGGTGGAAGATGTGATGGGCTTTGTCCGTTACGGCGGCCGCGGCTGTAAGCTGAGCGGCTATTGGAAGGTATACGGGGACGCAGAGGAAGCGACCCGCCTGTTTGAACGCCTTTCGCGCGTGTGCCGCGCGGTGACCCGGCGTGTGGAACAGGGGGAGACGCTGCTGCAAGTGTTCGCCGCATCATGACAGTGTATGGATCGCAGTTGACGGATCGAGCCATCCCCATAACATTTTCGGTCATTCCCGCCGTAAGGCGGTTATGATACAATGATCCTTTCTTGTCCCCCTGCATCGAACAGGGGAAGGGCGGTCTGAACCGGCATGGGTTTGGATCACAGCCCGGCCCGCAGCCGATCGGAACAACGGCTGCGGGCTTCCTCCTTGTCTGCGTATGGGAATGGGTATACAAATTAGCAGCGTCTAACCGAAGTGCGCTTGTGCGATATGACAAAGTTGTAACAAAGTGCTTGACAAAATGGAGTTAGCGGTGGTAAACTTCAAACGCTAAGAAGTTAGATACGCCTAACTGGTGGGTGCTGCCACCGGAAGGAACATAAAAGGAGAGGATCGATATTATGCCGCTTACATTGATGGATCCCGGTGTGGAAACCGAAATCAGGATGATCCGGGGAAAGGATCAAACCCGGCAGTTTTTACATAATCTCGGCTTTGTAGAGGGTGCAAAGGTTGCTGTGGTGTCCTCACTGGCGGGCAACCTGATTGTTTCGGTAAAGGATACACGCGTGGCGCTTTCCCAGCAGATGGCATCGCGCATTATGGTTTGAAAGGGGAACGGGTATAGATGAACAATCTGAAGGATACACCCTGCGGCACAACGGTTACGGTGCGCAAGGTCGGGGGAGAAGGCGCAACGCGGCGGCGAATCATGGATATGGGCATTACGCGCGGCGCGGAAGTATTTGTTCGTAAGGTCGCACCGCTTGGTGATCCGATTGAGGTGACGGTGCGCGGCTATGAGCTTTCGCTGCGCAAGGCGGATGCGGTTTATATTTTGGTAGAGTAAATTTTTTTTGCAGACAAGTTAGCGAAAGCTAATTCGAGGAAAGGGGAAATACAATGTCCATCCGTTTGGCGCTTGCCGGCAATCCGAATTGCGGCAAGACCACCATGTTTAATGAATTGACCGGTGCAGCGCAGTATGTCGGCAACTGGCCGGGCGTGACTGTGGAGAAAAAGGAGGGCCGGTGCAGGGCGGATAAAACCGTTCTGATCACTGACCTGCCGGGTATCTATTCGCTTTCGCCGTATACGCTGGAAGAGGTCGTCACGCGGGATTTTCTGGTGAATGAACAGCCGGATGCGGTGATCAATCTGGTAGATGCTTCGAATATCGAACGCAATCTGTATTTGACCACGCAGCTGCTCGAAATGGGGCTGCCGGTGGTTGTTGCGCTGAATATGATGGATATTGTCGCCAAGCGCGGCGATGTGATCGATACCGCGCAGCTTTCCGCCCGGCTTGGCGTGCCGGTGGTGGAAACCACGGCGCTCAAGGGCAAGGGCGTGCGCGAACTGGTCGAAACGGCGAAGCAGGCCGCACAGGACGGCAGCGTACCGCAGGTGCACCGGTTTGAGGCGTGCATCGAAAACGCGCTGACGCAGATCGAGTGCATGATCCGGGATGTGACGGAGCCGGCGCAGCGCCGGTGGTTTGCGGTGAAGCTGTTTGAGCGCGATGAAAAGGTGCTCGCCCGATTCCGCTTCGGCGCAGATGCGCGCGAAAAGTTGGAAACCCTCGTTGCGGCGGTGGAGGAAACCTTGGATGATGATGCGGAATCCATTATTACGGACGCCCGGTATCAGTACATTGCACAGGTGGTAAAGCCCTGCGTACAGAAAAAGCAGACCGGCATGACACTGTCCGACCGGATCGACCATATTGTGACCAACCGCTTTTTGGCGCTGCCGATCTTTGCACTGGTTATGTTTTTGGTGTATTATGTATCTGTGACCACGGTGGGCACGGTGCTGACCGATTGGGCCAATGACGGTGTGTTCGGGGAAGGCTGGCATCTGGCGGGCTATGGCGCCGGGGCGTATGAGGATGCCGCTGCCGCCTATGAGGATGATGTGACCCGCCGTGACGCATGGCTGGAGGCTGCGGAAACGGCAGGGCTGGATGTTTCTGCACTGACCGAACAGCTTGCGGCGGAGGAGCCGGATGCGGCAGCCGCGGCGCAGGCCGGTGCGGTATTGGCGGCAGATCCTGCGGCAGCAGCAGTGGTCGGTACGGCTGTGTTTGAAGACGAAAAGACCGGCGCAGTTGTGACCGAGCCGGTCAGCCTGTCGGTGTTCGAGCGGACGCTGGCTGCCGAAGCACCCGATCCGGCGGATTTCGGCATCTGGGTGCCGGGCATTCCGGTGTTGTTGGGCAATGCGCTGGCGGGACTTGGCATTGCGGACTGGCTGTACAGCCTGATCATGGATGGCATCGTGGCTGGTGTCGGCGCGGTGCTGGGCTTTGTGCCGCAGATTCTGGTTCTGTTTTTCTTCCTCGCCATTTTGGAGGACTGCGGTTATATGGCGCGCGTGGCCTTTATCATGGATCGCGTGTTCCGCAAGTTCGGCCTGTCAGGCAAGTCGTTTATCCCGATGCTGATCGGCACAGGCTGCGGTGTGCCGGGCATTATGGCTTCACGCACGATCGAGCAGGAGCGCGACCGGCGCATGACGATCGTGACCACGACCTTTATTCCGTGCAGTGCCAAGCTGCCGATCATCGCCCTGTTTGCAGGCGCGCTGTTTGACAACGCGGGCTGGGTAGCGTTTTCGGCCTATGTGATCGGCGTGCTGGCAATCGTGCTGTCCGGTATCATGCTGAAAAAGTTCCGCGCGTTTGCAGGAGAACCGGCGCCGTTCGTGATGGAGCTGCCGGCGTACCATGTGCCGACGGCGGGCAATGTGCTCCGCTCCATGTGGGAGCGTGGCTCGTCCTTTATCAAAAAGGCGGGTACGGTTATCCTGCTGTCCAGTGTGGTGCTGTGGTTCCTGCTCAGCTACGGCTGGGAAAACGGTGCATTCGGTGCCGTCAGCGAGATCAACAACAGTGTGCTGGCAGCAATCGGCAATGCGGTTGCTCCCCTGTTCGCTCCGCTCGGTTGGGGCACGTGGGAAAACGCTGTGGCGACCGTTACCGGGCTGATCGCGAAGGAAAATGTGGTGGCAACCTTTGGACAGACATTGGGCTTTGCCGAGGTGGCAGAGGATGGCGCGGAAATTTGGAGCCTGCTGGCCTCTTCTTTCACACAGGTCACGGCGTTCTCGTTCATGTGCTTTAATCTGCTGTGCGCGCCCTGCTTTGCAGCGATGGGAGCGATCAAGCGCGAGATGAACAACGCAAAGTGGACGGTTTTTGCCATTGGTTATATGTGTGTGTTCGCTTACGGCATTGCGCTGATGGTCAACCAGTTCGGCGGGCTGGTCACAGGAGAGCTGTCGTTCGGCCTTGGTACGGTGGCCGCGCTCGCGGTGCTGGCTTTGATGCTGTACCTGCTGCTGCGCAAGCCGTCGGTTTCCCGGAACGGTGTGGAAGCGCACCGCATGAGCGTACAGGCAAATTCCTGACAGATGATTGAGAAAGGAGGCGGAAGCTCTATGGCTACTTGGATTGTTGCATCGCTGCTGGCGGTGGTTTTGGGATTGGCGGTTCGTTCAATGGTACGCCGTTCCAAGTCGGGCGGCTGCAGCGGCGGCTGCGCGGGCTGCAGTGGCTGCGGCTGTCATCACAAAGCGCCTCCGCAGACAAAAAAATAATCTTCCTCTCTGTTGCCCCCGTTCGGCTTGTGCCGGACGGGGGATCGTTGTATGCGGGCAGAATATCCTGCGCCGCTGTTGACAAAACCGCACCGTCCGGCATAGATTGCAGGGAAAGGTGGTTTTTGCATGGAGATTCATGTCGTTCAGCCGGGGGATTCCCTGTACCGCATCGCACAGATGCACGGAACTTCGCTGCCATTCCTGATTGCGCAAAACGATCTGCACGAGCCGTTTCGGTTAACGCCGGGGCAGACGATCGTGATCCCGCAGCCCGTCCGCACCTATACGGTGCGCCGCGGGGATACCCTGACGGCCATCGCCGCGCGGGAAGGGATGACGGTTTTGCAGCTGCTGCAAAATAATCCGCAGCTCGGCGGGCAGGAACAGATCCGGCCGGGGCAGCCGCTGGTGCTGTCCTATGGGAACAAGCTGGGCACGTTTGCCGTGAACGGCTATGCTTATCCGGGGATCGATGTGCGCGTACTGCGCCGCACGCTGCCTTATCTGACATACTTATCGGTGTTTTCCTATGGGTTTGATGAAACAGGACGCATTCTGCCGCAGCAGGCCGGGCAGCTAACACGTTTGGCGCGGCAGTATGGGGCGCAGCCGTTGCTTGTGCTGACGACACTGGGGGAGGATGGCGCGTTTTCAAGCGAGCGGGCGCACCGTCTGCTGCATGATCCCGCCGCCCGCCGCGGGCTGCTGGACAGTTTGCAGCAAACGCTTTCGGCACAGGGCTTTGCGGGGGTGGATGTGGATTTTGAGTATATCCCGCCCGAGGATGCGGCGGCTTACGCTTCGTTCATCCGCGAGGTGCGCGCCCGGTTGGAACCGGAGGGGTTGACCGTGCTGGTTGCGCTGGCACCCAAAACCTCAGCGGCACAGCAGGGGCTGCTGTATGAGGCGCACGATTACCGCGCTCTCGGCGCAGCCGCAGACCTGGCCCTTTTGATGACGTATGAATGGGGATATGCACTGTCCGAACCGATGGCGGTCGCACCGATCGACAAGGTGGCACAGGTGGTACGGTTTGCAGCATCGGTCATCCCGCCGGAAAAGCTGCTGCTCGGCATTCCCAATTACGGGTATGACTGGACACTGCCCTATATCAAGGGGCAGTCCCGGGCACGTAGTCTCGGCAACGTGCAGGCGGTCGAACAGGCAGTGCAGGTGGGGGCGCCCATCGGTTTTGACGACACGGCGCAGTCACCGTATTACCATTACTGGCGCGACCATGCGGAGCACGCGGTCTGGTTTGAGGATGCGCGTTCCATCCGCGCCAAGCTGATGCTGGCGGGGGAGTACCGTCTGCACGGTATCAGCGTATGGAATATCATGCGGTATTTCCCTCAGCTCTGGCTGGTGCTGAATACGCAGTATGAGATTGTAAAGCGGGGATAAAATCCGGTATTTCATCCGAAAACTGGTGCTTTGCGGCGGTATATGCTGCTTTTCGGCAGGCAAGGGATGGATTCCCATTGCAAAACGGTTACAAAGGCCGTTATACTGGTGATACGAGCAAAACATACCGTTTTGCTCGGTAAAAACCAGGGAGGCAGAAAAGTATGCAGATCAAGAAACTATTGCCGGTGCTGCTTGCGCTCGGCCTGACGGTACATCCCGCCGGTGCGGTACAGGCTGCGGCCGTGCAGCCGCCGGACGCAGTTTATGTGCAGCAGGCAGATGCGGCACGGCAGGATTTCGCCGCACAGACCGCAGAACGCATCAACCGGGAACGCGCGGTGCGCGGTCTGCCCCGGCTGACGGTGCGGCAGGACTTGAACGGCGCCGCGCAGGTGCGTGCGCGTGAGTCGGCGCAGCGGTTTTCCCATACCCGGCCGAACGGCGCATCCTTTGCCACGGTGCTGGCAGAGCGTGCTATTTCATACCGCGGCGCGGGCGAAAACATTGCCTACGGGCAGTCCACCCCGCAGCAGGTGGTCAGCGCGTGGATGCGTTCGCCCAGCCATCGGGCCAACATCCTGCATCCGCGGTATACGGCGGTCGGCACGGGCTATGTGTGGGTAAACGGCACGCCTTACTGGGCGCAGATATTTACGTATTAAAGCTGCTTAAAACTGCGATGACAGACAAAAAGACCGGAATTGTTTCCGGCCTTTTTGCTGTTTGCGGGGGAAAACGGTTAACTGAGCGGATATTCCGTGCCGTCCAGCACGACGGCCTGCACTTGTGTCAGGTCAAAGGTGCGGGCAAGGACGTAAACCGAGGTATCGCTGTCATATCCCGCGTCCCGGCCAAAGCCCATGGAGTACAGCGTTTGGTCGGTATTGCTCTCCTTATCCAGCACGACCTGTTCGGTGCCGTCCTTCATTTTGACGGCAATGTGCCGGATGCGGTCGACCAACACTTCATCTGACAGCGGTGTTGTAACGCGCAGCCCGATCTGCGAGAGTGTGACCGCGCCGTCAGATGTTTGATAATAGGGCATCTGCTCAAATTCTGGCAGAGCCACATCCAGCACAATCAAAGCGGTTTCCGAGCTGCCGTCGCCCCAGAGCTGCCATTTGCCTTGCTCCTGTGCAACAAGGCGAAGCGGCATGCCCGGCGTGTAATCGCTGCCTGGGATGAGCGTACCTACTATATAATAGTCATTTTCGGTCGAGCGGCTTTGATCCAGATAGAACCGGCCGCCGGCAAAGCCGAGGTCATCGCCGTAGATCACGCTGAAGTTATATTGCCCGTCCTTGACACTGACACATTCCGAGAGATTGCCCCAGACAATGTCCGGTTTTTTGTACGTTGCCAGTACTTCACTGGCGTCAAACGGTATCACGCCGTCGCCGGTCTTGTTTTGCAGATGCAGGCTGATGATGCCCGCGCCCGCGCTTTCGTCAAACAGCACGGACTCGACCGTCATCCGGTATTTGTCGTTTTCATCGGTCATCGTACCCGGTTCGGGGGTGATAGTGTAGTCCTGCAAAAGCTGCGCGTCTTCGCCGTGCAGCAGAAGGGTGAATGTCCGGCCGATGGCCACGGGCAGGTCGCTTGCGGCAAATGCCGTGCCGCCGATGCACAGTGCGGCGGCGATCCCGACCGACAGGATGCGCCGCAGCGGGGCACGCTGTGCCTTGCGCGGCTGTGCGGGCAGGTGCTCCAGCGTTTGGCGCACGCGGCGGTCAAAGTCCTCGGTCATCGGGGGAAAGTGGTGATCGTTTCTCATGCAAAGCACGCTCCTTCCAGTGCGGTGCGAAGTTGGCTGCGGGCGGCGTTCAGCCGGCTTTTGACAGTCCCCTCGGGGATGCGCAGCAGCGCGGCGATCTCGCGGGTTTTGAAGCCCTCCCAATAATACAGAACGACCGGCAAACGGTATTTTTCATCCAGTGCGGCAAGGGCGCTGTACAGGTCGCTATGATCCTCGTCCGCCGGGGCAGGTATGGCTTCGGCCTGCGCCGGTTCGTAGGGGGCGAGGCGCTGCCGCCTGCGCAGGATCGCGTGGCATTCGTTGATCAGAATACGGATCAGCCATGTTCTGAAATACTGCGCCTGCCGAAGCGACGGGAGCTGTTCCCACGCGCGCAGGATGGCCTGCTGCGCGGCGTCCGCACAGTCCTGCTCGTGGTGCAGCATGGTTTTGGCGATGCGGTAGAGCGTGGGCTCTGCATCGAGCACTGCTGCGGTAAAAGTTGCTTGATCCATCATGGACGCTGTTCCTTTCCGAAAGCGTTTGGCGGCCGCCGTTTTGTGCTTTCAATGATTAGATGCAGACGCGGAGGATTTGGTTCGGTTGGAAGGACATCGTTTTCAGAAAAAGTATAGCGCAGCGGCTGCTGTGGGCGCAAGAGGTCAGCGGTGATGTTGCAATGCTGCACACGGGAAGCGGGATAGGAAGAATCCAAAATGGGTCATGGACAAGGCTGCGGCGGTATGATATACTGACTTTGTCAAGTATAGATAATAGGGGAGCAGTCAGAAAATGCCCGACACTATTGATAATAAATACTAAATAAAAAATATTATTTATTTTTATAAAAACCTGTTGACAATCCTGCGGAACAATAGTATACTGAAGATGTTCCAATTAGAGAAAGGGAGGAACGAGTTGAGAATCACACATGAAGCGGATTATGCAATTCGTGTGACGTATTGTCTGGCTCTGGCCGGCGGCAAACAATGTGCAAAGGATATCTCCGAATCGGCCGGTGTAACGCTCCGATTTGCGCTGAAAATTTTGCGTAAGCTGACCCAGTCCGGTATCACCAAGTCCTACAAGGGCGTTGCCGGAGGATATGAGCTGAACCGCGCCCCTTCCGAAATTACTTTGGGCGAAATTATTGAGTGTATCGACGGGCCGATCGCAATCAACCATTGTCTGGCCAATGAATTCCAGTGCACTCGCGTTGGCAACCGAAAGGAATGTGATTTCCATCGCGTCTTTGCAGAGATCAACCGGTCGCTGCGGGATGAGCTTTGTTCCATTACGATGGATCGCTTCCTTCCGTCACAAAAATAAAAAAGGATCAATTAGGAGGAAAAAATCATGAAGAAGTTTGTTTGCACCGTATGCGGTTATGTACATGAAGGCGACGCAGCTCCGGCTGAGTGCCCGATCTGCCACGCTCCGGCTGAGAAGTTTAAGGAGCAGGTAGGCGAGAGAACTTGGGCTGCTGAGCATGTAGTAGGCGTTGCACAGGGCGCGCCGCAGGAGATCATCGATGGCCTGCGCATGAACTTTGAGGGCGAGTGCACCGAGGTTGGTATGTATCTGGCGATGGCGCGCGTTGCACACCGCGAGGGTTATCCGGAAATCGGCCTGTACTGGGAGAAGGCTGCGTTCGAAGAGGCTGAGCATGCTTCCAAGTTTGCAGAGCTGCTGGGCGAAGTCGTTACCGACTCCACCAAGAAGAACCTGGAGATGCGCGTAGACGCTGAGAACGGCGCTACCGCCGGCAAGTTCGAGCTGGCGAAGCTCGCGAAGCAGCACAATCTCGATGCCATCCACGACACCGTGCATGAGATGGCCCGCGACGAGGCCCGTCACGGCAAGGCTTTCGAAGGCCTGCTGAAGCGCTACTTCGCTTAATCGAAAAGCCTATATATCCGTGCTGAGATACACTGTGATAATGGTGAAAAACCATTATCACAAGCGGAAATCAGAACAAAAGATACGCAGTAACAGAAATGCGGTTCACATGAAAGTGTGAACCGCATTTTTTCGTCTATATGCTGGCTCGGCAAAATCTGTGGGCAGTTTGTGGGCGGTTTCGATTATACAGGCAAAATTTCTGCCCACAGCCCACAAAACACCTGAAAAGCTAGATGTCATGCGGGTTTGCGCCCTCTTTATCAGGCGAAAATATGTGGGCTGTTTTTTGCTGTCATCCCTTTCGACTGCTATACTCTACTTAGAAATTCAATTCAAAGGAGAAGGCATGGCATGAAAGGCAGCGTGCGAAAACGGTACAACAACGCGTGGTCCTATCGCATTGATTTGGGCTTTGTAGATGGCAAACGCAAGCAGGTCGAGAAAGGCGGATTTAAGACAGAACGCGAAGCTGTAAAAGCAATGCAGGACGCGCTCTATCATCTGAACAATACTGGTGATTATGTGGAGAACAAAAAAATTTCTTTCCATACCGTCTATGAGGAGTTCATCGAACGAGAGGGCAAAGCAACTCGAGCGTATGCAACGCTCAAAAAGTATGATTCACTTTATCGAAACCATATTAAAGAGCCGTTTGGTCCATTATATGTCTACAAAATTTCAGACACGATGATTATTGATTTTCTCAACCTGAAACGTCAAAAGTACAGTGAGGAATATGTGAAAGGGTTCTACAAATTTTTCAACGTAGTCCTGCGTTATGCCCATGAGCACAAATATACAAAGAAGAATGTCATGGATATTGTCCCCCCTCCGCCTGATCCTCGACATGTTGGAGATATCGTTACCTATACCAAAGAAGAACTAGAGAAAATGGTGCAACGCATCGAGAGCACGCGTTCCAAAATCGCATTCCAAATCGGTTTGCAGGCGGGGTTACGGGAGAGCGAGTGCTTTGCGCTTACGTGGGCAGACATAGATTTTGAGAAAAAGAAAATCAAAGTCTGTAAGCAGCTTTTGTATCAAGATAAGAAATGGTGCTTTGCACCGCTGAAAACAGTCAATTCTTATCGCTCTGTGAATATTACAGCGGAATTTGCGCAATACCTTGCGGATATGAAAATGCAGCAAGAAGCGGAGCGAAAGCTGTGTGGCGCAGGATACAAACGCAATTTTGTGACTGACCGGCGTGATCCAAGGAAAGAAAAATTGATTGAAGTTCCTGACTTCATCAATGTAAAAGCAAACGGAGAAATGTTGACCACCAATGGAGCCAAGTTCCTCGCCCGTATCATCAAAAAAGATTTGGGTATCCACTTCAAATTTCACAACCTCAGACATACCTATGCCACAGTGCTGGCAGAGAATGGACTGAACCCTCGTTATGTGCAGGAAATGTTGGGACATTCCAAGCTGGAATTTACGCTGCGATACTATACCCATATCACAGAAAAGATGTCCAGTGCCGCAGAAAATGCGCTGACGGCAGCATTTCGCTTCGGTGAAACGTAATAGTTAAATATACGACAAGTTTATAAGCAGTGATTGCGGAGTATTTCATTTGTTTGAAATGCTCCGCTTTTTTTATGCGCAAAATCAGAAAGAAAGGAAGGAAGAATACCTCATGCAGACCATAGCAATCGTAAACCAGAAGGGCGGTGTTGGGAAAAGTACGACGGCGGTCAATCTGGGTGCAGGACTGGTGCGGCAGGGAAAGCGGGTACTGCTCATCGACGCAGACAGTCAGGCGAATTTGACTGAAATGCTGGGATGGCAGCAGCCAGATGAGCTTTCCCCAACGCTGGCCACCGTACTGGAACGCATCATCTCAGACCAGCCGATTGAGCCGCAGGACGGTATCCTGCACCACAAAGAAGGAATGGACCTCTTGCCGGCGAATATCGAGCTGTCCGGTCTGGAGGTCTCTCTGGTGAATACCATGAGCCGCGAAACCGTACTTAGAACCTATTTGAATGAGGTCAAGCGGCAGTATGACTATATCCTTGTGGATTGCAGCCCGTCACTCGGGATGTTAACGCTCAATGCCCTGACTGCGGCAGATCGGGTCATTATTCCGGTGCAGTCGCATTACCTGCCCGTGAAAGGCTTGGAACAGCTGCTCCGCACGGTAAGCAAGGTGCAGCGCCAGCTGAACGCCAATCTGAAGATCAGCGGCATCCTGATTACGATGGTAGAGAGCCGCACGAACTTCTCCAAGGAAATCAGCCAGCTGGTGCGGGATGCCTATGGCAAAGCGATCCGCGTGTATGATACCGAAATCCCACGCGGCATCAAGGCAGCGGAAATGAGCGCAGAGGGTGCCAGCATATTCAGCTTCGAACCCCGCAGCGCAGTGGCGAAAGCTTATGAGCAATTTACAAAGGAGGTGCTGAGCCATGAAAAGTGCCGCGAAAAACATTCAGATCGCCAGCTACGATGACCTGTTTAAGACCGATGCAGAGCGACAGGCAGATGCACAGGAGCGTGTGCAAAGCCTGCTACTGGATCAACTGGTTCCCTTCCCCAACCATCCATTCAAGGTGCTGGACGATGACAAAATGCTTGAGACCGTGGAGAGTATTCGAGAACGGGGCGTGTTGGTTCCGATTCTGGTACGTCCACAAAATGACGGCACTTTTCAAATCGTGTCTGGACACCGCCGTCATCATGCCAGTCTGCTGGCGGGAAAAACTGAGATACCCGCAATCGTGCGTGACATGGACGATGATACCGCCATCCTGCTTAAGGAACAGACCCACCCCAATGCCGATGGTTTTGCACCGATGATGCTGGCGGGCGTCACCTATGCCGAAAAGAAGGAAGCAGGCGCGGCGCTGCTGAGTCTGTGTCAGAATATGCTCACACCCGATCCGGTGCAAATAGGCGTCTATCGTGGGCTAACGCTGGAACTATCCTTTGACAGCTTTTCACAAGAGTACCGGCTGGCGATGATCGGTCAGCTGCGGCACACGGTAACGCTGGGGACGGACGTGTTCGGCAATATCCAACGCATGGACAATGCGCTGGACATGCTGCCAGTGAAGGAGCAGACCTGCCGGGAACACCTGTCTGACCTGCAAGGTCAGCTGAAAACTGCCAGAGTGGAGGTGCAGAAACCGTTCCCTCGTGAGGAGGAGCTTAAAACCAAGACTGCCAGACTGGAAGAACTGAACGCACTTCTTAATATGGACAACAGAGCGCCTGTGCCGGAGCAGGAAGAAAAAACAAAGCGTAAGGAGGAATTGGAGCGATGAACGACACGAGCAAGCTGTCCCAACAGCTTTACGATACCGCGCTGGACGAGCTGAATACCTATCTGGAGGACTTGAAGACCAAGCCACCGCAGGAGATCATCAGCAGCGCCTATCAGGTCGTATGCAAGCAGGATATCGTGATGATTTTAGAGGATGCAGAATTTACGCCGTATGAACTGGAGGTGTTGACCAGTCTGGAGCATCCTTTACAGGTGCTGTATGAAGAATGGATCTCCACAGAGGATCAGTATATGGAGGAGCTGCGCGCCTCTGTGCAGAATTATGTGGATGACCGGTTGCAGCATCGGGCTGAAATGTTATATTCCGATCCGCAGACACCGCGTTATGCAGGACTGTATCCAGAGGCGCAGGAGCGCGGAGAATTGCATCTGCTCCGCGCCAGTCGAAAACGGGACAGCGCTTGCATGAAGGCGTTTGAAGACGGGATCAGCGAGGCGAATGAAAGACGGGTTATGCGGGAGTTTGTAGAACAGTGGACACAGGCGTTTGGGCATGACCGCTGCAAATATCTGCTGGGGTATACGGTGCAGCGTGCGGATTGGGATGCGCGGTATTCTGCCACCTCAAAGCGGGAAGCTGGTAAGCTCGATTACCATATCACCACGAAGCGAGATCCCTTTGCAGAATTTCAAACCAACACGCATCCCTGTCTGGTGAACTATGCGTTTGAACTTTTGATTGAGCAGGAGCGCGGCAGGCAAAAGCCTGCACCAAAGCGCAGTCAGATGGAGAGATGATGACAAGATGGGATATCAGGAGAGCTGGCTGGTGGTGCAGCCGCAATGGTGTTTTTCAAAGCTGATCCGTGCATACGATCAAGCGGCGCGCAGTGGTTACTATCGAACAGCAAGCGTGGAACCGCTGTCCATTGTGGTGCTCAAGCAGCCCTTTGGGGAGCTTCCCAAAGGAACAAAAATCCTCTGGGTATGTGGGGACCGCTGTTTTCACACGCCGACAGGCGTTTTTGACGGCAATCTGAAAACGGCGGCAAAGCTGCGGTTTATCCCGGTCGAACAGGTGCTTGATTTACAGGACAGGCGTTTAGAGGGTATAGACCTGAGTAGCCGGATGCCAAGTGAAAATGCCTATATGGAACGGTTTTGCGTCAAGGATTATGCTGCGAGGATGCGAATGCAAAAAGAAAAGAGTCGGTAATTGGATATGAAAGGCTGTTGCAATATAGTCAAATTCGGGTATAATATAATTATAATACAGCTATACAGGGGGTGCGGATTATGAACATCAAACCAAGCGCCAGTATTCGTCAGAATTATAATGAAATTGCCGAACTTTGCAAATCGACTGGGGAGCCGGTATATCTGACTAAAAACGGCGAGGGTGATCTTGTGGTAATGGATATTGATTCGTTTTCAAAGCGTGAGAAGATGCTCAAGCTGAGGGAAGAACTGCTGGTCATTGAAGAAGATCGGATACATGGCGCACCAGACTATTCCGTCGATGAAGTTACTTCTATGATGGAACAAGCCATACGGGAGGTGTGCCATGCCGGAGCTTGAAAGCACCTATCAGGTCATTATTTCCAAGCGAGCGGCAAAACAGCTGGTAGAGCAAGCGGTATTTGTGGCACGATTAGAGGACGGACTGGCAAATAAGCTGGTTAGTGAATTTCGCACAGCTGCGGATTCCCTGAAAAAGTTTCCGTATCGCAACCCAATCCTGAGATCAGAGATTTTTACAACAGAGAAATACCGTAAAATGATATTTGCGAAACGGTATCTGTTAATCTATCAAATCAAGGGTGAGCGGGTCTATATTGAGTATGTGGTAGACGGACGACAGGATTATCAGTGGCTGCTTCAATAAAATAGAGTTTCTTTTTCAAAGCGCAGGCAGAAATGTCTGCGCTTTTTCTATCTCAAAGGAGTTGATACGATGTCTTATGCAACCAGAGCGCAGATTGAACGCGCCCGACAACCTGACCTGCTGACTTTCTTACAGCGCTATCGACCGGACGAGCTGATCCCCACCGGTCACGGAACCTACAAGCTCCGCAGCCATGACAGCCTGAAGCTGTCCAACGGGAAGTGGTGCTGGTGGTCTCATGGTAAGATGGGCGGCGTCAATGCGCTGGACTATCTGATCAAAGTTGAACAAATGAAATTTCCGGATGCCGTACAGCTCATCAATGAGCAGTGCGGCTTTTTAGATTCCCAACCAAAGCAGACACAGGCGCAGCGAAAAGAAAAGGACACCCAAACGGAATTCCTGCTGCCGGAGCGATATTTGAACAATCGCCGTGTGACGGCCTATCTGCTGTCGCGTGGCATTGATATCGCTGTGCTGGATTACTGTTTTCAGCATGGGCTTCTATATGAGTCTGCCGAACATCACAACGCGGTGTTTGTCGGCTACGAGGGAAAGAAACCACGCTATGCCACGCTGCGCAGCTCCCTCTCACACAGCAGCTTTAAGCGGGATGTTGCAGGCAGCAATAAGCAGTTCTGTTTTTCCATCACCGGACAGGGTGGCGACAAGCTGAATGTATTCGAGTGTGCGATTGACGCCCTCTCCTATCTGACACAGGTGAAGATGCAGGGCAGCGACTGGCGGCAGGAAAGCATTCTTTCTCTCGGCGGCGTGTATCAGTCCAGTCCGTATAAGGCGCCGGAAATTCCAATGGCGCTGCAAGGCTATCTGAACCGGCATCCGGAGGTGCAGGAAATCGTACTGCGGCTGGACAATGATGCGATTGGGCGCGGTGCTGCCAGCGCCATTTCACAAGCTGTCAGGGATCGTCCCGTAACCGTGGAATTTCCCAATCAGGGCAAGGACTACAACGAATGGCTGATGCGTCAGAAAGGCATTGCTCCCCGACCAAGGGTAAGGGATGAGCCGGAACGATGAGCCGCAGGCGGCATGGTATTCGGAGCGGCTGTGTCCGCACCGAATTTTCTGGCAAGCATAGCAAAATGACGGCATTTTGCGGAATAAACGCCGTTCGTGACCGAACCGCGCCGCTTGTTAGGGAGTTCCCTAAGACCCCGATTGGAGGAATATCACTTGAAACTAAGAGAACGAAAAATCACCGTCCGGCTGACGGATGCCGAACGAGATCATCTGCTGGAACAGGCGGAGCTGGCTGGGTTGAAGATCGAGCCGTTTGTCCGAAATGTGATTCTGGGTGTGCAGATGAAGCCACGTCCCAAAGAGGAATGGGCAGAACTGCTGCGACAGACTTCAGGCATTGCGAACAACATCAACCAGATCACACGGCGCATGAACAGCGGTGAGCCGATTCGGGAAGAGACCTTACAGCTCATCGCAGATATGCAGGCACAGATTTGGGAAAAGCTCAAGGAGTTTTAATATGGCAATCACAAAGGTGTTTGCCATCCACAGTACATTTCAGAAGACGGTACAATATGCCGCCAATGAAGAAAAGACTTCGCTGGATGGAACCATCAGCTATGTGGTCAATCCGGACAAGACCGAACAGCGGTTGTTTGAGAGCTGCCTGAATTGCAGCAGTGTAGAACACGCCAGCTGGGACATGGAACGAACCAAGCAGCGCTATCACAAACGAAATGGTGTGCAGGGCTATCACATATGAGAGAAATTCGGACACGCCCCAAAGCGCGGGAACGAAAACATGTCTATACACTTCCCAAACAAGCGGTGAAAACGCTCCAGCAGCAGGCATTACGCCGCAAAATGATGAAACGGGAGCTAGATAAGGATGTGGAGCTGCGCGATACGCCGGTACAGGAAACCGTGCAAAAATTTGAAACCTCTGCCGAGAGAGCGGCGCGGCTGAGCAGCCGCACCGCTTTTCGGGTTGGAAAGCAGGCGGCAAAGGAACGATTTGACCGGCGCAATTCACCGCATACGCACAAAGAGGATGCGCATTTCGATGACAGTCCAATACAGCCGGAATCTCGGCCGATGGTACGCGCCAAACAACAGTTTCGGCGGATGAAATATAAAAAGCATTTTCAGCAGGCGCAGGAGAGAAAACAGGATCAATCTCAAAGGGAAGCGGCTGTATCCGCAGAGATACATCATGAAGTGCACACGACAACGGATGCGTTGGACATTGCCCCATCCGGTACGCCTCGATCGGCGGGGCGATCTGGCACGCCGAAGCAGAACGCACTGTCCAAACAGGCCGAACCGGCGCGGCGCTCTGCATTATCGGGAACTTTTCCGGCTACAGAGCCGGAACGGAAAAATGAGCGCCGAGACCGGCATTTTCGGAGTCAGAGCACAGCTGCCAGACCAGTGCAGTCCAATCCGAATAATCCAGCGCGCTTACTGAACCGGCAGGCACAGCGGCGCGCACAGGAACGCGCTATGCAGGAGAGCATACAAAAGCGGGTACGCACTGCCAAAAACACTGCCCGAAGGACAGAGCAGGTCAAACAGGCTGCGCTTCGTGCCGGAAAAGCCATCGTGCGGGCAGCGGTTGGGCTGTTAGGTGGTGCGGGTGCGCTGATCGCGTTGGTTCTGGTCATTGGCGGCGCGGCAGCAGTCATTGGAACCCCCTTTGGCGTGTTTTAGTCTGGCAATGACAGCGATGCACAATCGGTTCCACAGGCGGTTGTGCAGATCAATGGCGAATTCTCCGCAAAAATTAGCCAGATACAGGCAGAGCATCCTGCTGACAGCGTCGTGATCCACCGGGAACCAGACGGCGGCGGCAGCCTGACCATCACGAACTGGACCGATGTGATTGCGGTGTTTGCCGTCAAGACGGCAGGCGCGGACGCAGATGCCACCGACGTCGTGACCATTGATGAGGAACGCATTGCACTGATCCGTCAGGTATTCTGGGATATGAATGAAATCCGTTACCATGTGCAGACCATTAAGCATGAGGACAGCACCGAGAAAATTCTGCATATTACCATCACCAGCAGGCGCGCCGAGGAAATGCCGGACATTTACCAGTTCAATCATAGCCAGCGGGAAGCGCTGGTCGAGATTCTGAAGCCGGAGTACGCACAGATGCTGGCTGAACTGGTGGGCACTTACGGTGGAGAAATGGAACTAACGGAAGAACAGATTCGTGACATGATCACAGCGATGCCGGAGGATATTTCCCCTGTGCGTCGGGCAGTGGTGGAAAAAGCCTATTCCCTGATCGGCAAAGTGCATTATTTCTGGGGCGGGAAGAGCCGCGCGATCGGTTGGGATTCCCGCTGGGGAACGCCGACCCGCGTGACAGCGCCCGGAAGCAGAACGACCGGAACCATCCGTCCATTTGGGTTGGATTGTGATCCGCCCCTGTCAAGGTAGACCGGAGAAATAAATAAAATATAGTGCGGTTATGCTCGCCGTTTCCTTTTTCGGGAACGGTGAGCTTGTTTATGCAGCGAACTTTTCTTTGTATTTTTGAATACGCTTATTTTCAGGAATGGGATACAGTGCAGGAGTATCGGAGTTTAATGCCTCCGTGCGGACTTCCATCGGAGTGCGGGTTTCAAAGCGCTCCTGGAAACGCTCGTAGTTGTAGAAATGGATGTATTTCTCAATGGCCGAGCGAAGGGATTTCTCGTCCTTGAACGTTTGCAGATAGTACATTTCGGATTTAATGATTCCCCAGAATCCCTCGGTTGGACC
>NZ_JNJN01000034.1 GCF_000701665.1 Agathobaculum desmolans ATCC 43058 | reverse complement strand
AAAATGAAAAGAAACTGCTGAAGCTTCTAGACCTTTCTCCAATTGCCCCAGACGAGGTCTACCTGAAACCAGCGCTTCTCAAAACAAAACCTAACTAACCAACATCATTGCCGGTGGAGCAGTCCAATTATAGAGCTGCTCAGGCGAGGGTTGCATTTTCTTTTTCAAGAAAATAGCCGTCGTCCGGTTGTCATGCGCAAATTTCAGTAAATTCCAGCAGTTTCGTCCCTATTATACCTTGTCTGGGACTGAATTTCCACTGCTTTTATGAAGTATGATCCATTAATTCGGACTCACTGGCTTTTAGTTATTCACTCAAAGGGGGCGGAAAACGCCTGGATCTGCTGCTGAAAGGCTTCCCTGACTTCGGCCGGCTCAATGATCTGTACTGCGCCGCTCAGGCCAAAGATCCATGAAAAAAACTGCGGGCTGACTGCAACCGTCACATTGACCGCAAAGTGAGCGTCATCTACCTTTTGTACCATCAGGTCTGCGCCGAAGCGATCACGGATCACACCGATAAAGCGGTTTTCACAAATCAGCCGCACGGTTTTCTCATCGCCGGAAAACATGCCGAATACCTTACGGGTGTAGTCGGCCGGATTGAACCGGTCGCGGAACAGTCGCTGTCCTTCGCGTTTTCGGTCGATTAAGGAAATATGTTCCATCTTATCGACGCGGTAATGCCGGATCGCATCCGTCAGTGGATCATGGGCGATCAGGTAGTAGTTTTCATCGTCCCAAGTCAGCGCCCACGGGCTGACCTGATAAAGCGCACCGTCCTTGCGGTAGCGCTTGCGGATATGATTGGATGCGGAAAAATCAAGTGCCCATTCAAAATACTGAAAGGTGATCTGTACGCCTGATGAGATCGCATTGTGCAGGGTGTCGATGTTATAGTAGATTCCTTCGTTGATGGTTTTGACCCGATCGGCTACATAAACCTGCCGCTGCAGTGCATGGGCTTGTGGGAGGCTGGCAAGGGATTCGATTTTTTTGATCAGCTCATTGGATTTTTTTTCTGTGATAAAGCGGGAACATTGGATGGCATCAACCAGCAGCTTAAGTTCAGGCAGTTCGAAAGGGCGGGATGCTATGTAATAGCCGCCGTCCGAACCGCGTTCAAGCATCACGTCCAGACCGAAATCCTGCAGGGCGGCGATGTCCGAATAGATACTTTTGCGTTCGGCGTGAATATCATACCGGGCAAGAGCAGCCAGGAGCTGTTCCATGCTCAGTTTATGGTTTTCATCACTGTTTTCCATCAGAATTTTACACAGATAGAGCAATTTGAGCTTTTGATTAGCGCTTTTCGGCATCGTTATACTCGCTTTCCGACAGGGCAGTCTGATAGGCGGAGAAGGTTGTCTGATCAAAGCAGACGATAGTTACCTGCTGCATTTCCGGGTGTGTGCGCAGGTAGCTGCGAATTGTGGAAACGGCAATATTGGCTGCGCGGTGAACCGGGAAGCGGTAAACGCCTGTGCTGATCGAGGGGAAGGCAACGGTTCGGCAGCCGAGGGCGGCAGCGGCAATCAGAGAATTGCGATAGCAGTCGGACAGCAGTGTATCTTCATTTGCCGTGCCGCCGTGCCAAATCGGACCGGGTGTATGGATGACAAAGCGGCAGGGCAGACGATAGGCCTGCGTTGCTTTAGCTTGTCCGGTCGGACATCCGCCGAGTTTCCAGCATTCTTCCAGCAGTGCCGGACCGGCTGCGCGATGAATCGCGCCATCGACACCGCCGCCGCCTAACAGCGAAGTGTTGGCAGCGTTGACGATTGCATCGGTGGTGCAGTGGGTGATGTCACCAAGGGTAATGTGCAGGCGTTGCATCATGACAGCCTTCTTTCCGGGTAGTTTATGGGATATATTATACGGTATGCCGCCGAAAAAGGCAAGTTTGACGGCTGCTGCCGAACGCGGTATAATAAGCGTGATAAAGGGGCTGTACCGCCCGAAGGAAAGGAGCAGGGCGCTTGGAAAAGCCAATGTCGCAGTATGCGGCGGATGCACCGCGTGTGCTCCGCGATTTTTTGACTTATATCTCTACCATTCAGGGGAAATCTGCGCAGACAGCGCATGAATATTATTTGGATCTGCGCCTGTTTTTTCGTGTGCTCAAGCATAATAAAGGGGTGGTACCCCGTGAGCTGCCGATCGATCAGGTGTCGATCGAGGATATTGACATTGACTTCCTGCGGGAGATCACACTGTCTGATGCATACGATTATTTGGAATACATGTCGGGTGAGCGTCCAACGCAGCAAAACAGTACGGCTACCAATTTCGGCTTGAGCAGCACATCGCGTGCGCGCAAAGTATCTGCGATCCGGGCCTTTTTTCGATACTTGACGGATAAACGTCATTTACTGGAAGTGAATCCGATGAGCAATCTGGAGGCGCCTTCGATCCGCAAGTCATTGCCGGTCTATCTGACAACCGAGGACAGCATTCGCCTGCTGGATGCCGTGCAGGGGGAATATGCGGAACGGGACTACTGTATCTTAACGCTTTTTCTCAACTGCGGCCTGCGTGTATCTGAGCTTGTCGGCCTGAATTTGTCGGATTTTCAGGGGGACACGGTACGGGTACTCGGAAAAGGAAATAAGGAGCGCACCGTATATTTGAATGAGGCCTGCAAGGCGGCGCTGGAGCAATACTTGCCCAAACGTATTTTACCGCACGACAGGGATCAAAATGCTTTGTTTATCAGCCGTAACCGCAATCGCATCAATGTGCAGACAGTGAAGTGGCTGGTAAAAAAATATATCGGTCAGGCGGGGTTGGATACGCAGAAATATTCCGCCCATAAATTGCGCCATACGGCAGCGACGCTGATGTATCAAAACGGGGTGGATATCCGCACTTTGCAAAATATTCTCGGTCATACAAGTGTTAACACAACCATGATTTATACGCATATCGAGGACAGCAGTTTGCGGGAAGCAGCGTCAAAAAATCCGTTGGCATCGGTCAAACCGCAGCGGACGGACACAGAGTAAGAGCCATAGTATCCCAGTCAGAGGATGCTGCATATGCAGTTTGAGTTGCCTTGAGAATGGCCGAGATTATCGAAAAACTTTGTTTTTCCGACAATCTATGTTTGGACTATGCCAAACATGAGAGCGAAAAAAGTCCCTGTATACAGAAGCTTTTTCGCTCTTAAAGTATAAAAAGTCAGGCATATGTCCTGACTTTTTATGCATTTGCGCTGCAAATGTTGTTTTATGCGCGCTGCCGCGCGTATTGTGGGTATCCCCATTGACAAAATACTTTTTCGGCAGGCTGGGCCATGCCCTGAGGAAACAGGGCATGGCTTTTGTGGTGGTTCCGGCATAAACGATGGCAGGGAACAGAAAGGTGCACCGCTGCCGGGTTGTGTGGCAGCGGTGTACGAGTCAGGGGAAAGGTCTTACCAGGGCTGTGCGTAATTCCATGTGCCGATCCCAAGCGGGGAAAACGCAATATAGACAGCAGCAACACAAATCAGAATAACAGCGGTGGCAACCCAACGGTATTTCCACGGTGTCAGATCGACCGCGCCGACATCTTCCTGTATCCATGCGGTCGCATGGTTTTTTTGCTGGTTATAGCGGTTAAGCAGATACATCAGCAGCAGTTCGAGCGGTAACAGGACGAGCACAGCATACAGATAATGGAACCGATCACCGAGGAACAGGAGGAATGCGCCGTAGCTGACCACATGAATGAACAAGACCAGTTTGGCAGAGTATTTGGGCAGATACTTGAAGAAGAAACCGCCGAAAACCGCAGACAATACCGGCAGTGCGATCAGCATGACCAGCGAATCAAGGAAGGTTTTCAGACCGGCCGGGAAAAAGTAGATCAGGGGGCCGACAATGGTTGTCAGAACAGCAAATAGAATGCCGATATTTTTGCCGACTTTGACAAGCTTTTCTTCCGAAGCTTTTGGATTGATAAACTCCTTGTAAATATCCATGGTGAACATGGTATCAACTGAGTTCAAAACCGAGTTGAAGGAGGAGAGGATCGCGCCGAGCATAACGGCGGCGAAAAAGCCCATCAGCGGCGCCGGTATCACCTGTGTGACCAGCTGCGGATATGCTTCATCCATCATGCTGACCTGATTTCCCTGAAGCTGGAACAGTGCAAAGGCGATGACGCCCGGCAGCGCCAGATACATAAAACCAATGATTTTGAGGAATGCGCAGTACAGAGCACCCTTTTGTGCTTCCTTCAGGTCGCGTGCAGCCAGCACTCGCTGAATAAATGACTGGTGTGTACACCACGACTGCAGTCCGAGAAACAGCAGACCGGTGAATACGGTGGGCCACGGTACGGCAGGCGGCAGCGAATCGGCCGGTGCGATTGAGTTGAGCATGTCCGAGTGGTTTTCAATCAGGTACCGCATACCGTCAGCGATGGCAAAACCGTCGCCGCCCGAAACCTTGCCCAATACGCTCAGCGCCAGAAAAGGAATCATAAAGCCGCCGATCAGCAGACCGATTCCGTTAACGGTATCTGATACGGCTACTGCTTTCAGCCCGCCGAAGATCGCATAAATTGATCCAATGATGCTGATGATGACACAAAGGATGATGATGGATTGAAGTTTGCTTACGCCGAGCATGGCAGATACACCGAAAATATTTTCAAACACCAGTGATCCGGAATAGAGGATAACCGGGATCTGCACCACAATGTACAATAGGATATAGGCAATCGAGAACCAGAGCTTGGTGCTGCGGTCATATCGCAGGCCGATCAGCTCCGGAATGGTCGTAATACCGCTTTTTAAGTAGCGTGGTGCGGCAAACAAAGCCAAAATGATGCAGCAGGGGGCTGCAACAATTTCAAAAGCCATGGGGCTCATACCAACGCTCCATGTTTGTCCGTTCGTGCCGACGAGCTGCTCGGCTGACAGGTTTGTCAGCAGCAGCGAACCCGCAATGACAAAGCCCGGCAGGCCGCGTCCTGCCAAAAAGTAACCGTCCGCTGTGGTTTGGTCATCGCCCTTGGTTTTGACATAGGAGATGACAGCGACCAAAATGGTAAAACCAATGAATGAAATGATCGTCCAAAGCATAATTTCACTCCCCTTTGAAATGATGAGAACCGATTTTTCTTTCTCTATATATGTATTTATTTTGATTGTTACAGCCGTCCAAAAGAATAGCAGAAGGCCGGATGCTGGGGATAGCGTGCGGCATCCGGCCTATGCGAGAAGAAAGAGATGATTATTGGCTGATGGTTTGGCGCAGTGCGTCGATCGAGGTATGCACACCGGCGTCCACACTCATGGTGAGATCTTCCATCTCAAGCGATACATCGCCGTCATAGCCCATCATATGGACAACCGAGAAGAATTCCTTCCACCACTGCAGATCCTTGCCGCAGCCGACGGCGACATAGTTCCATACCCGGTCGGCAGATTCGGTGACCGGACGCGGCTCCAGCAAGCCGTCACGGTCGGCAAGACCGCGTTCGATGCGAGCATCCTTGCCATGCACATGGAAAATACAGCCCTTCAGCGCACGTGCAGCAGCGATCGGGTCGGCGCCAAGCACCATCATGTGCGAAGGATCGAGGTTGATGCCCAGCATCGGATCGGTTGCTTCACGCAGCTTGAGCAGGGTGGATGCCGACCAGACCATTGTGCCGGGGAACTCCTCAATTGCAATGTGTTCAATGCCGCACGTTTTGCAATGCGCGATAAACTCATTCCAGAAATCAATGGTCACCTTTCACTGGTATTCATAGGCAGGCGCCATAAAATCCGGCCACGATACCGTGGATGTGATCCAGTTCGGGGTAGTATCACCCGGCGCACCGGCCGGCAGACCGGCCATTGCAACAATTTTCTTTACCCCCAGCAGACCGGCCAGCGTGGCGCAGTCATACATGGACTTTTTGTATTCCTCGCCTGTTTCGCTCGGCCATGTTGGGTTGCAGGATGTATTCAGGGCAGAAATGCGCGTGCCGCGTTTGTGCAGTTCGTCCATAAAGGCGCGGCGCTTGTCTGCATCAGCAAGCAGCTCAGCAGTATTGCAGTGCTTGCGCGCACCCCAGCCGCCTGCGGTCATTTCGACTGCATCAATACCGAGAGATTTGACCTTGTCCAGCATATCAGTATAGGACAAATCGGCAAACACATCGGTGCAAATGGCAAGTTTCATGTATTATAACCTCCGTTTCAGTTAAGAGAAGAAGCGCCCGCTGCCCGAAAACGGCGGGCGCCGTGAAGAGAAAAAGATGGGTTTACTTAAAATCGACCCAGACACCGCCCTTGTCGGCGGATTCCACACACTTGAGCACCCAACGGATGCCATCAATACCGTGCTCAAGGTCCGGGTAAACCAGATTGTTCAGCGTTTCTTCATCGCCGCGGTTCTTCGCGTCCATAGCGATGGCAAAACGGGTGTACAGGTTGCTCCAGGAGTCGATCAGGCCGGTATAGTGCAGCGCGCCCAGACGTTCATACTCCAATGCTTCCGGGTTCAGATAATCCATCGCGCGAACCAGAATCTGCTCCGGCTGTCCCTGAATCTGATATTTCAGCTCGTCCGGATGCATGTCGTTCCATTCCAGAGAGGCCTTGGTGCCAACGATGCGGATGTGCTGGCTGGACATATCGCCGGCGTTGACTGCGGAAGCCCACATGCGGCCAACCGCGCCGTTTTCATAACGCATCAGCACATAAGCATTGTCTTCCAGCGGCGCACGGGATTTGATAAAGCTCTGGCGATCGCACAGCAGCTGCTTGAGCTTGAGCTGCGGGCAAACCAGCTCGGACATGTAGAAGGTGTGGGTGGACAGGTCGCCAAGCACGAAAGACGGGCCGGACTTGGCCGGATCGACACGCCATTTCTGACCTTCTGCCTGCTTGTCACCGGTCGGGTCGCAGGCAAAACCGTGGGCATAGCGCAAATCGACCATGGTAACCTCGCCGATGTCACCGTTCTGGATCATGCTGCGCATCTGGCTGAGCAGATCAAAACCGGAGAAGCCGTAGGTCACGCAGACAACCTTGCCCATTTTTTCTGCCAATGCCTTGATTTCTTCGCCCTCTTCTACCTTAAAGAACAGTGGCTTTTCGCAGATAACGTGTAGGCCGGCTTCGAGAGCTGCCTTGCAGACTTCGAAATGCTGGAAATTGGGGGTGGCGATGTCGACCGCTTCGATGCCGTCTGCTCGCTTAGCTTCCTCTGCGAACATGGTCTTATAGTCCGGATACAGACGCTCTTCATCCATGTTCAGATTCTTGCCGAAGTCCACGCAGCGGGCAAAGTCCAGATCGAATGCTGCCGCCTTAAGGACGAACGAAGTGTTGTCACGCATCGCGCCCAAACGGTGCTTGTAACATCTGAGTCTGCGAGAACCTGCTGGTTTTCCGGAATGATATCAGCGGCGTTGCATGCTGTTGTAAACGGACGCAGCAAAAAATCCCACTTGTCCTCATTGTATGATGAAACAAGTGGGATTTTATATATGTATTGGCAGCATCGTTGATGCTGGGTATTTTTACCATGCAGAGCGGGGGACACATATAACCGGATAATACGTGCTGTAAACGGTTTGTTTTCACTGTGCGTACCGGCAGTTCAGTATCGTTTAACAATCGGTGCAGGAGAAGGCTGACTGTTTTTATCACATGGAATTCAAAACGACTATATCGCCTTCGCAAAGACGGGTCTGTCCATCTGGCAGGATCAAGTCACTGCCGCGCCGGATGAGGATGATCAGCATATCGGATGGAATGTCAAGTTCGTATAGTTGTTTGCCGCACCACCGGTGAGAAAGTGTGATGGTGACTTCTTTCAAACGGATATCATTGTCATCCTGATAAGCAAATGCACTTAATACGAGGATATCATTCTGCTCAATTATCGTATCACCCTTGGGGATCAGGTTTTGACCGGTTCTTTTGAGGAATACCAATAGGGTCTCGGGCGGCAGTGAAAGCGCCTGTACGGATTTGCCGATCCATGGATGACCGCTCTTGATCGGTAAACTGATGTAATGGATATCGATCTCATCTGTGTAATCATTAAAGGTCATCAGTACATTACCGCTTTTGTTGATCATTCCGGCTTTTTCGGAAAACCAGGGCAGCAGACTGCCTTGCAGCAAAAGTGATAACAATACAACGCAGAAAACCATGTGAAACAGATCGGTTTGCAGCGGAATATCACGGACGAACACCATAATGGCAAACACGATGGAGGCGGCGCCACGCAGTCCGGCCCATGAAATGACCGCCTGTTGACGGAAAGGAACATGAAGCGGCGTCAGCAAAAGAAAAACGGACAGGGGACGGGAAATGAAGGTGAGAACAAAGGCAATCACCAAAGCAGGCAGCCATACCGCTGCAAGACGCGAGGGAAAGGACAGCAGGCCGAGGATGAAGAAAATCATCATTTGCATCAGGCTGGTCAGTCCGTCAAAAAAATTGACCAACCCTTTTTTGTTTGGCATGGGGGAATTGCCTAAAATAATACCGACCAGATAAGCGCTTAAATAGCCGTTCCCGCCGATGTATGTAGGCAAAGCGTAGGATAACAGCGCAACAGCCAGCATAAACACGGCATCAAAACCGTTGACCTCGAAGGTGAAAAACTGCAAAAACCAACGGGCAGCCAATGCGATCAGTGCACCGGTCAGCAGTCCAAAGCCCAACTGGGCGGCGGCAAGTGTTAAAACACCGCGCACGGAAAGAGCGGAACCGGATTGCATGATGGAGAGCAGGATCAGAGTCAGCGTATAGGCAAACGGATCGTTGCTGCCGCTTTCGACCTCCAGCAGGGAATCCGTATTGTATTGCAGGGAAAGACTGCGTGAGCGCAGCACATAAAAGACGCTGGCGGCATCGGTCGAGCTCAGTACGGCACCAATGAGCAGACCTTCTATCAGACTGAAGTGCAGCACCAGATGACAAAAAAGACCGGTGATCCCGGCTGTCAGGATGGTGCCTGCGGAAGAGAGTAATGCAGCCTTAGCAGCAACCGGCCGGGCGATATCCCAGCGGGTGCCGAATCCGCCATAGAACATAATGCAGATTAAAGCGAGGGTGCAAATGTTTTCGGCAAATGGAAAGTCGTCAAAAGCAATTTTGAACAGACCTTCCGAGCCGAACAACATCCCCAGAAGGATAAAGGCGAGCAGCATGGGGATACCAAAGCGGCTGGTAATTTTGTTGCTGAGAATACAGATAATGATGACAACAGCGCCAAGAATCAATGACTGAGGCAACGGATAACCTCCTGACAAGTTGATTGATGTTCTGATTGCTTTGCAGCAAGGGAAAAAGAACACCTGTAATCATTATTATACTGGAAAGTTTGGTGATCATGCAATGGGAAGGGGGAGCAATGTATGATTCTTGACGAGATGTGAACGGAAATCAGTCAATAAAAGCAACGCACCGACCCTGCCATGCGGCGGATCGGTGCGTTGCTTTGTGGAATATGGTCATTGTGCGTGCGAGGCGATCACATCGTTCATATCGTACATGCCGGGCTGCTTGCAGCCAGCCATAAAGACTGCTGCATCCACTGCACCGGTCGCAAATACTTCGCGGGAAAGCGCTGTGTGCTTGATCTCGATGATCTCATCCCGGCCACAGAACAAAACCGAATGTTCCCCTACGATCGTGCCACCGCGAATGGCGGAAATACCGATTTCATGTGCAGGGCGTTTTTCGCGGCGTTCGTGCCGGTCGTAGACATATTCTGCTGGGTAGGGAAGGGCAGAGGCAACAGCATCCGCCAGCATGAGCGCAGTCCCTGAGGGGGCATCCAGCTTTTGATTGTGATGCTTTTCGATGATCTCAACATCGTATTGGTCGCCCAGTACGGCAGCGGATTTGCGTAAAAGTTCACTCATCAAATTGATGCCGATCGACATGTTGCCGGAACGGAACACAGGAAACGCAGCAGATGCTGCGCGGATCTTCTGCAGCTGCTCCGGAGAGTGGCCGGTCGTGCAAATGATAAGCGGCGTATGGTGCTGCTCGCAATAGGACAGCAGATGCTCTGTGCTGGATGCGTTGGAAAAGTCGATGATCACATCGCATGAACCTTGAAATTCAAATGGATCGGAGAATATCGGAAAATCCGCATATTTTGCGGTATTGATGTCAAATCCCGCAACAATCTGCATGTTATCTCGTCCTGCGACTATATCGGTGATCACGTGTCCCATCCGCCCGTTACAGCCGGAAAGCGCAATATTTAACATCTTTTCAAAACTCCTTAATTAAAGCGGGCTTAGATTTTGCAGCCGGCCTTTTCCAGTTCCTTTTTGATACGTGCAGCATGTTCCTCACTGGCTTCTACCAGCGGAAGGCGAAGTGCACCGACGTTCCAGCCGAGGATCTCCATCGCTTTTTTTACAGGGATAGGGTTGACCTCACAGAACAATGCGTCGATCAGATCGTGATATTTGAACTGCATTTGTGCAGCTTCGGGGTAGCGGTTTTCAAAGCAGAGCTGGGTCAAATCATGGGTTTCCTGCGGCGCCACATTGGACAGCACTGAAATAACGCCCTTGCCGCCAAGCGCCATCAGCGGAACGATTTGATCGTCGTTGCCCGACCATACGTTGAGGTCATCGCCGCATTTGGCCATCGCAGCAGCCAGCAGGCTGAAATCACCCGATGCCGCCTTCAAACCGTTGATGTTGGGATGCTGTGCGAGCTGATACAGTGTATCGGCCGTAAAGCAAACGCCGGTACGGCTGGGCACATTGTACAGGATGATCGGCAGATCACAGCAGTCAGCAATTTTGGTATAGTGGGCGAGCAGACCACGCTGGGTGGTTTTGTTGTAGTAGGGGGTGACAGATAAGCCGCCGTCCGCGCCGCATTCCTGTGCGAAACGGGTCAGTTCGACTGCATAGGCAGTATCATTAGAGCCTACGCCGGCGATAACGGGGACACGGTGGTTGACGTATTCACAGCACCAGGCAACCGCCTCGCGGTGCTCCTTGTCGTGCATTGCGGATGCTTCGCCGGTCGTACCGCACACGATGATCGCATCCGTACCGTGTGCGATCTGGTGGTCGACAATGCGTCCGAATTCTTCATAATTTACTTCACCGGTTGCGGTGAACGGTGTGACAATGGCGACACCGGCGCCGGTAAAAACAGGATTTTTCATAAGACAGTGACCTCCTTAGCGGTCCATATAGCCTTCGGCACAGAGCAGTTCTGCCATCAGGACAGCACCGCCGGCTGCGCCGCGCAGGGTATTGTGCGACAGGCTGACAAATTTATAGTCATACAGGGCATCCTCACGCAGACGGCCGATCGAGACGCCCATACCGCCTTCCAGATCTCGATCCAAGCGGGTCTGCGGACGGTTATCCTCTTCAAAATAGGTCAGGAAATGTGCGGGGGCGGAGGGAAGATGCAGCTCCTGTGCGCGGCCCTCAAAGCTGCGCCACCGTGCGATCATCTCTTCCTTGCTCGGCTTGTTTTTGAACTTGACAAAGGCTGCCGCCATATGGCCGTCCGAGCAGGCAACGCGCAGGCACTGCGCGGTGATGACCGGGCTGACGGCAGGCTCGATGTGATCCCCCTCGATATGGCCCCAGACCTTCATCGGCTCTTTTTCGCTTTTTTCTTCCTCACCGCCGATGTAGGGGATGACATTATCAACCATTTCCGGCCAGCTTTCGAAGGTTTTGCCTGCACCGGAAATCGCCTGATAGGTACAGACAGCAACTTCGGTCGGTTCAAAGTCCATCAGGGCGGACAGCGCGGGTACATACGACTGGATCGAGCAGTTGGACTTGACTGCGATAAATCCGCGCTTCGTCCCCAAACGCTTGCGCTGTGCGGGGATGATCTTGGCGTGATCGGCGTTGATTTCCGGAATGATCATCGGAACGTCGGGCGTCATACGGTGGGCGGAGTTGTTTGAGCAGACCGGGCACTCGAGCTTGGCGTACGTCTCCTCCAGCGCACGGATCTCTTCCTTTTTCATATCAACTGCGCAGAAGATAAAGTCAACCTGCGCGGCAATCTCCTCTGCGTCTGCCGTTGCATCATACATGACCATGTTTTTGTATTTGTCCGGCATGGGAACAGCCATTTTCCAACGGCCCTCACAGGCTTCGGCATAGGTTTTGCCGCGGTTGCGCGAGGAAGCAGCCAGTGCTACTACTTCAAACCACGGGTGGTTTTCCAGCAGCAGGGAAAATCGCTGGCCAACCATACCGGTGGCACCGACAATACCGACTTTGTAGTGATTCATGTTGATCATATCCTTCCCAAAAGGTTTTCTAACGGTTTCCGTTCCAATACAAATGCAGCAAAGAAAAATACCGGTTGAAAAACCGGTATGATCTATACTATAATAGAAAATACGGACGTGCCGTACGGTTCTAAACAGGATAGCTCTCCACCGGCATTTTCTGCTGATGACAGACGCAGGGATATTATCCGCAGCATCCAGCAGGGCCTTGCCGCAACAAGAACCGGCTTCGGCGGAAGACCCTTTCTCGGCTGATTCACGGGTTTACGGACCCTCCCAGACCGATACTGATGAATTCCGCGCCTCTATCTGTATCTGTACTTTTCTTTATTATTGTAAAGTAAGGTCATATGTTTGTCAAGAGAGGGCGGGAAAAATAACAGGAGGATGATCAAATGAAAAGAATCCTATCTCTGCTGCTTTGTGCAGCAGCATTATGCGGCTGCCTGCAGACGGCGCCGGCCGCGGCAGCGAATGAGGATACCATTCTGCGTGTTGGATTGACGGTAAGTGGTTCCAGCTCCTTTGCCGACCCAAAACTGGAAAATGTCTCCGGATACGCATCCGGTTATACGGCAGGTGTGATGAACGGCACCGCGTTTTCGGGCAGCAAGACAATTACGGCAACTCAGTTGACCATTCGCCTGGTAGATGATGCGTTTCAGATCAGTGATACGGCATCGGGCAAGGTGTTGTATACAACGGCGAAAGGGACGGACCATTTGGCGATCCAGCCCAAAAGCACGCTGACATGGTTTAAGGGATATCGCTGGCAGGGCAGCTTTGTTTATCGCCGTGCCGGAAATGGTAATCTTACTGTTATAAATTATGTTGGGCTGGAGGATTATGTGAAGGGCGTGCTGCCATACGAGATCGATCCGGACTGGCCGGCTGAGGCGCAAAAAGCGCAGGCGGTTTGTGCGCGTTCGTTCGCACTTGGTACCCATAAACATACTGCCAGCGGATACGATCTGTGCAACACAACGAATTGTCAGGTGTATTTAGGGGCAAATAAAGCAACGGCGGCTTCCAATGCGGCGGTAAATGATACCCGCGGTCAATATCTGACCTATCAGGGCAAGCCTGTCATCGGTTACTTTTTCTCTTCGGATGGCGGCGCGACCGAGGATGCGGTCAATGTATGGGGCGGAGATTATCCGTATTTGAAGGGGAAAGTGGATCCGTACGAGGGAAAAGTGGATGAGTGGAGCGTTACCCTGACAGCGGAGGAAGTTAGAAAGAAGCTGATCAGCGCAGGTTATACCATCGGTACGGTCGCAAAGGTCGAGGTGACCAAGCGCACAGCAACGGATAATGTAAACGAAGTGACAGTGACCGATACGGATGGCAAGACGGTGACCATCCAGCGCGATAAGGTGCGCACGGTATTTGGTTTGAAGAGCATCCGCTACACGATCACTCCGCATCAGACCAAAGCAGTGAAGACGCTTCCGGTGAGTGCGGCACTGCAAAAAATCGTTCCTTCAGTACATCAGATTACCTTGGACGGCAAAAAGGTCACTCCGCAGGGCTGGAATATCGGAGGCGAGAATTATTATAAGCTGCGCGATATTGCTTATATCATGAACGGTACGGGCAGCCAGTTTAATGTGGGGTGGGATAACGCAAAAAATTGTATTTCCCTTTTTGCCGGACAGGCATATCAGCCGGTCGGTGATGAAATGAGTTCATCTGCTTCGTCAGCGGTCAAAACCTATATGCCTGCGACGGCTTCGATCGTGCTGGACGGCAAAGATATTCAGCTGACCGGTTATCATGTAAACGGCAATAATTATTATCGCGTGCGTGACATGGGGAAGGTGCTGAACTTTACGGTGGATTTTGATCCGGAAAGCGAGATGGTGCTGCTGTGCAGTGCCGATCAATCCGGGCAGCCAGTTCAGCCTGAACAACCGGAGCAGTCGGATACTCCCGCGGCCAGCTATACTTTTACCGGTTCGGGCTGGGGGCATAGCGTGGGCATGAGCCAGTGGGGTGCCTATGCGATGGCCAAGCAAGGTTTTACTTACGAGGATATTTTGAAATTTTACTTTACCGGTATTTCCCTTGCCGGATAACCCGTTAGAAAAAAGGAGGAGCGGCACGGCGCTTTCCAACCGAAGTGCGTGCCTGTATGGATGAAGAAAAGTGATTTTTATTTTGATTTGCCTGAACGCCTGATTGCGCAGCATCCGTTGGAGCAGCGGGATGCGTCGCGCTTGCTGGTGCTCAATCGGGCAGACGGTTCCGTGACCCATCGTCATTTCCGTGACTTAATCGAATATGTGCAGCCGGGTGACTGCATCGTATTCAATAACTCCCGCGTTATTCCGGCGCGTCTGATGGGTCATGCAGTGGGACGAACGACGCCTATCGAGGTGCTGCTGCTGACCGATAAAGGCGATGGTTTGTGGGAGTGCCTGACCCGCCCGGGACGGAAAACGCGGGAAGGTGTGGAGCTGACCTTTGGCGATGGAATGTTGACTGCAACGGTGGAAAAAGTGCAGCCGGATGGCAACCGTCTGATCCGTTTTCACTACGAGGGGATCTTTTTGGAGATTCTGGATCAACTTGGTACGATGCCGCTGCCACCCTATATCAAAGAGAAATTGGAAGATCAGGAGCGCTATCAAACGGTTTACTCCAAAACACCCGGATCGGCGGCTGCGCCGACGGCAGGGCTTCACTTTACGGATGAAATGCTGGATGCTTTGCAGAACAAGGGGGTAAAGCTGGCGTTTGTTACGCTACATGTGGGCCTTGGCACCTTCCGTCCGGTTAAGGAAGAGGAAATCACTGATCATGTGATGCATTCGGAATTTTACATGATGGATGAAGCAACCGCAGAACAGATTAACAGTACGCGCAAAGCGGGCGGCAAGATCTGGGCAGTCGGCACGACGGCCAGCCGCACGCTGGAAACGATCGCGGATGAGGACGGACTGGTGCGGGCGCAGTCCGGCTGGACGGATATCTTTATTTATCCGGGTTACCGCTTTAAGGCGGTTGATCATCTTGTGACCAATTTTCACTTGCCGGAAAGCACACTGATGATGTTGATTTCGGCCTTTGCAAGCCGTGAAATGGTGATGGAAGCCTATCGTCAGGCAATCGAACAGGAGTACCGCTTTTTCTCCTTCGGCGATAGTATGCTGCTGTACTGATTACAGATTCATTTGATAATTTGTGCGCTGCTGTAACAGATGCAGAATGGCAGCTGCCGCATATACGATAAAAACCGAGGCGTATGCCTCGGTTTTTATTGTTTGCAAGGGAAGCGTGGACGCGTATCGCATGCGAACGGGTGTTACGGGCTGTTGAACCAGCTGTGTCCAAACCGCGCAAGCAGATCATCCGCTTCGGATGGGCCGTAAGAACCTCCGGTATAGTTCCGCAGCGGAAGCCCTGCTTTTTCATATGCCTGACGGAGCTGCGCAACATATTCCCAGCCGGTTTCAATTTGATCCCACTGCGAGAACCAAAAGTGTTCTCCGCGGATGCATGCACCGATCAGCCGTTCGTAGGCCTCCGGTGTATTGATACGGTTTTCAAGGGAACAGCTCTGGCAGAAATCCATTTTGGCTTGGGTTATTTCGGTCGTATCGCCCGGTTTTTGGATATTAAATTGCAGATATACGCCTTCAGTGGGCTGGATGCGGATGACGAGCACATTGTGTGCAACATCCGGACGCGGACGGCGGAAGGTGACAACCACATTCATTTCCCGCTCTCCGAGCTTTTTGCCGGTACGGATATAGAACGGTGCGCCGCGCCAGCGGTCGTTGTCGATGAACAGGCGCATAGCAGCATAGGTATCGGTTTGCGAATGGGGGTCTACCAGCTTTTCGGTTCGGTATCCATCATACTGGCCGAGCACAAGTGTATCCTCGATGGGATCACGTCCGACCGGACGAAGCGCACGAAGCACCTTGAGCTGTTCGCTGTGCATATCCGATCCGATATAATCACTGGGCCGCTCCATCGCTACGATTGAAAGAATTTGGAACAAATGATTCTGCACCATGTCTTTCATTGCACCGGCCTCATCATAATAGCCGCCGCGGGATTCTACGCCGACATCCTCGAGTGCAGAAATTTGTACGGATTCAATAAAGCGTGCGTCCCACAGATTGGTGAAAATGGGATTGGAAAAACGGATGGTTTCAATATTACGCACCATTTCCTTCCCCAGATAGTGGTCGATACGGTAGATTTGCTCGGGAGAGAAGATGGTCTCCAGCCGTCGGTTCAGTTCTTTGGCAGCCTCCAGCGTTTCGCCGAAGGGCTTTTCCAAAATTACTTTGCCGCGGGAGGCGCCGCGAACCCCGGCAAGGCTTTCTGCAATCAGACCGAAAAAGCGGGGAGCAACCGCTAGATAAAAGATGAATTCATCGATTCCACGGTCAGTAAAATATTGATTCAGACCCGCGTATGCGGCAGGATCGGAAAAATCCATGCGGTAGTAGTCGATGCGCGCAGCAAAACGGGTAAACGCACTGTCCGAATAGGGGAGACGGGCAAATTTCTTCACCCAGTCGCGTGCAAGCTCGCAATATTGCTCGGTCGTATAATCCCGACGGCCGATGATGACGATTTGATAATCCATGGATTCCGCACCGGAAACACTTCCGTTATACAGTGCGGGGAGCAGCTTGCGGAAGGTAAGGTCACCTGTTCCGCCGAAAATCGTAAAGGCTTTGCTCATTGGTGGTTCCTCCATTCGTGATGGAAATGACCCGGACGGTCGGTGCGTTCATAAGTGTGTGCACCGAAACAATCGCGCTGCGCCTGAATCAGATTGGCGCCGACATGCTGTGCCCGGAAGGCATCGTAATACGAGATCGCGCTGGTCATGGCGGGCAGCGGCAGACCGTTGGCAATCCCCAGTGATGCCGCGGTGCGCAGGCTGCGCACATGACCGGCAAGCTGATCACGGAAAAAGGGATTGAGCATCAGATTGGGCAGGGCCGGATCCTTGCGGAAGGCGGCAGTGATATCATTCAGAAAATCTGCCTGAATAATGCAGCCGGCGCGGAAAATAGAAGCGATCGACCCTAAATCGAGAGACCATTGATATTGCTCGGAAGCATCGCGCATCAGGGCGAACCCCTGTGCATATGCAACGATTTTAGCTGCATACAGCGCCTGCCGCACTTGCTCTGCCAACGCTGCGCGATCCTCTGCGGAAACGCTGACCGTCTGCGCAGGCAGCAGACCGGCTGCCTGCCGGCGCAGGGCAAGGTCGTTGCTCATGACACGTGCGCCGGCGGCTGCGGTGATCATGGAAACCTCGACCCCTTGTTTGAGCGATTCGATGCTGGTCCAACGTCCGGTGCCTTTTTGGGCGGCGCTGTCAACAATGCGGTCGAGCAGATCGCCGTCCGCAAGATCGTCCGACTCGCGGAAAATATCGGCTGTGATACCAATCAGAAAGCTTTTCAGTTCACCCTGATTCCAGGAGGAAAACAGATCGGCCAGTTCGGTATTGGAAAAACCGCCGACATATTTGAGCAGCAGATAGCTTTCCGCGATCAGCTGCATATCGGCATATTCAATGCCGTTGTGCACCATTTTGACATAGTGTCCCGCACCGTCCGGACCGATATAGGTGCAGCAGGGTGCGCCTTCTGCGGTGGCTGCAACCGCTTCAAGAATGGGGCGGATCGCAGCATAGGCTTCCGGATCACCGCCCGGCATAATAGACGGGCCACGGCGGGCGCCTTCTTCGCCGCCGGAAATACCAACGCCGAAGTAAATCAGTCCCTGTTCGGCCAACCGTGCGCTGCGGCGGCGCGTGTCCTCAAAAAAGGAGTTGCCGCCGTCAAGAATGATATCACCCGGCTCGAGCAGTGGGATCAGCTGGTCGATCACACCGTCAACCGGTGCGCCGGCCTTGATCATCAGCATAATGCGGCGCGGCCGCTGCAGTGCGGAGACAAACTCCTGTAAATCGTAGTAGGGGTGCAGGTGATCATGCGGATGCTGCTGCACGACCTGTTCGGTCACGGTGCGGCTGCGGTTATAACCGGCTACCTGAAAACCGTGGTCAGCCATGTTCAGGGCAAGGCTGCGGCCCATAACCGACAGGCCGATGATACCAATATCACAACGCTTCATAATTTATCGTCCTTTCTCAGTGGTGTCAAATACAATGCTGACACCTTCATGGATGGGTACGCGGCTGCACAGCGGGCCGAGCAGCCCGGTCACAGCATCGCGGGGGAAACAGGTTATGTCATCCGAGCAGCGGTTCGCGGAAAGCAGCCAGTGCCCGTCCGGAGAGAGGGCAATATCGCGGGGATGCTGACCGCCGCAGTCTATGCGCTGCAGGATCTGCATTTGGCTGCCATTGGCTTCCAACACAATGATTTGCTCGGCGCCGCGAACGGAAACATAGAGAAAACGCTCGTCCGGTGAAAAACGGATCGCCGCGGCTTCATCACAGGATGAAACCGGGGCATCCAGCAGCGGAAGCCGCCCGCAAAGGGAAAAATGCGTGTCCTGCACGGCAAAACAGGAGATGGTATTGTCCTTTTGCGACACCAGATAGAGATACCGATGCGCCCGGTCGAAAATACCGTGCCGCGGGCCGCTGTTTTTCGGAAAACGGATGACACCGCGCGGCTGATAGTCCACAGCGGAAAACAGGCGGCATTCATCCAGCTCCATACAGGGAATGAGCAGTAGGTCATTGTGAAACAACACCTGATGGCAGCCTGCATGCGGTGCGATGGCAATGGTGTGTTCCTGTATGGGCTGCAAACCATTCAAACGGTAGCAGGTAACTGTTCCGGCATGAAAGTCAGCGGTAAAAACATGATCTTCTGCAATGGCAACATGGCAGCCGGCACCGGGATCGCCCAGTGCTTCTGCTGTTACGTGGGGGGAGGGGAGGCGCAGGTTGGTTACTGCAAGCCCGGCGCCCTGTTCCCGCCGCACGGTGGAAACAAGAACGCTGTCGTCGCGCAATGCGATATACTTGGAGTCCGGCACCGGCAGATAAGGCTCGGGGATGGTCAGCGCTCCGCTTTCCGCATCCAGTACAAATCGATAAATATGGTTTGACTGCACGGAACGATAGGTGCCGATATATCCTGTATATTGCTTCACGGAAAAACCTCCTCCAATACATCTATTTATACCTTAATGATAATATATATCATTAAGAAAAGCAAGGATAAATTTTATAAATATCCACCAAAAATGTGTGAAAAGATCACAGACGTTTTAGCACGCGAAAAACAGCGTCCCAATGTTCTTTTATTATGCGGGGCGTTGAAACACCCCATAAAATATGATACTATAATAGCACTGCTGAAAAGAAAACGAGGGAATTATGGATATTGGAACATTTCATCTGTTAAAAACAGAAGGAAACGCCCGCAGGGGCGAATTTTGCACGGCACATGGTGTGGTACAAACACCGGTATTTCAAAACGTCGGAACGGCGGGTGCAATCAAAGGTGCGGTCGATGCATTCGATTTGAAGGAACTGGGCTGTCAGATCGAATTGTCCAACACGTATCATCTGCATGTGCGTCCGGGCGATCAGATTGTGAAAGCGATGGGCGGCCTGCACAAATTCATGCGGTGGGATGGCCCGATGCTGACGGATTCGGGCGGATTTCAGGTATTTTCGCTGGCAACGCTGCGTAAAATTAAAGAAGAAGGCGTAACGTTTCATTCGCATGTGGACGGCCGCAAAATCTTTATGGGCCCGGAAGAAAGTATGCGCATTCAGTCCAATCTGGGATCGGATATTGCCATGGCGTTTGATGAGTGCATCGAAAATCCTGCGCCGCGCGAGTATGTCAAAAATTCGATCGACCGCACGACGCGGTGGCTGCGCCGGTGCAAAACCGAGCTCGAGCGTTTGAACGGACTGCCGGATACGGTCAACCCGCATCAAATGCTGTTCGGCATCAATCAGGGCGGCACATATGATGATCTGCGGATTGAACACATGCAGGCGATTGCAGAGCTGGATCTGCCTGGCTATGCAATCGGTGGGCTGGCAGTCGGTGAGAGTACCGAGGTCATGTATCATATTTTGGATGTTGTACTGCCGCATGCGCCGCAGCATAAGCCGCGCTATTTGATGGGGGTCGGCACACCGTCCAACATCATCGAAGGCGTTGCACGCGGTGTGGACTTTTTCGATTGCGTTATGCCGACACGTAATGCACGTCATGGGCATTTGTTTACGCACGACGGGATCATGAATATTATGAATGCCAAATACCAGACAGACGACCGGCCGATCGAGGAGGGGTGTCAGTGCCCGACCTGCCGCCGCTTCAGCCGGGCATACCTGCGCCATCTGCTCAAAAGCGGAGAGATGCTGTCGCAGCGGCTGTTGGTGATGCATAACCTGTGGTTCTATAACCACTTGATGCAGGAGATCCGCGATGCACTGGATAACGGAACCTTTGCGCAGTTCCGTGCAGCATACAGCGAAAAAATGAGCAAACGCATTTGAACAACGGCAGCCGCTTTCCGATAAGAAGGCGGCTGCTGTTCTCTTTTTCCCTGCTGCGGCATATCCTTTGTATGAAAAGGGGGCGTGCTGTGCGGATCAAAAGAAAAACGATTGCCTATGCGGCGGGTGTGCTGGCCTGCGGTAATCTGGCGTTGCAGGCACTGGGGTTTGTTTATCGAATTATTCTCAGCCGGTATGCGGGGGCAGAGGGGCTGGGGGTGTATCGTCTGGTCAATTCAGCCTATCTTGTGCTGCATGCAGGCTGCTTGTCCGGGGTGACCATGGCATGCTCCCGCCTGAGTGCGGTATACGAAGCGCGCGGCGAGCATCAGCGGGTGGGCGCGGTGCTGCGGCTGGCATTTTCTATTTTCCTGACGCTGTGTATAAGCTGTGCGGCAGCGGTGTTGTTATTCGGTGATGAGATCGCAGCGGGACTGCTGGGTGATGCACGCTGTGCACGGGCATTTCCTTTTATGGTGCTGTGCTTGCTGCTGACTGGCGTAGAAAATATTTTCAAAGCGCTGTTCATCGGCTTGGAGCAGATGCAGTATACTGCGTATTCCGAGGTGGGGGAGCAGCTCGTCCGCATTTTTTCAGTCGGCTGGCTGCTGCGGCACGACCAAAGCGGAGATTATGGTGTAACGGCAATGCTCATTTTTGCCGGCATGGTGATCAGTGAGATTTTCAGCGCGCTGTTTTTGACCGGACTGTTCCGGCGAAGCACCCGACATCATCCCTTCGGCGGTCGGGTGGACACGGCCACGGTGCGTCGATTTTTAGGGATCGCCGTACCGCTCTCCGCTGCATCTTTGATTGGAAATGCGATCGGCTCGGCCGGTGCAGTTCTGCTGCCGCAGCGGCTGATGGCAGCGGGGATGCGGTATGATCAGGCGCTTGCGGCGCTGGGGGTGATCTCCGGTATGGCGATGCCTTTACTGCTGCTGCCGTCCGCGCTGGTGAGTTCGGTCTGCACTGCACTATTGCCTGCTGTCACAGCCGCGCAGGCTACCGGTCAGCAGACCCGTGTGCGCGCTCTGGTTGGCCGGGCTGTGATGACGGTTGGACTGATCGGATTGCCGGCTACGGCGGTGCTGATCCCGCTGGCGCCCAGTTTGTGTATGCTTTTCTTTAACCAGCCGTTAACGCAGGAATATGTTTTTCTGCTTGGTGCGGCGGTGGCTGTCTGCTATTATCAGATGCTGTCAAACGGGCTGCTCAACGCGCTGGGGTTGCAGAAATGGAGTGTCGTGACCGGTACCGGCGCGGAATTGCTGCAGCTTGCGCTGTTGTATGATTGGTGTGCGCGTCCGATGTGGGGGATTTACGGGTATCTGCTTGCTATGCTGCTGACCGGAGCAGCAGCTTTTGCGGTCGATTTATGCATTTTATACCGACATACCGGATTTTCCCTGCATCCCCTGCGGCGGTTTGGCGTGCCGGTGGTGTGCGCCATCACGCTGTATGCATGGACGAGATGGTTTTATACGATTCTGCTGTATCGTTGGGGCAGCGCACCGGGTGCTGCTTTTGGCGCATTATGTGGCGCGGTGGGAATCTATGTATTGGTTCTGCGTCTGTTCGGGATTCGGTTGGTTCGTTATCTGACCCGCCGAATGGAAAGTCATTCGAAACCACGCCTATGTATATGGTAAATCACTTGACAAAGCATGGGGCGGCGGATTAAGATGGTTGCATGACAGTATGGCTCCTGCCGCACGGCGGGAGCTTTTTATCAGGAAAAGGAGAACACAATGGAATTGACCATGTGCTGCCCGACATTATTTGGGCTGGAAGGGATCGTAGCGGATGAGCTGCGCTTTGGCGGCAAGCTGGCAGAAGTACGGGCAGAAAACGGCCGCGTGCTGTTTGAAGGGGATGAGAATACGCTGGCATGGGCAAATCTCAACCTGCGCTGTGCAGAGCGGGTGCTGATCCGGCTGGGGGAATTTCCGGCCAAAAGCTTTGATGCGCTGTTCGAAGGGGTGCGCGCCTTGCCATGGGAGCAATTCATCCCGCGGGATGGTGCATTTCCTGTAAAAGGGTATTGCCTGAATGCGGCTTTACACTCTGTTCCGGACTGCCAGAAGATCGTCAAAAAAGCAGTTGTGAACCGGCTGGGCGCACACTATGGGCAGACGTGGTTTGAAGAGTCAGGGGCGCGTTATCAGATACAATTTTCCATTATGAACGATGTTGCTGCACTCTATTTGGATACTTCAGGGGTGGGGCTGCACAAGCGTGGATACCGCGCCAACAGTAATGCAGCGCCTTTGCGGGAAACATTGGCTGCCGCGATGGTCAAATTGGCACGCTGGCGTGGACGGGAGCCACTGATGGACCCGTTTTGCGGTTCGGGTACGATTGCAATCGAGGCAGCTATGATTGCCCAGCGCCGCGCTCCCGGACTGCTGCGCCGGTTTGATGCGGAAAAGTGGGTGACGCTTGACGGAGCGGCTTGGCGGCAGGCGCGGGAGGATGCGCTTGGTATGAACGATGGCAGCGCACGGTTTGACATTGTCGGCAGTGATCTGGATCCGGCCTGTGTGGAGCTTTCCATGGAAAATGCCCGCAAAGCCGGTGTTTCCGGTACGGTATTCTTTGAACGGGCGGATGCCTTGCAGCGCGATTACAACCGTGCCGGCGTGCTGTTTGCCAATCCACCTTATGGTGAGCGTTTGCTGGATGTGCAGACGGCAGAAAAACTGTATGCCGATTTGGGCAGGCGACTGGAAAAGTCACCGGTCAAACAGTATATCCTCAGCTCGGACCCGTTGTTTGAGCGCTGCTTTGGACGAAAAGCGGACAAGCGCCGCAAATTGTATAATGGCATGATCAAATGCGAATTGCATATGTATTTCAAGCACGCGCCGCGCTTGTCGGCCAATAGCGGAAAACAAGCGCATACGGAGACTGTAAAAAAGTGATGCTGCATTCTTTTGAAGGAGTGCATATGCATCCACTGATTGGTGTAGGAAACATTAACATAAATTTCTGGTGCTATATTCCGATTTGGAAAGGATATAGTTGTAACCCGTTTTTTCATTCGGGAAATAAAAAAACGTCGCTGTTTACAGTGGAATAGCGACGTTTTAGTATGCCCTAAATTAGATATGCGCTGTTGCTTTGTGCAGAACCCCGTGCTTTTTTAATCAAAACTTGGCGATGCACATTTTTTGCCGGATTATTTTGTTGTTTTTTGCGGTACAACGAAAATGAAAATCAACGAGCTGATCAATAGGAGCCCCGGATAGAACAAATTCGGCATAATATCGAAAGCGGAAATCTCATGCCCCAGTTCGGTGGCCGCAGAAATAGCAACAAGCATTTGTGCACCGTATGGAATCACGCCTTGTGAAATACAGGAGAATGTATCCAGAAGAGATGCGGCCTTGCGGGGGCTGATGTCATACTCTTTGGACATTTCCTTAGCGATTGGGTTTGCCATTACAATGGCAACCGTATTGTTCGCAGTTGCGATATCCATGGCGCCGACTAAAAGGCCCATGCCGAGCTGTCCGCTGCGTTTTCCTTTGAAAATGCTGCGAATTGCTGATAATAAAGCTTCAAATCCGCCGTATTCACGAATGAGAGAGCACATTACTGCAACCAGAATGGCAACCATTGATGTTTCAAACATACCGGCCGCGCCGGAACCCATATTTGCCAGAAGCTCTGTTGCCGCTGTTTGTCCAGTTCCCAGCATGATGATAGAACCGGAAACAATGCCAATCAAAAGGACAACAAAAACATTGATTCCGCAAATTCCCCCGATGAGTACAAGCACATATGGAATGATTTGAATTAAATTATATGGTTTAACCAGCGAGCCGTTTAGTTCTGTTCGAAAAGACAGTAAAAGAATGAGTCCTAAAGTAGCCAGCGCAGCAGGCAGTGCGATTGCAAAATTTTCACGGAACTTATCCTTCATGGCACAGCCCTGTCCGTTACAAGCAGCAATGGTTGTATCGGAGATGAAAGAAAGGTTGTCTCCGAACATGGCGCCGCCCATGACGGCACCAATACATAATGGTACATCAAAGCCGGATGCAGAAGAAACAGCAAGAGCAATCGGTGTTAGCAAGGTGATGGTGCCTACAGAAGTGCCCATTGCCGTGGATACAAAGCAAGCTACAATAAAGAGTACAGCGACGGCATAACGTGCCGGAATTAAGCCGAGCATGAAAAATGCAACACTTTCAGCACTGCTTCTCCCTACAACACCTACAAAAGCCCCGGCTGTCAAAAAGATCAGCAGCATTGTAACAATGTTTTTATCTGCAAGCCCTTTTGCCATCAGCTCTAACTTGTCTTCAAATTTCACGCCCCGATTTTGCAGACATGCAACTAAGATCGCCGCAAGAAATGCGATAACGATTGGGATGTTATAAAATCCCATTGGGATTTTCATTACATACTCGAACAGTATTCCCAGTCCAAGATACAGCACTAAGAATATTCCGATTGGCAGTAATGCAATTGGATTACTTTTTTTCATTTCTACTTCCTCGTTTTCCTTTATTCCGCGTGAACCACGTTACTTAATACTATACATTATTTTTTCTAAATAAACAACTTGAATGAACAAGGAAACGGATTAAATATATAAAAATTTTCCTGCCTGATGAGGACTTGATTGTTTCTATGCTGTACATTTCAGCATGGCTCCGTGCGCGGTGCCGGATTTTGCAAAGTGGTGAAAAAATGGCGTTAAAAGCAAAAAGACAGGAATAGTCCTGTCTTTTTACTGTAAAAAGAGGTGTATCGGTGTTTTCAGTTCCTTCTTACATTGTCCGATATCAGTCTATCATTGCGGGATGATTTTGTCAACATATTTTTTGTAATATATAGCTGTTTGGATTATTGCATCATGAAGCAGGGGATGAGAAAACAGATGCATAGACAAGGCGACTTAAATGTTGAGGATCATATGCTTGTACAATGCGGTAGTGCTGGGTGTGCAGGCAGCATATTGTTTTCCCTGCTTAAAATGATATACTAACCTCATGGAACAAGGTTCCATATTATACAGATTGAGGAGGGGTGTGTTGTACAAAAAATTGCAGCAATGTCCAAGGAGAGGAAAACCATCCTAATTGTGGTGGTAATCATCGCTGTGCTGGCAGGTGGATTATTGGGGTATCGCTTATACGTAACTGCAAAGCATAGTGTTGAAGATGTGATTGATGCCATGTTTGACGAATCGAGTTGGTTAATTGACTTTCGCTATTCTGACGAATCAACGTACCCGGAGTTGCTTGAGGAGTTTAATCGCGTCAAAAACAAGCTGATGTTCAAGCGAGAAATAGTGGAAGTCATAGATGAATTTACCGAAATCTCCATCCACAATTTAACTTGCGAGACGGATGAACGCACGGAAAACAGATATTACGACAAGCTTAACTATGTCGCTGCCCATGAAATATTTCAAAACGTTGTCGGCTGGCTGGATTACTCGGATTACGAAAACAAAAAGGTAAGGGATCGGTTTACCGCATTCTACACGGAGGTGGCTCAAACCCTTCAGGATCAAGCAGATTCGAACGAGAAGACAGCAGAAAGCGAATTAGAAAGTGCCGTGATTTTAGATTATCTGCTGCAAAGGGTAAATTCTTTCAACGCAAAAGCGAATGATTTTTATAAGATTGATCCGACTCATGTTGTTCTCCTTGAAGAAGTTGAGCAGCACTTTGATCAAGCCATCCAGATATCCTATAGTGCGAAAAATACAGAAACTTTTGTAAAAGCCATTTCTCAAGCCACTCAGTCACCTTTGTTTGAAGGGCGGGCTTTCATGGATAGTCAGCAGATCGTGGACTTCCTGATGACGAATGATGATGGTGCAGTATACACGCTGCTCAACGGAGTTGGCGGATATTACGACACGCATCAAGTGGAAGCATATGGCGATATAACCTATCATGGCGATTTTGCCACTCGAGTTACCACCTCCGGGGGCGGAATGTACGATACCAGTGGCCTAGGCGGCGTGTGGGGTGCCCTTACACCGGGTCAGCGTGCCGAGATCAGTAAGGGGAACCAATCGAAAACCTATTATGGCTATTATTTGTGCGGAGAAAATTTCGGAGACAACTATGATCGTCCGTTGGAAGATGATGCGTATGGCTACGTTTACCTGAACGAAGATGGCACTCGTCTATACTTTGCAGAACAATCTATTTTTTACATGAGCGACACAAATTACAAATCTGAAATGATTCGCGGAGATTTTTCCAAACAGTATGATGAAATGGAACAAAAGTTTCGCAAAGAACACGTGGCAAAACAGCCGGAAATAGATAAAAATAAGGAGGGACATGTGAAATGAAAAAAGTTGATAATCCCCTTGCTTACGGAGACTTTTGGGCCGTCTCTGGCAGCTTGCAGCGGTAATGGTGGTGATATACAAAGTAATGATATAGTTATGCTTTTAACAGCGAAATCCTGTTCAATGCTGATTCATATTACCATTAAGGAATGAGATGATGCCCTTTTTGTGATACCGCACGGCGCTTTACGGCAATTTTCCAAAACAGATTGGGGGAAAACAAAATGTTACGAAAAACACGTAAAATCTGCATGACCGCTTTGTGTGCATGTACTGCGGCCGCTGGATGCATGACCATGGCAGCAGCGGCTCCGGTAGATGATGCTTACAGAGCATATTACGATTTTTTGCAGGAACAAGTGGACAGTATAGGCCTGCCCGCCAATGATGTTCCGTCCAGTGAGCTTCCGCAATATGATTTCCCGATCAATTTAGTCAATGAGGAAATTGGCTACGCACAACTCACAGACTTTAATCAGGACGGCATTCCGGAACTGGTTTTCGGCAAAACGCTGGATGCTACAAATGCGATAGGAGGCGGCTTTGTAAATTGTGTTTACACTTACCAGAATGGAAAGATGGTTCGTTTAGCCGGTGAATTGCCGATTGATATAGAATACTGGGGAGATGCGGGTTACTCTTACCAAATGACCCTCAGCAGCGGTACGGATGGATATGTTTACATGGTGTGGAAGATTGACGGAAGTGGTACGGATAGAGGCGGGTCATATTATTATACGCTGAAAAACGGAAAATGGCAGGAAGTTGCCGGGTTTACCATGCGTTTCCACCCTGATATTTACATTAGTCAGGATGTATTCTCTTCCACGGGTGAGATGTCATACTTTTACACCGGCCCGGATGGAAAAACAACGGAATTACCGCATTCCACGTGGTATGCACGGTTGCAGGCAATGACAAGTGGAGGAGAAAAGACGTATGAGCTCCAGAATAATCTGAATACAACGCTGTCTGCACTGGCGAAACGAATCGATCCGAAATATGCATCTCATTACCGTACACCATCTTCCTGGGCGGTGGCGGCCGTAAATGAAGGGATCCAACGAAATATTGTTCCAAAGCCGCTGCAAAAGAAATATGCAGAACCAATTACACGTGCTGAATTCTGCTCGCTGGCTACTTCGTTTTACGAGGAAGTTTCAGGCACGGAGATCAAAGAACGGGCGGTCTTTACGGATACGAAAGACAAAAACATTGAGAAGATGGGCGGATTGGGTGTTGTTACAGGTGTAGGTGAGGGGCGGTTTCATCCTGATGCATTGCTGACACGTGAGCAAGCGGCAGTCATATTAACGAACTTGAGCCGTGCAATGGGAAAGGAATTAAGTGCTGCTATGCCTGATTTTACGGATCGTGATGCAATATCCGCGTGGGCGCTTGAACAGGTAGGACAAGTGCAGCAGGCGGGTATTATGAATGGCGTGGATCAGGGACGCTTCGCTCCAAAGGATCCATATACCCGCGAGCAAAGCATCGTGACGATGATGCGAATGGAATCGGGTTCGACGGTAGCCCCAACTCGATTAGAGCTGAAGCCGGAACAGGAGGAAATCCGGGCTTCAACGACCACGACCGTGCATTACACTGTTTCCCCGGAAAATGCGACCAACAAAACCATTGCGTCGTGGACTTCTTCCGATACAAAGGTTGCAACTGTTTCAGGCGGAACGGTGCGGGGGATTTCGGAAGGTACGGCAACGATTACCGCAACAACAACGAATGGAGTATCCGCAAGCTGCAAGATTCGAGTTACGCCGCAATATAAAATGTCTATTGCAGCAAAGCATTTGCCCAAAACTGTTAATTGCCTGTATTTGAAGGATGACAGATGGGATAATCAGGATGTTGATTATGTACCCAATGATCCTATGGTTACAGGTAAACTGCGGATTACGGAGGTAGTGCCGAAAGGTACGCATAGCAGTCTGGGTATTTAGGTGCTGGTTCGCGGTGAATTAGAGAGCATTAACCGGGATTTGCGATTTGATTTCGACCCCTATTTGAAATATGATCTGAAGGACGAGCGCGGCCGCATTGTGAAAAACGGGATCGAAGAAATATTCAATACGCTGCGAAAAGCCGGAGATACTTTTGAAGTAGAACTTTACTTCGACGATAAAATAATCGATCTGGATTCTGCTTATACGATCGATTTCCGAAATGACAGTGGCAGAGATCAAGCCGATGTTTTAGCGGATGCACCTGAAATAAAATTACCCGAACTGCCGTTTTCGGTGAGCGATCAGGAAGGCAATACAACGACCATTGAAGAAGTTGTTGCGGATGTAAGCTATTCCAGATATACGGAAGGCTATGAGGTCGATATTTCATTCCGCGGTACAGCAGAAGTTGAGATGTTTGGCGCAAAATTTAGATGGCAATTATGTGATTCTTCTGGTGGAGTTGTTGCAGAAGGAACGGATTATGTCTCCAGTTGGAATGTTGATGAAGACGGCTCCTTTGTATTAGGTCCGCACTATAGTGGTGAGGGCATGGATTTACAAATTGGGGAAAGCTATGAAATTAAATTAAGTCGAGCAAATGCGTAGGCAGTATAACGCAGGATTATTTTTGATGCAATGTACCTGATAGACGAATGATGGTTCTGCTGTGTGTCTGTGCCGCTCTGGATCGGGAGAAATTTCGTTTTGCAGCGAGGCAGAGCACTATGCGGACTTCATAGAATGGGATTTCGGATTTTTTCAATGAGGAATTCCATTGCTGATCTGGACTATCGTGGTGGTTTCGGCTGTTCTTCGCAGGTGCGCTCGCGCAGTAACTTGGCGGGCGATATGAAACCAGATGAAAAATGGATTCTTTTCCAATCAAAACAAAAGGGCGAGAGATGTTTCTCGTCCTGTTACTATATAGTTGCCTCGGAAATGTGGTAGCCAGCTACGAGCCGAGACATCTCGTTGCCTAAGCTGTTAGAATAGGAAGGTAATGGTCTGACCTTCTCGTCCAAGGGCTTGTACGTCCGTGCGAAAGTCAGTCAGCCATCCTCCTATTCGCAGTGTTCGATTTGTGCAGGTAGAGCCGCGTGTTCGTGTCACCAAACAGATAGAATCGGCAATGGGTAGAATGGCTTTGTCCATTGCAATTTCTTTTTAGGAGTGAAGAACATGAACGCAGCAGGTATCGATGTTTCCAGCAGAAAGA
>NZ_JNJN01000033.1 GCF_000701665.1 Agathobaculum desmolans ATCC 43058 | reverse complement strand
GGCCTTTTTGTGTTGCACTTGTTTTCTACCTGCCGCCTACAAAGTTTTCTTTCGTCAAGTCCTGTTCGGGGCTTGACTTCTTATTTGCAGGCTTTAATGTGCGAGAAGCGAAAGGCGCTTCTCAAGATCGGTTACTGGTACCATGTGTTTATTTGCTTCCGGCTTTTTCTTAGGAATCAGTCGGGAAAGCAGTGAATCAGTGACGGCCTTGCGGGAGAAAAGCATCTCCGCGTCAGCCGTATCCTCAGGGACGGATTTTTCTCCATCCCTGAACAGAATCTCGTCTGCGAAGCCGAGCTTCACGGCTTCTTTGGCGTTCATCCATGTCTCGGCATCCATGAGCTGTGAAATCTTGTGGCGGGAGAGCCCGGACTTGATTTCGTAGGCATTCATAATGGATTCCTTGACTTCGTTTAACATGTCGATGGCTTTCTGCATTTCCTCGGTATCACCGATGGCGATGGTTGCAGGGTTGTGTACCATCATCATGGCCACGGGACTCATGCAGACCTTTGTTCCGGCCATAGCGATAACAGATGCCGCTGAAGCAGCAAGAGCATCAATTTTGACCGTCACATCATGTGGGTAATCCATCAGCATGTTGTAGATCTGCGCAGCAGCAAAAACATCACCGCCCGGAGAGTTGATCCAGAGGGTGATGTTTCCATCGCCTGCATGCAGTTCATCACTAAATAGCTTGGGTGTTACTTCGTCGCCGAACCATGTCTCATCGGAAATTTCCCCGTCGAGGTAGAGCGTTCGGTCGGAGCCAAAGCTGTCCGGCTCCTCGTTTCGCACCCAGTTCCAAAACTTTCTGGTCATAGTGCCTCCTTCTTTCTGAACCGGGTGTTCCCATCTTCGGGTTCCGGTTCGGTTTGTGTTTCCTTCGTTTCATCAGCTTCCTCCTGCGTCTGTGCTGAGGCCGCGAAAATACCTGCGTCCTTGAGCTTGGTCATATTGCCATTGATCAGGTACAGGTCGCCGCCTTCCTCCTCTGGAATACGGTCGAGGTTTTCAAGCTCCCTGATATCGTTAGCGGACATCCAGCCATTTTGGCGTCCGACCGCATAGCCGTTCATGCGGCTCTGGTAGTCGCCTCTGAGCAGGCCGTCCACGTTGAATTTGAAGAAGTAGTTTTTCTTTTCATCCGGAGAGAGCAGGGCTCTCTGCATGGACTGTTCCCAGCGACATACCCACGGGTCGAGCGTGTATTTCACAAATTCCAGCGACTGCTGCTCGATATTTGAGAAGCTCGATTTCTCAAGATCGCCGATCATGTGAGGCGGGATGCGGAAGATACGTGCGATTTCATTGATCTGGAACTTACGTGTTTCCAAAAACTGCGCCTGTTCCGGTGAGATGGAGATAGGCGTATATTTCATGCCTTCCTCCAGCACAGCCACCTTGTTTGCATTAGAGCTGCCACCGAAAGCAGAGTTCCAGCTTTCTCTTACACGCTCCGGATCTTTTACCACACCGGGATGTTCCAAGATGCCGCCGGGAGTCGCGCCGTTTGCAAAAAACTTAGCGCCGTATTCTTCGCAGGCTATTGCCATGCCGATGGCATTTTTAGCCATTGCAATCGGGCTGTAGCCCACAAGGCCGTCAAAGCCAAGACCGGGAACGTGCAGCACGTCGGACGGCTGAAGTCTTACACGGCTTCCATTCATCGTGTGCGCCTCATCCTGTGATGTTTGGTATTCGTAATAAAGCTCACCGTTTTCATCGCGGTTGACCGTCATATGATTTGGCATCAGAGGATAGAGTGCGACTACTTCGCCCTTGCCGTTCCGGATGATTTGGGCGTAGGCATTTCCCCACAGGAGTAGGTGCGTCATCAATGTTTCCCGGAATACAAAGGATGTCATTTCCGGATTTGGCTCATCGTGAAGCAGGAAGTATAGCGGATGATTTATCGCTTTTTCCTTGCTGCCGCCTTTGCCGTATCGATAGAGGTGAATCGGCAGTCCTGCAATCGCCTCGGACAGAATCCTCACGCAGGAGTAGACCGCCGTCATCTGCATGGCGGAGCGCTCCGTTACAGCCTTGCCGGAGGTCGTGCCGCCGAAGAAGAAGCGGTAGGAGCTTCCGGTTGTTGAATTGGTAGGCTTATCTCTTGAACGAAACAGTCCTGAAAATATGCTCATATTAATCACCTGCCTTTCAGATAAATAAAATGCCTCTGTCGTCATAGACAGAAGCACCGTTGTCATTGCCGCAGCGGATCGCACGGTCAAGCGCCATGATGGTGGCGATAGCACCGTCGATCTTCTCTGTAGATTTTTCCTTGTCAGCCTTGATATTTCCGGCTGGGTCAGTACGGATGAAGATGTTATCCATATTCCAGCGGAGCACCGGGTGGCCGCCGTGAGCGAGCTTTTGCTCAAGTGTCAGCTTCATGAGCTCCTTTGTGGGCGGGCTCATATCCTTAAAGCCCTGTCCGAAGGGCACGACAGTAAAGCCCATGTTCTCCAAGTTCTGAACCATCTGGACTGCTCCCCAGCGGTCGAATGCGATCTCGCGGATATTGAAGCGCTCGCCGAGGCGTTCGATGAATTTCTCGATATAGCCGTAGTGGATGACATTGCCCTCGGTGGTCTGCAGCATGCCTTCTTTCTCCCAAGTGTCGTAGGGTACATGGTCGCGTCTCACGCGAAGTTCCAGCGTATCCTCTGGCACCCAGAAGTATGGGAGGATCACATACTTGTCGTTTTCATCCCGTGGCGGGAATACCAGCACAAAGGAAGTAATATCCGTAGTGGAGGACAGGTCAAGACCGCCATAGCAGACACGGCCTTCGAGGTCGTCCTCATTGACCGGAAAGGCGCAGGCGTCCCATTTATCCATTGGCATCCAGCGGACAGCCTGCTTTACCCATTGATTAAGGCGCAGCTGCCTGAAGGAATTCTCTTCACCGGGGTTTTGCTTTGCCGATTCACAGGCCGCTTCCACCTTGTCAATGCCGACCGTGATACCGAGAGAGGGGTTTGCCTTTTTCCACACCTCCGGATCAGTCCAGTCCTCGTCAGGTTCCGCACCGTAAATGACCGGATAGAAGGTTGGATCGACCTTCCTGCCGTCGAGGATGTCCTGCGCTTTCTGGTGGACTTCATAGCAGATGGTGTTTGTATCATTTCCGGCTGTGGTAATCAGGAAATACAGCGGCTGCATTCTGGCATCGCCGGAGCCCTTTGTCATTACATCAAAGAGTTTCCGATTCGGTTGGGTGTGCAGCTCATCGAATACCACGCCGTGGATGTTAAAGCCGTGCTTACTGTAGGCCTCAGCGGAGAGAACCTGATAGAAGCTGTTGGTAGGCTCATAGATGATCCGTTTCTGGGAGGCCAGTATTTTGACGCGACGATTAAGTGCCGGACACATCCTCACCATATCCGCAGCAACATCAAAAACGATGGTGGCCTGCTGTCTATCGGCAGCGCAGCCGTAGACTTCGGCGCGTTCCTCACCGTCACCGCAGCAAAGGAGCAGGGCGACAGCAGCGGCCAGCTCTGACTTTCCCATTTTCTTAGGAATTTCGATATAGGCCGTATTGAACTGACGGTAACCGTTCGGCTTCAGGACACCGAACAGGTCGCGGATGATCCTTTCCTGCCAGTCGATGAGCTCGAAGGGTTTTCCTGCCCACGTGCCTTTGGTGTGGGTGAGCTGCTCGATGAACATCACAGCGAAGTCCGCCATCTGCTTGCTGTAGTGAGAAGTCTCTGCCATGAAGCGGGTCGGCTTATAGTTTTTCAGTTTTCGCATTGGCACGGTGGCCGCCTCCTTTCAGAGCAAAATAAAAGACCGCCATAGCGATCTGGTATCAGTACGAGAGAAAGAGCCTTCTGGCTCAGTCTCCCGGAATATTCATATTCGGGTTTAATGCTTAGTTGTGGTTCTCCAGCAGGATGCAAAGCGCCATCTCTGCTTCCTTACAGGTGGGATGAATGTCCCAGCCTCTGTCGTAGTTGCAAACGGTCTCGCCGTCAATCTTGATCATGAGCTTGCTGATCCTGCCGCCATTGATGCCGTAAGTTTCGCTTGGCTCATCGTAGTGCTTTACCCAGTAGTGGCACTTGGTATATTTCTCCTTGTCCTTGGCATCCGGAATGCCGATAACTCCTTCGCTCCACATTTCCTTACGCCTCCTTTACCGTCATCTTGAAGGCCGGGATGAGGGCGTGCTCGTCGCTTCCGAAGTGGGTGTAGCGCTCCTTGACCTTTACAATTCCGTCCAGCGTGCAGCCGAGCTCCTCAAACTTTGCAATGGTCTCGATGAGGCTTGAGAAGGTGGAGCTGATGGTGAATTCCTTTACTCCGAGCTTCCGGCAATCTGCAAGGATCGCTTCAATGTCGTAATCCCAGATGACTTCGGCGAAGTTCGGCAGGTCGTTTCCTGCTTCCTTGCTGTAAAGGTAGGCCTGTCCCAGCGTCCACTGGCATCCGATCTCTTCCCAGCGCATTCCGGGCTTTGCGTTTTCTATGGCTTCGATTGTGTACTTCATGATGGTTCCTCCTTGTGGTTGTTTTCCCTTTTGGTATGTACATATATCACTCTGAACGCCTGTAATAGCAAGCTATTTATCGAAATATATGTGACAATCCTGCAGGAAGTTTTGAGGCCTAAATTGTGTAGTTTATGCCTCGCCGGTCAGAATGAAATTCACGTATTCTTTCCGGTGATCCTCAAGGTATAAAACCAGCTCGTAGAAGTCTCTCTCATAGGCCAGACGCTGTACCGTGTTCACATCGAACATATTGGTAAGACCAGTGTCCCGGATAGCAAGGATCTGCTCCTTTACCTTTTTATCCATATCAGTCCACCACCTTCCGCACACGGTCGATGCCGTAGATGACATTCAGGCCGGAGCCGTTGTCCCAGTTCACCATGAGGCTGCCGGTATCGTCGACTCCTGTAACGGTTCCCTTGGTGCCGATAGGCGGAGCCTGCACATCGTCCATCTGGAGAAGCTCCACGCGGGTGCCTGCCGGGTAGCGGGAGCGGAGCGCTTCAAGCTGCTCTTTTGTGATCATTCGCATGCTGCCACCTCCTTTTCCGGTGCGCCGTTCTTCCAGCTGGAGTTGCCGGAGAGATTCTTAAGGAGAATCTTGCGCTCTGCCTTATATTCGTTTCCGATGAAGCCAAGCCGCAGGAGAAAGCAGCGGAATGCGTACTTCTCGTTGTCGACTTCCTTCTCGGTGGCGCTGATGCGCTTCAAATCCCGGCTCATTTTGCCAAGGGCTGCAATGAAGTGGGTGTAAGCCTTGACCTCTTCCGGCTCCGGCATCTCAGTAAACCAAGGGAAGCTGACCGTATCCTCTGTGACCTCGATGCCAAGGTCGTCAATGCCGAGTGCCTTTTTGATGAGGCTTTCCTTGGCTGTGAGGAGGTTGGTGAGGTTTCCGACCGCCACCTTGTCGAGCGGGAGGCTGACTGTAAGGCCAGTGGCTTCATCGTCGTTTTCGACCTCTTCGGTATCCTCCGGTGTGAAGCCGTCCGCGATCAGGTTATGGATGATGCGTTCCAGCTTGTCTGCGTCCTCGCAGGTTACGCCGCCTTCTTTGTCGACTGTGATGTTGCCGATCTCGTAAGCGCAGGTCGGCATACGCATGTAGACTGCCTTTTCGCCGGTGAGGTTTTCGATGGCTGCGACCAATGCTTTTCTGGCGTTTCCGGTTACGTTGTAATTTGCTTTCATGAGTGTGTTCCTCCTTTGTGAATTAAGGTTTTAAGCTGTGCCTTTCGGCATGTATATACATCACTCTGAAAGCCTTATTTATCAAGCAATTTCCGACATTTTCTGAGGTAGAAAATCGCCGACGAATCCGGGCAGAAATTGTGTATTATACACCCGCCGTCGGAGAGGTCTCGACTTCCTTTGCCAGAGCGGAATAGAGGAGCTTTTCACCGTTTCTTATTACATACACATTCTCCTCATCACCGGTATCCTCCACGTAACGACGAAGGATGACAGAGGCGTATTTCGGATCGAGCTCCATCATGTAGCAGATACGGTTTAACTGCTCACAGGCCATCAGTGTGGAACCGGAGCCGCCGAAGGTATCAATAACTACAGAATTCTCCTGAGAGGAGTTCTGGATGGGATAGCCCAGAAGATCGAGCGGCTTGCTGGTCGGGTGATCCTTATTGCGCTTTGGCTTATCGTAGTTCCAGATGGTGGTCTGCTTGCGGTCGGAATACCACGGGTGCTTGCCGTTTTGCAAAAAGCCGTAGAGCACAGGCTCATGTTGCCATTGATAATCGGAGCGACCGAGCACGAGGCTGTTCTTTACCCAGATACACACACCGGCGAGGTGGAAGCCTGCGTCAATGAATGCCTTTCGGAATGTGAGTCCTTCGGTATCCGCATGGAAGCAGTAAGCGGCTCCGCCTTTTTCGAGGTGGTCAGCCATGTTCTTAAAAGCTGCCAGCAGGAACTTGTAAAATTCCTCGCCCTTGAGAGAGTCGTTCTGGATCGTAAGGCCGTCCGAGGCTTTAAAGGATACGCCGTAGGGTGGATCAGTCAGGACGAGGTTTGCTTTCTTGCCGCCCATGAGCTTTTCCACATCTTCCGGCGAGGTGGCGTCGCCACACATAACACGATGCCTGCCGACCGTCCAGATGTCGCCGTGCTCCACGAAGGAGGCCTTCTCAAGGGCAGCAGTGAGGTCAAAGTCATCATCGGCAATGTCCTTCTCATCCCCGGTGCCGAGCAGCTTATCCAGTTCACCGGCATCAAAGCCGAGGAGAGATAGGTCAAAGGACTGATCCTGCAGGTCAGATAATTCGACCGACAGCATTTCCTCATCCCAGCCTGCGTTGAGCGCCAGCTGATTGTCCGCAAGGATATACGCACGCTTTTGTGCTTCCGTCAGGTTCTCGGCAAAGACGCAGGGCACGGTTTCATATCCTTCCTCGCGGGCAGCCGTAACGCGACCGTGGCCGACGAGGATGTTATAATCTGCGTCAATGACCGCAGGACTCACAAAGCCGAACTCCCTGAGGGAAGCTCGGAGCTGTGCGATCTGCTCCTTGCTATGTGTCCGGGCATTCCGGGCATAGGGCACCAGTTTATCAATAGGTACCTGTTCCAATTTCTGTGTGTTCATTTACATATTCCTCCTGCTTCGAAGCAGCTGCTCCATCACGCTGTCCTGCGGGCTGCCCTCAAAGGGCTCGGTGCAGTTTTGCTTCACAATGTCATAAATCTCGTACCAGAGCAGGTTGGCCTGCTTCTGAAAGTTCATTAAAAGCTGTGTGAATGGGCTCGCAATGGCAGCGCCGGTGGTCGGGTGCTTTCCGAGCATGCCGTATTTGCTGACCGCTTCGGAGCACTGAATGTACCGGGCAAAGGCCTCAGAGTAGCTTTCGAGCAGGCGCTTGTTTACCAGCCTCTCGCAGCCACGTTCTTTGAGCCACAGCCATGTTTCCTTATAGATTTCATCTGCGCCGAGGGGCTTGCCGTCCTTCTGCAGAGCAGAGAGGTAATCGTCCGGACTTGGCATATCCATGCCTTCCAGCTCTACGCCGTCACCGATGTCATCAACATCGAAGTCGGTCATGTCTTCTGTGAAGTCCGGCAGCTCCATACGCTTTGCAGGTGCGCCTTTCATAATTTTGTCGGCGAGGGCGTCCGGCTTGGAGCCAGCTTTGACACGCCGCCCGCCGCGATAGGTTCCGTCTTTCGCCATGTCGATCACTTCCATTTCTGTGGTGCAGGGTTTAATACCCTGTTTGAATTGCAATTTTTGCGTAAAAGACCCCGCGCCGTTTTCCGGGGAAAAGGGTCGTAGAGATTTTGACCGCCCTACCGGTCGCCGCGCTCGTGGTGAATCTTCTCGTGACACGAACGACAAAGACTCATAAGGTTGGACTCGTCATTCGAGCCTCCCTCAGCAAGCGGCACGATGTGGTGGACTTCCTCAACCGCGACGTAGCGTCCTTCCTTTAAGCACTGCTCACAAAGCGGGTGCTTATGAACGTAGCGGTCACGGATTCGTTTCCATGCTCTGCCATAGCGTTTGCCGGGAGAGTAGCCGCGCTGGAACTTCTCGTAGTGCTGTTCCATGATCTTGGCGTGCTCCTCACAATAAACGCCGTCCGTAAGATGTGGGCAGCCGGGATAGCGGCACGGTCGTTGTGGTTTTCTTGGCATAAGCCGTGCCTCCTTTCAGGGCATAAAGAAAGCCCTGCAGGGTGTTCCCGCAAGGCTCGTGTGCTGCGCGTGCAGCTGTTTCTTTATTCTTTTCGCTGATTATATACTATCATAAAGGGCGGGTGGACATCTCAGGACAAAGCAGGACATTTCGGGCGCATTTCAAATGATAATCGGATCATCCGGGAGTGTTACATGAAGGAGCGCCTTGCCGTGCCAGCGACGAATGGTGCGGGCATCTGCACAGAGCTCCATTCCGATCTGCTCCCATGTATAGTTATGGATGTACCGATACTTGAGTACCATGCGCTCGTCGGTATCAGGGACTGCCTCAATGACCTCCCGTATCTGTTTCTTAAGGTCTGATAGCATTTCCAGCTCACCGGCGATTTTCTTTTCCAGAGTCCACAGCTTCTCAAGCGTTCGGACAAAGGGTGCTTCCGTATTTCGGGAAGTCTGCACGCGGTCTTTATCATATTGGATAGCCGACACGCTGCCTGCCATCTCACGCAGGTTTTGTGCTTCCATCGTGTCGGACTTGATTCTCTGATCAAGGCGGTAGGCCTGATGGAGATATTCTTTTATTGTCATAAGGACTTCGCCTCCTCTCGTAGTTTTTGTATGAGATACTCGCCGTCTACACTCGTTAAGGCCTTGTACCAGCCGGAGCGGAAGAACCGTTCACACTCCATTGCATCCGACATGGCGGCTTGATTACCGGGTTTCTTTTTCAGGCGCTTCAGGGCGTCCCGGTAATCCTTCACTGCCTGCAGCACGATAGCGTTGGCGAGATTTTCATAAGGATCGGTCATCACACCACCTCAAGGTCAGCCTTGACCGCGTCAATCAGTGCAGTCTGCGTCATTTCTTTTTTGGATAGCGCCTTTACGATCCTTTCGTCGATGGTGCCCTTGGTAATAATGTGCTGGATCACCACAGTGCCGGATTCTTGACCTTGCCGCCAGAGACGGGCGTTAGTCTGTTGATATAATTCCAGCGACCACGTAAGACCGAACCACACAAGGGTGGAGCCTCCGGCCTGAAGGTTCAAACCGTGACCGGCAGAGGCCGGATGGATGACTGCTACAGGAATCTTTCCCGCATTCCAGTCAGCAATATCTCGGCTGGTCTTGATCTCCCGAACATTGAAGCGGTTCTTGATGCGGCTAAGGTCATGCCGGAACCAGTAGGCCACAAGAAGCGATTTTTCATTGGCGGCCTCGATAATATCCTCCAAAGCGTCCAGCTTCCTATCGTGGAACTCGATGACCTCACCGGTATCGGCATATATGGCACCATTTGCGAGCTGTGAGAGTTTGCCTGTAAGCGATGCAGCATTGGCAGCAGTCACCTCACCATCAGGGAGCTGCAATATGAGCTCCTGTTTCAAATCTTCATAACGGCTGCGCTCAGAGTCAGAAAGCTGCACTTCATATTCTGTTGAAACCAGCTCCGGCATCTTCAGATGGTCGGTAGATTTCATGGAAATCGTGATATCCGAGATCCTCCGATAGATGGCGTCCTCCGCATAGGGCAGTGGCTTGTAGGAGTAGATGATCTCGCCGTTTCTCTTGTCCGGCATGAAGTAATTTGTCCGGTACTGCGTGATAAAGCGTCCGAGGCGCTCGCCCATATCCAGCACTTTAAACTCTGCCCACAGATCCATGAGACCATTTGATGAAGGAGTGCCTGTGAGCCCGATAATGCGATGGAGCTTCGGTCTAACCTTCATCAGAGACTTGAAGCGCTTGGATTTGTGATTTTTGAAGGATGACAGCTCATCGATGATCACCATATCGAAGTCAAAAGGGAAGCCGGACTCGTCAATGAGCCACTGCAGGTTTTCACGGTTAATGATCGTGATGTCTGCTTGCTGCATGAGGGCGGCTTTTCGCTCCTTCGGTGTCCCGACTGCGACCGCATAGGTTAGACCGGCAAGGTGCTCCCATTTTTTAATTTCCGCTGGCCATGTATCGCGGGCGACTCTTAAGGGAGCCACCACTAAAACACGATGCACTTCGAAGCTGTCAAACAACAGGTTATATACTGCTGTCAGGCTGATGATCGTCTTGCCAAGTCCCATATCTAAAAGGACTGCGGCCACAGGGTGCTTTTCAATATAGCGGATGGCATAGTCCTGATAATCATGTGGATTGAAGTTCATCGATCATCCCTCCAATCTGCTTCGGATCGTCAATGACATATACCCGGTAGCCAAGCTCCCGCAGCAGCCTGTGGCGTGAGAGCTGGAGAGGGCGTGGCTTTTTGCCGGGTGCTTTCAGCTCCGCGAAACCGATATGGCCGTCAGGGAGTAAGATCAGGCGGTCGGGCATTCCTGCGAAAGAGGGACACACCAGCTTAAGTGCAATGCCGCCGTTCTTTTTCACCGCCATAGTTAACTTGTTTTCTATCTGTTTTTCTATCATTGCAAACCTCCGTCAGGCGTTAATTTCAGGGGATGTGCAAGGTGTATCAATGGTATTTACCAAACTTTTTCTTAGAGCTATTTTTTTAGGCCTAAGAGAGTTTTTATATAAGACCTTGATACACCTTGTCATAGTCCCGGATTACTGCAGAAAATCTTCCTCTGCGCCGTTGTCATCATGAATCTTTAAGCCCTTAAAATAGCGCTTCCGATTCAGTGTCAGCCGCTCGAATCCGGCTTTCTCCAGCGCAAAGTAAAAATCTGCCGTGCTGCGCACATACTCATTGCAGTCCAGCGAGTAGTTGCGGTATGCTTGATAAAGTGCCGAAGAGCTTTCCTTAAAGGACTCATCCACATCACACTTCTCGTCCAGAAAATGTCCGAACCAGTCGTTCTGGCTGCGATATTCATCGATGGCCTTTGTTACGCAGTCCGGCACCGGAATCTGGTAGTCCAGCGCGATGACCTTTTTTGCACCTTCGATGATCCATGCCAGTATGCTTTCACCGGCATTTTCATACAGGTACTCACCGTAATTTTTGATGTCGGCCTTGCCCTCGATCTTGGCGTTGAACGGAATCACGATAAGCCTGCGCCAGATACCGTCATCGGAGGCGGAGACGCGAGGCAGGTGGTTCGTATATAGAACCAGCGTGTGGCAGGGCTTGAAGGAAAACGGGTCTTTATACTTTTTCTCCGCAAACACATCGTCCGTAGAGCAGAGCTGCTTGACGGTGGAGTCGTTGAGCCTTGCGCCTTCCTGCATTTCCGCAGCGATCAGCAGGCGTTTGCCTTTGACCTCAGCCATTTCCGGTTTGATGTTCCTGCGGCAGCCGACAGTCAGGGTGTCTGCGGATATATTTCCGCTGTAGAGTCCCAGCACGCGGGAGATGGCATTCCAGAAGGTGGATTTGCCGTTACGTCCATCGCCGTATGCGATGATGAGCGCCTCCACAAAAACTTTCCCGATAGCAGCAAGGCCACAGATCATCTGTACATAGTCGATAAGCTGCTGATCCTTCTGAAAAATCAGATCCAGATTATCCTGCCAGAGCTGCGCTCCTTTACTTCCGGGTGACACGGACGTGATTTTCGTAATAAAGTCATCTGCTGAGTGCTCGCGGGCTCCGGCCATACCTTTACGAAGGTCGTAGGTCGCCTCCGGTGTGCAGAGCAGGAAGCAGTCTGCGTCCAGATCCCTTGGCGAGATTTCCAGCATCGGGTGTGTCTCTTTGAGGGTAGATGTAATGTTCTTGGAGTCGCGTCTACGGACGGCAAAGCTCTGGTAGGCCTTGGCGGCAAGGAACTCCTGATAGGCCTCCATCTGCTCGTCGCTCATCAGCTGTTCAGCTTTGGCCTTGGATGTGTTATCAAGGATTTCCTGCGCTCCGCAATTTTTGAGCTTTTGCAGAGCCTCCATCATATTTCGATTGGCTTCTGCGAGCTGCCTGCGGGTAAGTTCATGAGCGACGGCCTGTGCGCCGGGCTCTGTTTCCTGCCAGTAGTGATCGCTGTATCGAATAAAGTGGGTGGCCGGTGAGTAGCGCAGCTCGTTTGCAAAATACTTTGAGAGCACCTCAGCCTGCCCGACATCGGAAAAGTCCTCCGGCTTATAGCTGTTCTCGTCGTTATAAACTTCCGGAGGGACATATCCGTCCTCACGGCTGATCTTGGAATAAAAACGCTGGGCGCTGTGCCAGATTGTATTAAGCTCGCTGTTATCCAGAGGCGGCACGCAGGTCGCGGCCTTTTCCAGAAAACTTTGGTAGGCTTTTTCTGTATCGCCGTATTTCTTAATGACGATACCGGCAAAGCGGGACATGGTAGCATTACGGCTTCCTTCCGGGATCACGACATCTTTCTCGTGGCCGCCGGGCAGGTCTGCATCGAACTCGTCGTCATTAAAAAAATCCGTGAGGTTCATGCGACCGGGATAGAGCTCCACATTCGGCTCCTGTGTTCCGAAGAAGAAGCGAGCAGCATCCAGCGCCTTCGTATCGAAATACGGAAATATGGAATTGACCAGCTTCTTCATATCGCTATAGAGGGCGGCATCCGTTACCCGGTCGATGGGAAAGAGCACATGGAACTTTGGCCTTGCCGGTTTGCCGTTTTTCTCGCGCTGATTAAAGCGGCTGTAATGGATGGCGAGGCTTACTCCCGGAAATGCCTCCAACACGTCTGCCGGTGTGATCCAATCTTTCGGATCTTCTGAATGGTCATTATCACAGTCCACGGGAAGACAGTCAGCGGAGAGGAAGTTGTCGCTGTTGCGGTAGTGATTTTTGTACTCCGCACACACATAGTCGTGACTGACTGCGGCTTTCATGCTGTTCGTATCCATGACAACGGTTTTATGCGGATAGGAGCAGTTTCCGGGATTGCCGATAAAATCGGCGCTAAACAGGGTAAACATCAGTCGTACACCTCCTCCGATTCTTCCTCCAGCACCTTCGTGATAAATTTCAGGGCGCGGATCATGGTTTCCAGTTCGCAGTCGCCGCCGAGGGTAACTTCAAAACCGTTGCAGCCGAATCTGTCTATAAAAGGCGTGACATGGATATCTGTGCTGGCTTCATCGGAAATGCGGAAATAGGTGCGTCCGCCGTGGCCGGTGTCGCCACCTTTGTAGCCGGTTGTTCCGGCTTCGACCTGCAGGATATTGGCACTTACAACATCGCGGGTGTAGGTAGTGATCTCAGTGCCATCGAAAAGCTCTCTGCGATTTTCTTTAATTTCATACATAGCGTTAGACCTCCTGACATTCTTCTGTGAAATAGCGCAAGTGATAGCCCTTCCACTTGGCGCGTTTGATTTCTGCTTCCATACCGGATGAGATGCGGCTGCCGAATACCCAGACCTCAGCGCACTTGCTCATGAGGGCATTTCCGAAGAACAGACCAAGCTCACGTTCGTCCGGATTGTCATCATCAAGGAACTGCGGAAATAGCAGGTGCGGTGCGATAGGGATATATCCCTTGTCCACGGCATACCGACTGTAGCGTCTGGCGTTGGCTACGTTTGTCTCCACATCTCCGGAAAACGGAGAGCAGATGTAGACGATAGGCCGGAAAGCACGAAGGGACTGCTTTTCATTTGCAGCAATCCGGGAGAGTGCTTCACCTGCAGTTGGGTCAGGATAGCCTTCGCTGTTGCGATAATCGTTGCTCACTGGGGAGTCCTCCTTTCCGGGCAGACTTAAAGGCGTCCACCTCCAATTTCCACTGGAGATGAACGCCTGATTTGAGCGGACGATTTTAATCTTTTTTGTAGAAGGGCGTGACATAACCGTCTGCGCGGAGCTTCAGGCCTTTTGCCCACGGTGGAGTCCTGCCCATCTGTTCACAGAGAACGTCAAGTGACATGCGAGGGTCTGCTTCAATGACCAGTTCGTCGTGAATATGCATGACGATGGAGCAGCAGCGCAGCGTCTTCATGGCATAGCAGAGAATGTCGCGGGAGGTTGCCTGCACGATATTTTCCACGAATTTCGGCCCGTATGAATCGAGCCGTTCCCATTTTTTCGTGCTGCCGATGCCCTCATAGGTAATACACTCGCCTCCGAATTTATTCGTACCGACCTTTGGCTTTACATAGGCGAGGTTCCGTCCGGAGGGCAGCGTAATAAAGAGCATCCCGGAACGGCAGGAGAAAGTAAGCCCATAGCTGCTGGTTGTGTGTTTATACTTCACGGCCTCCATGACAGCGCTGTCGACATCCCACCAGAATTTTACGATGTTGGGATTTGTCTGCCGCCATGCGTCCACCAGAGGAGGAAGCTCATCCTCGGAAAGTCCCATCTCTATAGCGCCCATTGCCTTTAAGGCTCCGACCGAGCCGCCGTAGCCGAGCGCGAGTTCCGCAATTTTGCCTTTTTGACGCAGATGGCCGTTGATGCCATGCTTCTCGACCGGAACATGGAACATCTGACTGGCACTGGCGCAGTAGATGTCACCTCCGGTTTCAAAGACTTTTTGACGCCACGTCTCACCGGCATACCACGCGATGACTCTTGCTTCGATGGCGCTGAAGTCGGAAACATAAAACTGCGTACCGTCCTTCGGGATGAATGCTGTACGGATCAGTTGGGAGAGGGTGTCCGGGACATCCTCATATAGAAGCTTCACGGCATCGAAGTTGCCGGATTTTACAAGGGCACGAGCATCGGCCAGATCCGGGAGATGATTTTGCGGGAGGTTTTGTAATTGTATAAGCCTGCCTGCCCAGCGTCCGGTACGATTGGCTCCGTAAAAAGCGAACATGCCGCGAGCCCTACCGTCATCACAGACCGCACGCTCCATCGTCTGATATTTCTTAACGGAGGATTTGGCAAGCTGCTGTCGGAGCTCCAGAACGGTCTGAAGTTCTGGCGGAGCGGTTTTGATTAGTTCTGCCACGACTTTCTTTCCAAGGCTGTCAGTTTCGAGCCCGTTGTCGGAGAGCCACTGCTTCATTTGCTGGACGGAGTTTGGATTGTCAAGTGCTGTCATATCTTTCATGGCAGCAGTCAATTCTGACCGGGAGCGGGTGTCCATTTCGATGGCTTCCTTTACCAGATCCATATCGAGCCGGACACCACGGTCGTTGATTTCCTGATCGATGTGGTATTCATCCCAGACCGCCTCCGGCACAGGGAATTTTGCAAGACGATCCTTAATGCCGATCTCGGTTTCCACATCGCGGATGTTATATTTTTTGAAGGCTTCCCACTTGTCCGGCGCATGGAAAGGGTGATTCCTCGTGCGACCGCCGTTTGCTTTCGTCGGAGCGCAGGGCACGGAGAAGTATTTGATCAGGTCTTTTCCCTCCGTGAGTTTCTGTTTTTCAAGACCGAGGACGGCACCGACGCCTTCCAGAGAAAGCGGCAGTCCCATTGTTGCCGCCCAGACCATAGAGCAGCGCCAGCTTTCCGGATTTAAGAAGCGTGCGCATTCGGTCGAGAGAGGGTGGTTATCATGGAAGGGATCAAGGCTTACTCCAAGATCACGGAGATATCGTGACAAGCACACCCGTTCAAAATTTGCATTGAAAGCCCATTTGATGACAGTATCATCAGTCAGAGCATCTATAATTTCCTGTGGCAGACGTTCTCCCTGTGCAAGGTCAATGACCGTCACCTCGGAGCCGTCGGCGCTGTAGCCGAACAGCAGTATCTCAAAATCCGGTGACTCGGCATATTTATATACGCCACATTTGGATAGGTTCACGTCGCTGTAGGTTTCGATATCAATACTAAGTGTTTGCATAGATTTTCACCTCAATTCAAACAAGCGGCTTAAGATCACTCCTAAGCCGCCTGCCGGTACTGGATTATTTCAGGGATTCCATACGCTTGATATGGTATTCGTCGTCCTGCGCGGCCTTTTTCTCCTCGCGCTTCTCACGCTTGAAGTCATTGATCACCGTCTGGATGGCGACCACTGCCCAAGACAGCACTACTATGCAGAAGCATCCGATCAGGATGTTGCAGAGAAGGGATGAAATCATAACTGTGCTTTCCATGTTTTGCGCTCCTTTCCTTAGTTGAGAAAATCTTCATCGTCGTCAGTAGCAAAGTCGGACTCAGCGCTTGCCTTGCCGCCGAGAGGCTCACCGTCACGGATCTTCTGCAGGTTGTTGAGCCCGCAGGCGATTCCCTTGTTGCCGGAAGAGTTGAAAGCATAAAACGTGATGCTGGCTCTGCCGTACACGCCGCTGTACACTTCGGAGCGGGTGAGAATCGGATTAAGGTCTGCGTCCACGATGCCGGGTGCAGAGGTTGCATTGGCGTTGACGAAGTAGGCGTTCTTGTAGGCCTCGTCGTCCGGACGTTCTGCATCGCCATCGCGCAGAGGAGTCTTCAAAACAGAGAGCGCCGGTACGGACTTGCCGTTGCCCTTGAGCTTGGCCTCTCCCTCCTTGTAGGCAGCTTCGATAGCAGCCTGAATCTTGGTGATGGTCTTGGTGTCGGACTTCGGGATGATGAGGCTCACGCTGTACTTGGGTGTGCCGCCGTTGATGGACTTCGGCTCCCAGACGTTTGCGTAGCTCCAGCGTGTGTCGACACCGGTGATAACCTTCATGGGATTGCTGATTTTTACATTTTTACTCATTGTCGTTTTCCTCCATAAAATCATTTTTTGCTGTATTCATGGCCGGGCGCTTGTCGCTAACCGGCACAAGTGTGGGTTTGCCCTGCGGCTTTTCGATGTAAGCCGTCAGGAGTTCATCAAAGCGGGACTTGCCGAGGAGCTTCTGCATGGCGGTAATGCCGAGCAGCTTTTTCTCATACGGGTCAAAGCCTGCTTTCTCGACCGCGTCAATGACGGCGGCCTCATTGCTGTATCTGCGGTTGCTTCGTCCTTCGACGAGCTTGAAACCTGTCCATTCCTTACCGGAGAGAGCCTGCTGCAGAGCGTATTCCTTAATATCGGAAGCCCAGCTAACCAGTTCATCTACCTTGCCGAGAATGACCTCGATCTCGGTATCCGTAAGCAGTGGTGGGAGCTTGAAATCATGCTGCGCGAGCTTCAGATTTGCCTCGGCTCTGGCGCGGCACTCGTTCTTAGCCTTGCAGAAGCCGCACCATTCACCGCACAGGAAGTTCCCGTCACCGGCAAAAGCCAGATCTGCGGTAGGCTTCAATACTTCATCCGCCCAGCGATACAGGTCGTCCTTGCTGATTTCGTAGGTGCTGACGTTCTGTCGTCTCGGTTGGTAAATGGTCATGGAAACCTGCTCGATGTCATAAATGTCATCGAAAAGCTCCAAAGCGCCGAGGGCATAACACTGCATCTGCGGATTCTCCTCTGCGGAGACTAAGACGCCTAAGCCGTGCTTGTAGTCGATCACCCGGAGCGTACCGTCTGCAATGATGACGCAATCGGCGGTTCCGAAGCCTTGTTCTACCCAGCGGGAGAAGTCTACACGCTGTTCGATAAGAACTACCGGGTCAGCACAGGTCTCCTTGGCAGCTTCGATCTGCTCCAGCACATATTCGGCATAGCCGCTGGTGCAGTCCTCCATTTCCTCGGAATACCACTTGAGGCTGTCGGTCGGGTCTTCTGAAGGGAGTCCCAGCGCGGTTTTCAATTTGTGCTCGCCAAGCGCATGAGCGTCGGTTCCTTCTGCAGCGTAATCTGAACCTTTGTCCTCATAGGTTTCGCAGAGCCGTGCCGACGGCGGGCAGTGCAGCCACCTGTCGGAGCTGGACGCGGACAGGATTGCGTGTGCTTTAGCTGCCATTGCCGATCACCTCCGCGTCCTTCATCAGGGCTTCGTAGTTTGCCGGATCGATCTCCGAGAGCTTTGCAGCACCGTACTTTTTAAGCAGGGCGCGTACTTCTGCGGTATGACCGGCGCGGGACTTCTCAGCAAGGACGGCTCTTACATCCTCCAGCTTGAGTTCAGGCTTCAGTTCCTTCTTGGCGGGAGCATCAGTGGTCTGTGTTTCATCGACATCGCCGGAAAACTGCTGGTAGAGCCAGTCGGCTGCGGCATTAATTGAAGCAGCAGCGGTGCGGAGCTCTTCGATGATCTGTGCCATTTCTGCCATTTTTGACATTTTCTTTTCCTCCTTCCTCGGATTGGCTTGCGGCAAGGAGTGAGAGGTTCCTTGCCAGTCTGGCGGATACGTGACTGATGGAATTTAGGAGCTTGATCTCCTCGTTCACGTTGCCGCCGGTGTCTGCGTAACTGCGGTACATCATGTGTTCACCTCGCTTTCTGAAGGCTGTGTTCTCTTGCCTTCACCTTCCACTGGAGATGAACTGCTGATTTGAGCGGAGGATTTTATAAAAAAATTCCGACCACCATCCGATTGATGGATAGTGGCCGGAAAGGGTGTGGTTCGTGGTCTTGGTATTACTTATCGCCGGTAATCCTGCGCAGGTCGGTGCGATACTTCTTCATCTGATCCGCGAAGGTCTTCTGCGGGCGACCGAGTTCTCTTGCAATAGCACGGTCGGAGATGCCCTCCGGGTGATCCTTCCAAAGCTGGATGATGGTATCGGCTTCCGGGTCAAGCTCACGCAGTCTGGCAAAGAGCTGCTCCAGCAACATGCGGTCGGCGATAACTTCCTCCATCGGCTTACTGCGGTCAGGAATATAGTCGCCAAGGGTGCCATTGCCATCAGGGAGCGGCTGATCCAGAGAAGTGACGTCACCTGCTGCATGGTATTCGCAGCCGATGCAGTCACCGTCGCACTTCCAGATGAAGCGGTAGGGACACATGCACCTGCCGTGATCCTGCTCTTTGTGGCGAATACGGTCAGCTTCCTTATAGAAGGAGTTGTGTTGTTCCTTGGTGACCGGCACCTTCTCGCCGGTGCTGCGAACGTAGATAAAATAGGTCTTCTGATTGTCGTTGTTTTGCATAATGAAAGCCCTCCTTCGGCTTTTGCCGAAATGGAGAGCTCCAGACATGCAAAACCAGACCACAGGCGTGAGGGCATACCGAAGGATTACTCCATTTCGGCTGCACCTCACTTCCGGTGATCGGTACAGTATTTGATTGTCATCGGTAGTCACGTGGAACCGGAAACACCCTGCGCAGATGGCTCCCACGTGCTAAAGCAAGTATGCCATTTTTAGGGATCGGAACCTCAGACACAGGCATGTCCGTTTTTGCGGTGCTGATAGGCAGAAACGAGAAGGCCAAGATGAGCTTTATATTGAAAAACGGGCAAAAAAAAGACCGGACATAGTTGTGTCCGGCAGGGAATTTTAAGAATGCACAAATAAAAAATAATATCAACAAATAACAGCAAACTCTTGAAAAATTCACATTTATGGTGTATACTAAAATAATTGAGCTGTATTCAGATTCAAATCACGAGGTGAGAGCATGGAAGAAATCATGAATGACAAATGGATAAGCATAGATGAAGCTGCGGAATATTTAGGAATCAAAACAGTTACTCTTCGCAGCTGGATCAGAAATGGTAAAGAAGGTTTGCCTGCTCAAAAAATCGGAAAACAGTGGAAGTTTAAAATTTCCGAACTCGATGAATGGGTTAAGAGCGGTAAAAGCGCTGACTGATTCAAGGGGAAAATCGAAGAAAATCATTAGACAAGGAGCAGACAAAGATGGCTGTCAAGAAAACGCAATTATATGCATCGCTGTGGGCGAGCTGTGACAAACTTCGCGGAGGCATGGATTCCTCAGAGTATAAGGACTATATCCTGACTCTTTTGTTCATGAAGTATGTCACCGATAAATTTAAGAATAAAGGAGCCTATGAAGACATTAAGGTCTTTGATAAGGCACATGATAAAGATCCCGATCCGGAGAAACGGACGGGCTGTTCCTTTGATGACTTTATTGCTCTGAAGGGAAAGAAAAACATCGGCGAAGGTATGGATAAAATCATAGCACGCCTTGCTGACGAGAATACTGACCTGAAGGGTGTTATTGATATTGCTCATTTTAATGATGAGAAGAAGCTGGGAAGCGGTAAGGAAATGGTCGATAAGTTGACCGATCTCATATCCATCTTCCAGCGCCCGGAACTCGACTTCTCCCGGAATAAGGCTGAAGGTGATGACATCATCGGAGACGCCTACGAATATTTGATGCGAAAATTCGCTACAGAAAGCGGAAAGAGCAAGGGACAATTCTATACACCTGCAGAGGTTTCCAGAATCCTCGCCAATGTCGTGGGAATCAGCCGTTGCACGGACACCAGCGCCACGGTATGCGATCCGGCATGTGGAAGTGGCAGCCTATTAATTCGAGCCATTGATGCAGCTCCTATCCCGATCATGGGGTATGGGCAAGAAAAGGAAAGCACGACAGCTGGTCTGGCGAAGATGAATGCCGTCCTGCATCGTAAGGCCGAGATTACCATAAAGAGCGGTAACACATTCTCAAATCCGCAGTATCTTGATAAATCCGATAATTCCATACTTGAACGTTTCGATTACATAGTGGCAAATCCGCCCTTCTCTATGAAAAATTGGCGCGATGGTATTGCCGGTAAAGAATATGGTCGCTTCGAGGGCTATGGGGACACGCCACCGGAAAAGAACGGCGACTATGCTTGGCTCATGCATATCCTTAAGGCATTGAAGTCAAATGGCAAGGCTGCGGTTATTCTCCCTCATGGTGTTCTGTTCCGTGGAAATGCCGAAGCGACTATTAGAGAAGCAATTATAAAGAAGCACTGGATCAAGGGAATTATCAGCCTTCCGGCAAACTTGTTTTACGGCACCGGCATAGCCGCCTGCGTGCTCGTGATTGATAAAGAAGGAGCTGCAAACCGACAAGGCATCTTTATGATTGATGCCAGCCGTGGGTACGTTAAGGACGGCAACAAGAATCGTTTGCGTGAACGTGATATCTATAGAATCATTACGACGTTTAATGAGCAGATAACTACAGATCCAAAGTATGCGCGTTTCGTACCAAACGATGAAATCGAAAAGAAAAACGGGTATAACCTGAACATTACTCGCTATATTGACTCCACAGATCCGGAGGACATTCAGGATATCTATGCGCATATTCATGGCGGTATTCCGGCGGTTGATATTGACAGTCTGTCTAAGTATTGGGATGTGTTCCCTTCGCTGAAGGCTGAGTTGCTGACGGCGATTAGCGAAAAGTATTACAGCTTGAATGTGGAGCATGAGAATATCCGTCAGACGATATATAAAAACGCCGAGTTCTCAGAATACGGTGAGAAACTCGACGAAGCTTTTGCAGCATGGAAGGCTAAGGAATATCCCACTTTATCTTCCCTTGATGAAGATGTATCTGCGAGAGAGTTAATCATTAGTCTTGCGGAGGATATCCTTGCTGAATTTGAACACCTGACGCTGATTGATAAATACGACGTGTATCAAGTGCTGCTGGCTTATTGGAATGAGGTCATGAACGATGATGTGTCGCTTATCATAAGCGAACCGGATGGCTATGCCAATGCCAGAGCGACGGACAATATCGAAGAGGAAATCACGCAGGGCAAGAATAAAGGTGAGATGAAAGTCACTGGATGGGAAGGAAGATTGATTCCAAAGGCCATCGTGATCGATGCATTTTTCCGTGAAGAGAAGAACACCATCGAGGAGGCAGAGAATGTCGTCGCGGAGACAGAATCCCAGCTTTCTGATCTGATTGAGAGTGCAGATGAAGAATCTGCTCTTGCCGATGTGGCTGAGAACGGAAAAGTCAAGGCTAAGGACTTAGAGGCCAAGATCGAGGAACTCACCCAGCATGTGGAAACCGAGGAGACAATTGAGCTGGAGCTCCTGATGAATCAGCTTCCTATGCAGAAGAAACGCCTGCAGGCATATCTTGTTGGACATCCGCTCTGCAAGAGCGCTTTGACTGACAAGGGTACCGTTAATAAATCATCCATTATGCTGCGTTTGCTGGTTATTCGTACTGAGGAGAGCATACCGGAAAGTCTGCAGGATGATGTTAATCAGCTGAAAGCTGCGTTGGAGCTGTGTGGCAAGATTTCAGATTACAACAAGGTTGTCAAAGACCTGAACAAGGCACTGGATGAAAAATGCAGAGCAAGATATGGCAGCCTGACACACGAAGAAATTCTGGAGCTGCTGGTAAACAAGAAGTGGTTTGATAGTATCTTCTTTGGTATTGCTGATTTGTACGCCGCGATTTCTCATCACCTGACAAATAGGATAATTGAACTTGCGGATCGTTATGAAGATACACTTCCGGAGCTTGATAAAGAAACAACTGAGTATGAGGCAAAGGTAAAGTCTCATCTGGAAAGGATGGGATTCGAATGGTAAGCAAATATAAAGAAACAGAAATAGGATCTATGCCAGAGGAATGGGATGTGACCTCACTATCAGACGCTTTTCAAAACCTTGAAGCTGGAGTAAGTGTAAATTCAGATGAAAGGCAAAATGCGGATTTCTTTGTTTTGAAGACATCTGCAATTTCTGATGGTCTTATCAACATAGATGAGGCTAAGCCTGTAGTCAAAAAGGAGTATGCGCGTCTTAAATGTCCGGTAAAAAAAGGAAGCATTATCATAAGCAGGATGAACACTCCACAATTAGTAGGTGCGTGCGGGTATGTAGCTGAAGACGCCAAGGGTTATTTTTTGCCAGACAGGTTATGGCAAGTGGTAAATAGCAAGCCGGAGAAGTATGACTTTCGCTGGCTAAATTACTTATTGAATCAGTATAGGTATAAAAATGCTATACATGCTGTTGCTACAGGTACAAGTAACAGTATGAAAAATATATCGAAGGAGCGTTTGCTGGAAATCCGTATTCCAAGACCGTCCATCGAAGAACAGAAATTTATTGTCGAAGCAATAAGTGATATCGAGACACTCATTTATGACCTTGAAAAACTCATAAAGAAAAAACGAAACATTTTTACTGGGACAATGCAAAGTTTGCTCTCTGGAAAAATACGCATATCAGATTCCTTATGGGATAAATATGTGATTGGGGATATAGGAGACTTCTATAGTGGACTAACTGGAAAGTCGAAAGATGATTTTGGCAAAGGGAATGCAAGATATATTACATTTCTCAACGTCCTAAACAATACGGTCATAGATATATCGAAACTTGAATCTGTGCAAGTAAATGAGGATGAGTATCAGAATGAGGTGTTAAAAGGTGATTTGTTTTTCAATACCTCGTCAGAAACGCCGGAAGAAGTCGGAATGTGTGCTGTATTGATGGATTCTATAAGAAATACTTATCTAAACAGCTTCTGCTTCGGTTTTCGATTAAAAACGAAGAAAGTACATGCGTTGTTTTTCTCCTACTATTTTAACAGTCAAGAAGGAAGAAAAATTATGCGGGTATTGGCTCAAGGAGCTACGAGATTTAACCTTTCCAAGGATTATTTTAGCCAAACAGAAATCGAGCTGCCTCCGTATGAGGATCAGGTTGAAATAGCTCAAACATTGGCAGATATGGAAGGCGACATACTATCCTTAGAAAAGAAATGCTTGAAATATAAAGCTATGAAACAAGGTATGATGGAAGAATTGCTGACCGGCAAGGTCAGATTGATGTAGGGAGGTGCCTGTCGGATGAGTATTGGAGATGCCGAAATCAAAACACAGGAAAGAGTGATCCGCTTCTTTAAAGATCCTGAGATCTTGGGCTATCAGTATATCGGTAACCTGTCAGATTATCAGAATAAGAACATCAAGGAAGATCGTCTGCGCCAGTATCTTCGGCTGAAGGGCTATGCAGATAAACTGATTGATGCTGCCATTATGCAGCTTCAGCAGGAAGCAGGAAATCTTTCTCGTGGGGTCTATGATGCCAATAAGACTGTGTATTCGCGGTTAAAGTACGGCATTCCGGTCAGTGAGAGCCCGGAGAAGCCTCCGGTGACAGTTGAACTTATTGACGAGACCAATCCGCTGAATAATGACTTTGCAATCGCTGAGGAAGTAACTGTTGTTGAGCAGCAGGAGAAGAGGCCGGATCTTGTCATCTATTTGAACGGTATTGCTGTGGCCGTTATCGAATTAAAACGAAGCAGCATCTCTGTGTCCGAAGGCATCCGCCAGAATCTCACAAACCAGAAGGACTCCTTTATTCGGGGCTTCTTTACTACCATGCAGTTCTGTATGGCCGGAAACGAGTCGGAAGGCCTGCGCTACGGCACGCTTCTGACCGGAGAGAAGTTTTATATGGAGTGGAAGGATGACGGCTTCAAAGAACATGAGGAGGAACGTGATCCGGTAGATGTTCGTATCAGCAAGACCTGCGAAGGCATCGAGAATAAACTCCTGAAGCAGATATATGCCATGTTCGATAAGGAACGCTTTATTGACCTTATCATGAATTTTGTTGTCTTTGATAAAGGCATCAAAAAGGTGTGCCGCTATAATCAGTATTTTGGCATCAAGCGCACTCAGCAGAGGCTTAATAATCTGAGGACAGAGCTTCATAATCCGAACAGAGATCCGGATAAACCGATGGGCGGTATTCTTTGGCATACGCAGGGTTCCGGCAAAACGCTGACAATGGTATGGCTTGCAAAGTGGATTCTGACACATTGGGCGGAGCTTAATGCCCGCGTCCTTATCGTGACAGACCGTGATGAGCTTGATGAGCAAATAGAAAAAACATTCACTGGCGTGGATGAGAATATTGCTCGTACCAAGAGCGGTAAAGATTTGCTGAATCGTTTGAATGTATATGATGATTCGCTGATCTGCTCCCTCGTGCATAAGTTTGGCCGTCGTGGCGGAGAAGCGACAGAAAATGACTACGATAAGTATATTGAAGAGCTGAAAGCCTCCCTCCCTGCCGATTTCGAGGCAAAGGGAAATCTTGTGGTATTTGTTGACGAATGCCACAGAACGCAGTCCGGTAAGCTCCATACAGCGATGAAGACTATCATGCCGAATGCTGTATTTATCGGCTTTACGGGTACTCCGTTACTGAAGAAGGATAAAAAGATCAGCATTGAAGTGTTCGGCACCTATATCCATGCCTATAAATACAATGAGGGCGTGGCCGACGGTGTCGTGCTGGATTTGCGTTATGAATACCGTGATGTTCCGCAGGATTTGTCGTCACAGGATCGTGTTGATCAGTGGTTTGATGTAAAGACCAGAGGCCTCTCCTCTCGCGCTAAGGCAAAGCTCAAAGAGAAGTGGGGCACGATGCAGAAGGTATATAGCTCCCGCTCTCGTCTTGAAAAGGTGGCGTGGGATATCATTCAGGACTTTAATATGAAGCCGCGTCTGATGGATGGAAACGGTAATGCGATTCTTGTAGCTGATGGTATTCCTACGGCTTGTAAGTATTACGAAATTTTCCAACAGATGGGCTTTAAGAAGTGCGCCATCATATCTTCCTATACACCGAATAAGGGCGAACTGCGCACTGATACTGTCAGCGATGAGGATGATACTGAAACCTTCCTCAAATACGAGACGTATTTGAAGATGCTGGGGCTCGATCCTTCTGACCTTCCGAATGCGGGATCGGTTCAGGCCAAGGTGGAGGAATTTGAAAAGGAAGCAAAACGGAAGTTTGTAGAGGAGCCTGCAAATATGAAGCTCCTTATTGTCGTAGACAAACTGCTCACCGGATTTGATGCGCCTCCTTGTACATACCTTTACATCGACAAGAGGATGCAGGATCACGGCCTGTTTCAGGCGATTTGCCGCGTCAACCGTCTCGATGATGATAGTAAGGACTTCGGCTATATCGTGGATTACAAGCAGCTGTTTGGACAGCTCCAGACTGCAATGAAGGACTATACTTCCGGCGCTTTTGAAGGATATGATCCGGAGGATGTAAAAGGACTTGTTAAGGATCGACATGATGCTACGGTATCCTATTTTGAGGAAGTGTATGATGCCGTCGAAGAACTCTGCGAAGGCGTCGAGGAACCTCGTGGGGAGATCCAGTACATCCATTATTTCTGTGGGGTTTCCGGTCAGTCGGAGGAGAGCGACGAGATTTATGCACGCCTGAGAGAAAAACTCTATCGTCTGGTGAGCAGTCTTGTCAGAGCTTTCGCGGAAGCAAAACCATATCTGGTTGATGACATTTCATCTGGCAAACTAAATGAATATGACAAGAAGGTCACTTTCTACATTGAGCTGAAGAAAACCATCGGTACGGCCAGTGGTGATTTCCTCGATTTGAAGGCCTATGAGCCTGATATGAGAAAGATGATCGATAACTATATCACGGCAGCGGATGCTGAAAAGATTGGCGATTTTGATGATCTTACCTTATTGGATTTTGTAGCAAAACAGGGCGAAACGCTTACCGGTGAAGGTGATAGCGGCCACAAGGAAGGTGCAGCAGAGGCTATCGAGAATAACATCCGTAAGAAGGTTATCGAAAAGGTTACTGTCAATCCGCGCTATTACGCAAAGATGTCAGAAATCCTTGATAAGCTCATCGAAGAGCGCAAGCAGGGAGTTCTTGACTACGCTGAGATGCTTGAGAAATATATAAAGCTGGCCAAGGATGTTGATTGTCCGGAGGATAACGATAAATATCCGGAAAGCATCCGTAAGAGTAAGGCGCTCATGGCCATTTATGACAACACCGGCGAGGATGAGAAACTTGCTCTTCGAATTCACAAGGCCGTGAAAAAGCAAGCACTGTCTGGTTTCAGGGATAATCAGGTGGTTGTCAGGAGAATAAAAAAGGCTCTCTTTGAGATTCTGGGTGATGACTCCGAGGTGGAACGCATCTATAAGATCATCGAGAAGCAGGAGGAGTATTAATGCGCATTGTCATTTCCGGAATTCCGATTGATGTGCAAAAAAAGAATATAAAGAATATGCACCTTCAGGTGAAGCCGCCGGATGGACATGTGGTAATTTCTGCGCCTTTATCCGTGGACGATAAAGCTATAGAGGCTTATGCCAGAACTCAGCTGGGCTTTATCAAGAGGGCTATTGCGCAGTTTCAGGATCAGCCAAGGGCATCGAAGCGGCAGTATGTTTCCGGTGAGACGATGTATATCTGGGGAAAGCAGTACTTCCTTGTCTTTAAGCCGGACAATCAGAAGAACAGCTTCGAGATTCAGAACCAGAATATTATTCTTTCCATGAGTGCCAAAAGCACGGTAAAGCAGCGGGATGCTTATGTCAAAGAGGAATATCGAAAGATTCTGAAAGAAGAGATAGAAAAACGCCTGCCCAAGTGGGAAGCACAGACAGGCCTTAAGTGCGATTCTTGGCAAACAAAATATATGGTCACAAAATGGGGTGCCTGCAGCACGGATAAAAAGAAGCTATGGTTTAATCTGCAGCTTGCTCAGAAACCCTATGCCTGCCTTGATTATATTATTTTGCACGAGCTTACACATTTAATCACAAGAAAGCATGATGCTACATTCATCGCACACATGGATAGGTACATGCCTAATTGGCGTGAAATTCGTAAAGAGCTCAACGACAGCAGACTGGACTACTATGAAGCGCAGGATGAAAGCCCACTACAGAAACTGATCGACCAATCTCGTTATGATGACATCCGGGATGCGGCCATAGCTTATATTCAAGAGGAGCATTCTGGTGACGCGAAAAGACTGTCGGTCATTGATATGGAAATCGAGAATGTTATCCATATTGAGCAGCTTGAGGATGGTGTGATTGCTTTCGATGTAATTGCATCATGCGATGTCGAAATGCCGTCCGCATCTCGCAAGGGTTATTTTAATGAGCGCTGGCTGAAGATTCATTGTCAGGTTACTCTTGGCATCGATATGAGTGGGTTCCGAATCATGTCTGTTGGTAATTGCGAGCCGCAAGAGGAATCTGATAATGACCGCCTGTCCGGAGAGCTTGTACCTATTATTTCCCGCGAACAGTTTGAAGACGAGGCGGAGAAGTTCCTAACAAGGTATTGTCCTGAAGCGTTGGAAAAACCTATGAGGGTTCCAATCGAGACAATAGCCAGCGATATGAAACTACAGGTTATCGAAGATATCCCTCTGTCAGATGATCTTACTTACTTTGGAACTATCATATTTGATAACGGAAATGTTCTCGATAAGCACCGGAAGATTACAATTCGCAATGCCAAACGAGGAACCGTATATCTTGATCCGCGTGTTTCCTATGAGAGGTCTGTAGGAACAAAGCGCACTACACTGGCACATGAGTGTTTTCATTGGCATCGTCATCAGCCATACCACGTGCTGATGAAAATGATAGGTGCCGATGATAATCTGGGAAAAGCAATTCAATGTCAAATAGCCGCTAATTCCATGGATTCAGATAAATGGAAGGCTGTAGACTGGATGGAGTGGCAAGCCAAGGGCGTCGCTCCGAGAATCTTGATGCCTGCGAAACCGACGCGCTTGAAGGCAGATCAGCTCCTTGCAGTTTATGGCGGGGCTGATGATGCGAGCATTGCAGCCTACGAGAATGTCATTGATGAACTTGCGGAGCTGTTCGATGTGTCGAGACAGGCCGCCAAGGTTCGCCTGATGGATCTGGGATATTCCAAAGCCGAGGGCGCATATCCATTTGTGGATGGTCAGTATGTTCGCGGATATTCATTTGAAGCAGGTGCCTTGGATAAGAATCAGACGTTCACTATTCCCTATGCCGATTTGTTTAAGGCGTACTGCTTTGATCGTGAGTTTAAGAAGCTGATTGACAGCGGACAGTTTATTTTTGCAGATCGTCATCTCGTTCTCAATAACGAGAAATACATAGCGAGAGATCAGTCTGGGAGTGCTACGTTATCAGAATATGCTCTCTCGCACATGGATGAGTGCTGCGTCGTCTTCTCGAAGGGATATAGCTATCAATCGAAATATCAAGGGGCAAGGTATTACACGCAGTTTATGCGGAATGCCGCACCGGTTGAAAATCAGGTTGAATATTCCTTTGAACTTAATGCGCACAACAAGACACTTCTTGAGCAAATCAAGAACGCAAAGCGCCGTTCAGAGGCCATGCGTAGATATCCCGGTTCTTTTGCTGAGACGCTGGTTGCGCTTCAGAAGGAAAGGAAGCTCTCAAATAAGCAGTTGGCTGACCGCTCACTTGTGGGAGAAAAAACCATTCAGCGTTTGAGAAACGATGAAGAGTATCCGACTTCAGTTCAGACAGTTCTTGCATTATGCGTAGGTCTGAAGCTGCCTTTGCCAGAGGCTGAGATGTTTCTCGGTAAAACAGACTTTAAATTAAATTCAATGAAGGGTGAAGGATACGTTTATCAATGCGTATTAGGAGCCTGTGCTGAGAATTCAATTTATGAAATAAATGAAATGCTCAAAGAAAACGGAATTACTCCTCTGGGGAGCGATCCCGATCTTCAGTGAGTCAAGGAGGAGGACTAACCATGGCAGTGCCAAAATACGATGAATTAATGAAGCCTTTACTGGCAGCAGTAAAAGACGGTGAGGTCTATAAAATTAAGGATGTTACTGCCGTGTTAGCTCAACAGCTAAATTTATCAGCAGAAGATCTCGCAGAAATGCTTCCGAGCGGTAGGCAAACCGTGTTTAAAAACAGGGTCGGATGGGCGAAGACTTATCTGAAAAAAGCTGGACTCCTTGATAGTCCTGCCCGCGCCACTATCGTCATTACGGAAGCTGGAAAGAAAGTAGTTGCAGAAAATCCAGAGAAAATAGACTCCAAATATCTGGAACAGTTTCCTTCGTTTGTAGATTTTGCATCCGCCTCTGATCCTGTAAATGGAGATGATTCGGTGTCTACGATTTCAAAGCCGACGGATCTTACGCCCGATGACCAACTTGAAGACGCATATAAGCAGATTAATGCAAGCCTTGCATCTGATTTGTTGAGTGAGGTTCTGAAAATCTCGCCATACACCTTTGAAAAGCTCGTTGTTGATCTTCTTTCAAAGATGGGTTATGGAACTGTGGCTTACGGAAGTCATGCAACAGTCGCTTCCGGTGATGATGGAATTGATGGAGTCATCATGGAGGACAAGCTCGGATTCTCTTTGATTTATATGCAGGCTAAGGAATGGGCACCAGATAGAGTTGTTGGCCAGCCGGACATTCAGAGCTTTGTTGGTGCGATTGCCGGGAAGCACGGCGATGGACTTTTCGTTACGACAGCTAAGTTCTCACAGAAGGCTAAGGATTACGCAAATACTCATCACATTATTCTGATTGATGGTGAGAGACTTGCTAATCTGATGATTGAGTATAACTTCTGTGTGTCAACACGGAAAACGTTTGAAATTAAGGCAATCGATACGGATGCTTTGGCTGAATATCAGGATGAATAATTTGCTTGCGAAAAAGCAGGAAGTTGGAGGGAATACATTATGGCAAATGAGCTGCAGCCATTGTGAACTGCACCCCATTTGTTAGACAGTATGATATACTATCTAACAGATGGGGTGATTTTTTATGCCAAAGGGAGTTTCACAAAAACGATATGCAC
>NZ_JNJN01000032.1 GCF_000701665.1 Agathobaculum desmolans ATCC 43058 | reverse complement strand
CTGACACACAGGATTTCCCGGACATTACTTGGGATACTAGTTCTAGCCGTTCTTCTGGTGTCCAGTTCCTATTGAAATTTTTGTGTTTCAGTGCTTCTGGACCGCGGCTATCCTCTGTTCTTACCCATAGTCTCACTTTATCTCGAAAGGATTTATCGCTAATACCTTCTGGCGTTTCTGGCCATTTTCCTTCTCGATACATTTCTACACATTTCCTTTTATACTCATATGTGTACCGCATAATAATACCCCCTCTACTGGGTGTCCAGTAAAGGGGGTACATATCATATCCCGATAATGGGATACCCGTTTTTTTGTTGACTGTATTGCTTTTCTAGAAAATACAAGAAAAAAGTGGCTCAATCCTTTTTCTTGTGGGGTTGATGTGAAGTAGGGTATGCGTGCGTGGAGGCCCCCGTGCTGGTATGCTTTTCCGTAGCAATCAGCACGGGAGGCTCCGCCATGCAGTACATTCATTTGCCCTCTGGCCTAACTGGATTTCGTAACTCCAAGACCACCATAGAGGTGGCCCAGTCAGGCCGGGAGGTCTACTTGCTGCATGGAGAACCGGAACGGGGCGAGGCTCCGTCCTGCCCTGAGTGCGGTCAGAAAATGCACATCCACGGGAGCAGGATCACCATGCTCCGGCACCTGTGCTTTGGCTCTCGCCTTAGCGCAGTCAGCTTTGAGAAACGGCGGTATCGCTGTCCTTGCTGCGGTCATACGGAGATGGAGAGCGTCCCATTCAAGGCGGACGGCCACAACATCACCCGTGAGCTGTTGCAGTTCACAAGGGAGCTTCTGGCTTACGGGTTTACCAACAAGGAGGTATCTGAATTGACTGGCCTCGGCAAAAACACGGTGAAAGAGATTGACCTGCAACGGCTCAAGGACAAGTACACGGTGGACGGCAAGACCCTCATAAAGCCTGAGAAACAGGCCCGTTTCCTCAGCGTGGACGAGTTCAAGCTGCACAATGGCTATAAGTACGCCTCCCTCATCATCGACATGGAGAGCGGGCATATCCTGTGGCTCTCACACGGCAAGCGCAAGCGTACCGTCTATGACTTCATAGATCATGTAGGCGAGGCGTGGATGGACGGCGTGGAGGCCGTTGCCTGTGACATGAACTCGGACTTTCAGGAAGCCTTTGAGGAACGCTGCCCCCATATCCAGCCCGTCTTTGACTACTTCCATATTGTGAAGAACTTCAACGAGAAGGTTGTTGGTGCCATCCGCAAGGACGAGCAGCGGCGGCTTGCTGCCGAAGGGAATACAAGGGCCGCTGCCGCACTAAAGAAAACCAAGTACATTCTCACTTCGTCCAAAGACACCCTGCGCCGCAAGGACGAGGAAGCCGCTGAGGGCAAGATCATCTCCCGTGGTGGAGAACTATTCCCCCAGCCTGTTGTTGTCCGCAAATCCGGCTATGTCCAGCGGTACGAGGAACTTATCCGGGAAAACCAGCTTTTCTTTACTCTGGACATCATCAAGGACAAGCTGGCAAGTGCCTACAAGCAGACGGACGAGGCGGCTATGGCGGAGGATATATCCGACATCATGGATATCTGCGCCGTTACGCAGAACAGGCACTTGCTCTGGTTCCGCCGTATTCTCGACGAGCATTTTGAGGGCATTATCGCCCACGCTACTTTCAATATCTCCGCTGGCAGGATTGAGGGTATTAACAACAAAATCAAGACCCTGCGGCGCAAGGCCTACGGCTATCCTGACGACGATTACTTCTTCTTGAAGCTGTTCGATGTCAGCCGGAAACCCTACATCAGAAATCCTTCATCCCACAACTTTTATGATTGACCCAAAAAAGTTTGAAAGTATATCAATTATTAAAGGGTCTCAACCTGAAAAAACTTTTTTCTTCTAAAGCTTTGGTTATGAGCCCCACATATAGCAGACTGCTATAAGTGAGGCTTCTTTAATTTCCTGTTGTTAAGCTTAAACTACAAATTTCTACAATACTGGCAATCCTACATCGCAAAATATCCGTAGTCTCCAATTTCAAATTCACATTTGAGATTGGAGGCTTTGCAATGAGAAAATGGAAAAAAGAACGTAATTACAAGCGAATCCGTGATAAAAACGGGAATGTTGTTGCAAATATCATTACGGTATTCGGCAAAGATGTTGTTGTTTCAAATGAAGTGTTCGATGTGTACTCTGCTATGGATCGGCGAGCACGCTACATAACAGATGATGCTTCACATAATAAGGAAGTGTCGCTGGAACGATTGTATGAGGACGGTATATATCTTGAGCAGATTATTCGCGAGCAGATTATTCGCGAGCAGATTATTAGCCCTGAGGATTGTTGTATTGCAAAGGAGCAGCAACAGCTTGAAGCAGAAAGGCTGCACCGACTTCCCTGTGCTATCAGTGCATTATCAGAATCAGATCAACAGCTTATTCACGCATTGTTTTTTGCAGGAATGTCTACAAGGGCGTATGCGCGAAGCATTGGTGTTTCGCAGCGGACTGTCATTAAGCGCCGAGATCGTATATTAACGACATTGAAAAATATTTTGGAAAAAGTCTGATTGTGTGGGTATTCACTCCATTGTTTTTTCGGGGGAATAGTGAGAGGAAAACTTCTCACTGCCCTTTGAAAACCGAACAAACAGGCATCAGGTACAATATCAGCGCAAGGAGCTGCGGTTAGGGAATCGCGAACTGTCGGATAGCTTTCGGCATGGCGAAGATATGCGCAGATAATAATGAGACTCTCGCCCAGTCACAGTCCGTGCGTTCAAAGCGTCGCAGGCAATGAGGGCGGCTGCATGAGAACCATGCAGGGGTGCAATTCCCGTGGAGCCGGTACGCTGCCGGCCGCTTGATGCTTCCCTGTGCAGTGGGGTGTCGTGGACAAATGACTGCATAAGAAATATGAGGTGATGATACATATGATTGCATGAAATAATGGTAGGCAAATACAGGACAGGCCGGAAGCACTTAAACTTCCGGCCTGTTTCCGTCAATACGGTTTTGAGGAAATACAATGAAATGGATCAGTGTAAACAAAAAATTACCGAATAAATACTCTAAGGTGCTCTGCCTGTACCCCAACGGCAAAATGGACGTGCAGTTATACCTTGGTAAAGAAAGCTTCCGACATGAGCTTTACGGGGATTGCATCTTTTGGGCAGAAACACCGCCCAAACCAAAAGCATTTTATGGACGTAAACATTGACTTGGGACAAGGAACAGCAAGCGATCGACCGGCTGCGGCTCGCGGCGCAAATGAGTGAAGTCTATTACGGGCAGCCATTGGTGATAACAACAAGCGGCGGCAAGGACAGTGATGTGTGTCTGTACCTTGCCGCCGCTTCTGGTATCTGCTATGAAGTGCAGCACAACCACACCAGTGTGGACGCGCCTGAAACCGTATATCATGTGCGGGAGCAGTTCCGGCGCTTGGAGTGGGCCGGTGTGAAGTGTACCGTCAACTACCCGGTTTACAAGGGTATGCCGGTCAATATGTGGACGCTCATTCCGCAAAAGCTGATGCCGCCTACGCGGACGGTGCGATATTGTTGCGCTGTGCTCAAAGAACAGGGTGGTACTGGACGCATGATTACGACCGGCGTGAGGTGGGCGGAAAGTGCAAGCCGCCGCAGTAAACGCGGTATTTATGAGAGTATGCCGCACGATATGAGCAAAAAGGTCATTATCAATAACGACAATGATGATAAACGGCGGTTGTTTGAAAACTGCAAATTGCAGGCAAAGCGCATCTGCAATCCGATCATAGACTGGACAGACCGGGACGTGTGGGAGTATATCCTTGCAGAGAAAATCCCGGTCAACCCACTCTATGCCTGCGGTTATCACCGTGTCGGTTGTATCGGCTGCCCGATGGCCGGACGGAAAATGCGGCTGCGTGAGTTTGGACGGTATCCAACGTATCAGCGCGCTTATCTCCGCGCGTTTGATAAGATGCTGGAAATGCGTGCTGCACGCGGCAAGCTGGATGGTTCATGGCGGGCTGGGACGACCGGCGAAGATGTATTCCGCTGGTGGCTGCAAGATCGCAATATTGTCGGACAAATGAAGATAGAGGGCTTTGAAGAATAAAGCTCCAAGGCAAGTACCGTGTGGAAACCCGCACGGTTTTTTCATAGATAAAATTTTCAGGAAAGAGGGTGGTTCCCATGTGCTGTTCAGCGCATGGCGTACCCATGCAACAGTTAGAAATCAATCCAAGACAGAATGGAGTGTGAAAAATGGGGTTCTGGAAAAAACGTGTAAAACGGGCTGCGTCGATGGGACTTGCTTTGCTTTTGTCAGCGTCGGCATTACCAGCCACGGCCTTTGCTGCGTCGGAAAGCACGCTGGCCGAGGTCACGGCCAAGTTCCTTGACGCGGAAAATGGCAAAGAGATCACCGCGCCGGAAACGTACCACGTCACGCATGAGGAACGGCAGCCGCAGGAGATCGAAAATTACACCTACGTTGATTACACGGAAAGCGTCGAGTACGTCTACTCGCACAAGGATTTGACCTATATCGTCGGCTATCCGGACGAAAGCGTCCGGGCAGACGCACCCATGACCCGCGCGGAAGCCGCGACCGTGTTCTACCGCCTGTATGACGGTGAGTATCCTGCCTTTACACGCCGTATGTCCGACAGCACGTTCGAGGACGTGGGAACCGGCCATTGGTTCTACAAGAAAGTGGAAACGCTGTACAACATCGGCATCGTGGACGGTACAGGCGAACACAAATTCTCGCCGGACGAGCCGGTGACCCGCGCCGAGTTCGCGGTCATGGCCGCGCGTTTTGCCGGTCTGGATTACGAGGGCGGCAACGTCTTTGATGATGTTCCGGTCGGCCACTGGGCGTACAGCTATATCAACGCCGCAGCCAATGCAGGCTGGGTGGAAGGTTACCCGGACGGCAGCTTCCGGCCGGACGAGCCGATCAGCCGCGCCGAGGTCGTGCGTTTGGTCAACGGCATGATTAACCGCAGCGTAACGCTGGACAAGCTGAAAGCGCTCGGTATCAAATGTCCGTACAACGATCTGCCGGAAACCCATTGGGGCTATTGTGACCTGATGGAAGCGACGGTATCGCACAGCGCGGAGGAATGGCACGGCCTGTCCTACCGCGACGGCAAATACAATATCATCATCGAGAAGTTTGTGGATATGAGCGGTAAGGAGCTTGCCGAGACCGTCACGACGGAAGGCAAAGCTGAGAACGCGCCCAAGGCTATCCCAGCTTACGAGTACCGCGGCTATATCCGCACGGTGGTGTATCAGTACACCAATGGCGACGCAATCCCGTCCATCGAAAAGACGGCGAACGTCAAAACGGCGAATGTCGGGGATACCCTGACCTATGAGGTTATGATGTCCAACAACAAAGCCGCTTCGTCCGCATGGAAAGAAGTCGTGCTGACCGACGCCATCCCGGACGGCCTGACGTTCGGGGACAGCAGCGTGTATGTCGATGGCAAGTCCGCGGAGCACAGCTTCAAGGCGGGGGTGCTGTCCGTGCCGGTGGGCGATATTGCGGCCGGTCAGACGGTTACGGTGACCTTCAAAGCCAAGGTTAGCGCGGATATGTACAACCAGACGATTTATAACACCGCCGTTGCCGAGGGCAAGAACGGTATCGTCAAGGACGAGGACGGCAACGAGACCGGCAAGTATGAGGACACGGACGACGGTGTGTATATTAACAAGGGCGACACCGCGCCCTACGTCACTAAGACAGCGGACAAGCCCGTTGCCAAGGTTGGCGATAAGCTGACCTACACGGTCGCGCTCGGCAATGTGGCGGGCGCGGTCTACGAGATCGAGAACGCGGCCATGACCGATGCGCTTCCGGCCGGGCTGGATTTTGTGGACGGCAGCGTGCAGCTCGATGGAGTGACAACGAAGTATTCTTTCGACCATGCAAGCCGCACCCTGACCGTTCCGCTGGGTAGCATCGCCCCAGCGACGGAAAAGATGGTCACGTTCTCTGTGACGGTCAATGATGCCGCCTACGGCAAGACGATTTACAATACGGCAGTGCTTTCCGGCGATAATATCCCGGACACTGAGGGCAAGGACGACGGCGTTTCGGTTGGCGACGGCAAAGCCCGTCCCAGCATCGAAAAGACGGCAGACAAGTCCTCTGCCAGCGTGGGCGACAAGATCACCTACACGCTGACGCTATCCAACAGCGAGACCGCGACTGTGCCGGTGCAAAACGCGGTGGTGACCGATGTGCTCCCGGACGGTCTGACGTTCGAGTATGGCTCGGTCATGGTGGATGGCAGTACAGTTAGTTCATACACCTATGAGCAAGCGAGCCGCCTGCTGACCGTGGGTGTCGGCAGCATCGACCCGGACACCAGTCGCACGGTTTCCTTTGTGGCGACGGTGAACGAGGATGCTTATAACACGACCATTCAGAACCTTGCGACCCTGACCGCGGATAACACCGAGCCGGTGCAGGATAAAGACGATGGGGTTGTGGTCGCGGACGGCCGCACTGACCTGTCGGTTGTAAAAACCGTGGACAAATCCAGCGCCAAAGTGGGTGACAAGCTGACCTACACGGTACAGGTCTCCAACGGTGCGGGCGCACAGGTCAATATCCGTGACGCAGTAATGCAGGATACTATCCCGGACGGCCTGACCTTCTACGGCAACGTCACGGTGGATGGTTATTCTGCTGCCTATCAGTATGACAACGCCAGCGATACTCTGACCGTATCGCTGGACAGCATTGCGCCCGGTCAGACCAAGACGGTCTGCTTTGATGTGCTGGTGAACAGCGACGCCTACGGCATGACTATTAAAAATACAGCGGTTGTCTCCGGCAGCAATACACCGGATGGCGAAGCGACGGACGATGGTGCCACCATCGAGGACGGCATGCCGGACGGCCACGCGGGAGCAAAGTCAGCCAATAAAACAATTGCTCATGTTGGAGACACGATCACTTACACGATTACACTGAAAAATGGTGCGCTTGCTACCGCGGATTGGACGGATGTAACCGTGCTGGATGTGATTCCTGAGGGTGTGACCTTTGCGGGCAACGTCCAGAAGGACGGGCAGGCGACGACGGAATATGCCTATGACACCGCGCTGCGCACCCTGAAACTCACGCCTTATGCAATCGCACCGGATACGCAGGCGGTGTACACCTTTGATGTGACCGTAGATGAGGGTATGCAGGGCAAGTTTATCGTCAATACAGCGGTGCTGCATGATGGTGAGGATGCCACGCCGCTGCCGGACGCAGGCGTGCAGATCGACGAGGGTGAAGCTGACCCGGTTGTCAGAAAGTCCGCCAATGTGACCCAAGCAAATGTTGGAGATACGATTTCGTATGAGATCACGGTCAAAAACGGTGATAAAGCTACCGCACCTTGGAAAAACGTCGTGGCGCATGATACGCTTCCGGCGGGTGTAAAGCTCATTGGCAATGTGTATCTGGACGGAAAAGTCGCGCTGCACAAGCTGAGCGGCAATGCGCTGTCTGTGCTGGTGGGCGATCTCGCGGCAGGCAAGAGCGTGACCGTGACCTTTGATGTACAGGTGTTGGATACGGCAGCCGGTACGATGCTGCAAAACAGCGTGGGCGTGTCTGGTGACAACGGCAGCGGCACGGCAACCGACGACGGCGTGACCGTCCCGGGGGTGGAGCCGCAAAACCCTACTGACCCCACCGGCTTTTATGTCACGAAAGACGTAGACAAGACGGTGGTGAACGTCAGCAAGGGCGCGGCCGACGAGCAGAAAACGGCGACTTTTACGATCACGGTTGGCAACAACGGCAAGGAGACATGGAAGAACGTCGTGCTGAAAGATACGCTGGATACGTCAGTGGTGACGCCTGTGCTGCAGGATAACGTCTATGTAGACGGTGTACTGAACAGCAAGTGGAGCTTTGCAAACAAGGTGTTTACCTTGGAGCTGGGCGACATTGCGCCCGGCGCGTTCCGCGAAATCAAGCTGACCATGCAGTTCAAGGCGGATGCGGGCGGCAAGACCTATGTCAACTACGCGACCGGCGCAGGCGATAACGGCAATGCGACCGGCCAGTCGCCGGAGGTGGAGATCGTCAGCGCGGTGGATGAACCGGTGACGGATATTCATTACCAGCTATTTGATGGCTATTCGGGCGGCAAGTGGCGGCCGGGCGACCGCATTTCCTTGCAGGAAGCGTGTACCGTGGCGTATCGCCTGATTTCCGACGGCGGCAATACTTGGCTGGAGCGCGGCTCGGTGACTGTGCCGGACTATGAATACACAATCCCGGAGGAAGCGAAGTATTTTGTCTCCATCGGTGTGCTGCCTGCCAGTGTGTTCGATACCACGCAGATGACCGAGGATGAAGATTATGAGATCAACTATGAGATTACGGAAAATGGATATCTGCGCATCTGGGCAACGGCGGCGCAGCTCAATACGCTGGTGAAGTATGTTACGGGTGCGAACGCCGGTGTAAGCGGAGATGTGTCCCGATTGACGTTTGCCAATGTCATCTGCCAGCTTACCGGACGGGATACCAGCCCGGATACCACAGGTTACAGCGGCAATATTCAGTATTACCCGGATGTCACTTCGTCTGTCGATCTGGTGACCGAGGTTTCGCATGAGCACGATTATATGCTGGATGCGGACAGCAACGAATATTGGATTTAAGCGAAAGTAAAATAAGGAAATCCCCCGTTTGCGAAAACGGGGGATTCTTTGAACTCGCTGCTATTGGCAAATCAAATGTCTTGCGGTAGGAAATCATGAAAGAAGATTCGTTTGCAAACCTGCCTGATATTTTAACGATAGCTGATTTGCAGACGGCGCTTCGCATTGGCAGAAGCACCGCTTACAAACTCATACAAGATAATCAAATTCCCTCGTTCCGAATTGGCAAGTCCATCAAGGTTTATAAGCGTTCTTTGGTTGAATATATCGAAAAGGCGCTATATAATGAGGGTGAGTTGATAGGCAGCCATTCATCGGAGGAGCGATGAATGGTTATGAATGCTGCCTTGTATGAAAAGCACGGAAAATATTACATTTCCGTTTCATGGACACAAAGTGGAAAACGATACCGCAAAAGTCGGACAACAGGCCTTCCCGTGAAAGGAAATAAGCACAAGGCGTAAGCGATGGCAGATGCGTTTTTGAAAGAAATGCAGGAAAAAGTCACCGAAGGCTATGTCGATATTCTCTTTTCGGAGGATATGAAGCAATGGCTGGAAAATGTGAAATTCCAGATTTCCGAGTCCACCTATGAAGAATATTACCGCCAGATACACAACCGGATTTGTCCGTGGTTTGAAGGCAAAAAAATTCGCCTATGTGAGCTCAAAGCCTATCACATAGACGAGTTTTATCGGATGAAAATGCAGAAAGACGGCATCAATGCAAAAACTGTGCATCGGTATCATGCCAACATCAGAAAAGCATTGCAGCGTGCGGTCAAACTCGACATGATCCCATCCAATCCGGCGGACAGGGTCGATCTCCCAAAGGTCAAGAAGTTCTGCGGCAGTTGTTACACCCCGGAAGAATTGCAGCAGTTTTTTGCCTGCGTAAAGGGAACAAAATTTGAGACAGTAGTTTTGCTTGCTGGGTATCTGGGTGTGCGCGAGGGCGAAGCCTGTGGCCTGCAATGGAAAGACGTCGATTTTGAAAGGAATGTCCTTTGCATTCGTGGTTCGCTGAAAATGCACGACAAGTACAAGGACCTGTATTACGGTGAAACCAAAACCGAGTCCAGTTATCGTACCCTTCCGATTCCGCAAAACCTTGCGGTATATTTGCGACAGCTTAAGAAGAAACAGCTCGAGCAACGGATGCTGGGTGGGTCAAGCTATAACCGGAAGCGGGAGGGTTTCGTATGCGTAGATGCGATGGGGAACATCAAAGTATATTTCCCTGATCTTTTTCAGAAAAATGAACTTCGCAGAATCCGGTTCCACGACCTGAGACATTCTTGCGCAACTTTGCTGCTCGGAAATGGCGCCACTTTGAAGCAGGTTCAGGAGTGGCTGGGGCATCACAGTTATGTGGTCACGGCGGACGCATACGGCCATGTTTTGGCAGAATCCAAGCGCGAAATGGCCGATACGATGTCGAAACTTTTGGGCAAAGAGCGGGCCGTTTGACGGCTGAAAAAACGGGTTCGAAAAACCGTTTGACAGACATCAAAAATCTGGGGATTCTGAGAGCTGCAAAAGTGATGAAAAAAGCAGCTTTTCATCAGAAAAGCTGCTTTTTAGGTGGCAGCCGAAGAAGGATTCGAACCCTCACAAACAGAGTCAGAGTCTGTCGTGCTACCTTTACACAATTCGGCTATTGATTTGTGCCGCAGTTCCTTGCGACTTTTACAGTATATCGCAAAAGAAATATAAAGTCAAGCGTTTTTTTCAAATTCTTTTAGATTTTTACCGGATAGCCGAACAGACAGGAAAAACCGGCAGGTTTTGTTTTGCGTAGCCGGGACGGATCGGTATTCGCAGCGGTGTACCGCAGGGGGCTGGATGCTTTGGTAAAGTTTCGCTGCTTTGCTTACCCTGTTCTATGCGGTGCTGTCGGAAAGAGACATTATTTCTGCATATCATCCTTGGGGCAGGAAATTTCCATCATTTTTTCGATCATGCGGTGCAGTGCCTGCGCCTGAATGGTATCAGCTGCCCGGTAATAGACCTCTTTTCCGTCCCGGCGGCTGACCAGAAGGTTGCTGGAGCGCAGCAGCCGCAGATGATGTGACACAGCAGGCGGCGTCATATCCACCATGGCAGCCAGTTCGGTGCCGCAAACTTCGTAATGGCACAGCAGCCAGAAGATCCGCAGGCGGCTGGCATCGCTAAGCAGCTTAAAAAGACTGGAAACAGTTTGGAAATCCGCCAGCTGAGGGTTTTTCTCGGAATGATCCGTGGGATGGTATCCGTTTGGCAAATGGGGGGATGGCATGAGAACCCTTCCTTTCTGTGAATCCAGTATACCATAGCGGCGGAGAATTGCAAACAGCCGATTTGCTTCGCCAGTGGGGAAGGAGGCGATAAAAAGAGTTAGGCAGTTATTAAAAATAGCAAAGAGGGGTTGACTTCGGTCTGCCAAGCTCGTATAATGTAAACATAAACAATTAAGTAAACTTTTAATTGATTGCCTGAGGGGAGTAATAATCATGAAAAAAACCTATCAGATCGAAGTGGATTGCGCCAACTGTGCAAACCTGATGGAACAGGCGGCGAACAAGACAGCCGGCGTACAGAACGCGGTGGTAAACTTCATGACCCAGAAGATGATCGTCGAGTTTGCGGAGGGGCAGGATCCCAAGACAGTGATGCAGGATGTATTGCGCGCCTGCAAAAAGGTAGAACCCGACTGCGAGATCACACTGTAAGTGTGCTGCGCCTCATCCGGCTGCGGCGGGTGGGGCGCGTTTTGAGACACTACGATTAAATAAATGTTTAATCGTATAAGAGGAAGGAGACAATACACTGATGAATAAAAAGCAGAAAAAAATGCTCCGCCGGATCCTCCTTGCGGCGGTTATGGTGATCGTTCTGGGAATTCTTCCTGTTGCGGGGCTACCCCGGCTGGTATTGTATTTGCTGACCTATTTGGTGATCGGATACGACATTCTGAAAAAGGCCGGCAAGGGTATTTGGAACCGGCGGGTATTTGATGAGAACTTTCTGATGGCGGCAGCAACTGTCGGCGCGTTTGCCTTGGCCATTTATACCCGTAGCGGGGATTATACCGAAGCGATTGCGGTTATGCTGTTTTATCAGATTGGTGAGCTGTTTCAGAGCTATGCGGTGGGCAAAAGCCGCAGGAATATCAGCGCGCTGATGGATATCCGTCCGGATTATGCCAATATCGAGCGGGAGGGAACATTGGAGCAGGTGGATCCTGACGAAGTGGCGGTAGGCAGCGTGATCGTGGTGCAGCCCGGTGAAAGAATCCCGCTGGATGGCGAGGTGGTAGAGGGATGTTCTACACTCAATACCAGCGCCCTGACCGGTGAGAGTCTGCCGCGTGAAATTCAGGTGGGCGAAACGGTCATCAGCGGCTGCATCAATATGACCGGCGTACTCAAGATTCACACCACCAAGGCTTTTGAAGAATCTACGGTTTCTAAGATTTTGGATCTGGTGGAAAACGCCAGCTCCCGTAAATCCAAATCCGAAGATTTTATCTCCAAATTTGCCCGCGTGTATACGCCCGCTGTCTGTTATGCAGCGCTGGCACTGGCATTGGCGCCACCGCTGGTGCAGCTGCTGATGGGTGCAGCGCCGGCTTGGGGCACATGGCTGTATCGCGCGCTGACCTTTTTGGTCATCAGCTGCCCTTGTGCGCTGGTCATCAGTATTCCGCTGAGTTTTTTTGCCGGGCTTGGCGGCGCCGGCAAGGAAGGTGTGCTGATCAAGGGGTCAAATTATCTGGAAACCCTTGCGCATACCCGATATGTGGTATTTGACAAAACGGGTACGCTGACGCACGGTGTTTTTGAGGTCGATGCCGTGCACCACAATCAAATGGAGCGGGAGCGGCTGCTGGAATATGCGGCGCTGGCGGAAAGCGCCTCCTCCCATCCCATCAGCAAAAGCCTGCAGCGTGCGTATGGCCGTGAGATCGACCGAAGTCGCGTAACAGATATTGAGGAGATCGGCGGCAACGGTGTGACTGCCAAAGTGGATGGTATCGTCGTGGCAGCCGGCAACGACAAACTGATGCGCCGTATGGGCATTGAGCCGATCCACTGTCACCATATCGGCACCATTATCCATATGGCTGTGGATGGAGCGTATGCAGGACATATCGTGATCTCCGATGTGGTCAAGGAGCACGCGGGACAGGCGGTTCAGGAACTCAAGCATGTCGGCGTAAAGCAGACCGTGATGCTGACCGGTGATGACAAGCGCGTGGCGGAATCCGTGGCGGCGGCGTTGGGCGTTGATCAGGTTTACGGCGAACTGCTGCCTGCGGATAAAGTGGCCAAGGTGGAGGAGCTGCTCGCGCATAAGGGCGGGAAGGAAAAACTGGCTTTTGTCGGTGACGGCATTAATGATGCGCCGGTGCTGTCCCGTGCGGATATCGGCATTGCGATGGGCGCGATGGGATCGGATGCTGCGATCGAAGCGGCAGATGTGGTGCTGATGGATGATGATCCGCTCAAGATCGTCAAAGCGATTCGGATCTCGCGCAAATGCATCGGTATTGTGTACCAGAATATCGTGTTTGCGCTGCTGGTCAAGTTTACCTGTCTGGTGCTGGGCGCTGTGGGGATGGCAAATATGTGGCTTGCCATATTTGCGGATGTGGGTGTGATGATTTTGGCCATCCTCAACGCTATTCGCGCGTTGTTTGTTCATAAGCTGTGACCGGCGGCGCCGGTTTGGAAAACGGCCCGACCGAAAAAACAGCGCCCTGCGTGAAACCTGCACGCAGGGCGCTGTGCTTTGGGGAGAGGAAATACGGCTATGGCGTTTCACGCAGCGCGGCTCGCAGCTTTTCCAGCGCGCGCTTTTCGATGCGGGATACATACGACCGTGAGATACCAAGTTGTTTGGCGATTTCGCGCTGGGGCAAGGGGGCGGGTAGGCCGAGGCCATAGCGCAGACGGATAATATGGCGTTCGCGGGGTGAAAGGCTGGCGGACAGCGCACGGTGCATGGCGCGGTAGCGGTCGCATTCGTCCACGGCGGTCAGACCCTCGTCCTCACAGCAGATCACATCCTGCAGCGAAAGGGCGTTGCCGTCCCCGTCGGTTTCCAATGCATCCGAGAGCGACAGCTCTCCGGCGGATTTGCGCTTTTGCCGGAAATACATGAGCAGTTCGTTCTGGATGCATTTGGAGGCATAGGTCGCCAGCTTGATTTTTTTATCCGGCCGGAAGGTCCCCACTGCTTTGATCAGGCCGATCGTGCCGATCGAGAGCAGGTCGTCCTGCTCGGCGCTGCCGGCATAATACTTTTTTACAATGTGCGCCACAAGTCGCAGGTTGTGTTCGATAAGCAGATCGCGGGCTTGCTCGTCGCCCTGCTGCAGACGCTGCAGCAGGGCGGCTTCTTCTTCGGCGGAAAGCGGCTGCGGAAAGCATCCGTCCGTGCCCTGTACCCGCAGAACGAAAAAGAACAGGGCACCGCCGAGGGTGAACAGGGCGGGAAACAGCATAACAGGCACCTCATTTCCGTAATGATACCGATACCCTATGCGGTCGGCGGGCTGTCCTATGCGGCAACGGATACGGTATTTCGAAAAAACGGTGGATAACCGACAAAATAGGGGCTTGTAATTTGGATATCGATTCGATATAATAGATAAGAATATATGGCAGAATGCACGAGGAGGTGTAAAGGATGCCGAATGCACAGAACTACTTAGCCGTGATCGGGCAGTTTGCACCGCTGGTGCTGATGATCGTTTTGTTCTATTTCCTGCTGATCCGTCCGCAGCGCAAGCGCGATAAGGCGGAGCGTGAGATGCGTAATTCCATCGCAGTAGGGGATGAAATCTCTACGATTGGCGGTTTTATCGGCCGTGTCGTCAATATTAAGGACGATGTGCTGACGATTGAGTCGTCGAACGACCGCACCAAGCTTAAGATCTATCGCTGGGCGATCCGCGGTAAGGAAGCGCCGGCGGCCGAGTCGGTCGAAGCGCCCAAGGAAGCCGAGAAGGACGCCAAGTAATAACCCGGTATCTTGCCGAATAGGATGAAATACCAATTATTCGGCGGGAGGATGCGTAAGTGATGAGAAAGACCAATGAGGGCAGCTCGCCCGCCGGTATTTTGCTGCCGGCTGCGGCGGCAGGCCTGTTGACAACCCTGCTTTTGATGCTGGTCGGGGCGGTGCTGGTGCATCGCGTGGTTCTGCCGGAAGGGATGATCGCACCGTGTGCACTTGCCTTTTTGGCAACCGGCTGTGCGCTGGCGGCACTGCTGGCGGCAAAGCGTGCGCCCGGCGGTAAGCTATTGTGGGCGGTCGGAGCCGGCGGTCTGGTTTTTCTGATCCTGCTGGCGGCAGGTGTTGCACTGCTTGCCCAGCCGGTCAATCCGGTACGCGTGGCGGTCAGTCTGCTGTGCATGCTGGCAGCCTCGGCGCTCGGCGGTCTCGCCGGTGCCAATATGCGGAAAAAGAAACGGTACAGTCATACGAAAAAGTAGGAGGGAAAAATCCATGAAGCATGTATCCACCCTGACTTCTGCTACCCTGAAGCAGACGGCAGCACACGGCGGCTGCGGTGAGTGCCAGACTTCCTGCCAGTCCGCGTGCAAGACCTCTTGCACCGTGGCAAACCAGAAGTGCGAGCACGCGAAGTAAAACTGCACCTGACCCTGAGGCGGCGCTTTCGGCTGAAAGCCGCTGCGGATGGAAAAAGTGTGGAATGAAAACCTGTGAACATTGCTCAGACTGCCGTTTCCACTGTGTTGCGGCAAGGCGTTTTGTGCCGCGGGTTTTGTGGAGATGGCTGCGGTGCAGCCATTTTCCATGCAAAAGCGCGTGATACGCGAAATGAAAAAATGGACAAAGGCGCGCGGCTCCGCGCGCCTTTGCTGACGTATTCGGAGGAATCGAAATCAATATGATTCATCGCTATCAAAAAAACGGACTAAATTTTGTGCTGGACGTGAATTCCGGCGCAGTGCATGTACTGGATGATATCAGCTATGCGGTATCCGGTCTGATAGATGAAACCATGGCAGAGGACTGCCCGCAGTCGGTTGTGGATGCGCTGGGGCAGTATGACGTTTCCGAGGTGCGCGAGGCTTACGGCGAATTGTATGCGCTGAAAAAATCCGGCCAGCTCTTCGCGGAAGACGATTACATTGATGTAAGCAAATATATTCCGGTGGGCGCACCGGTCAAGGCGCTGTGCCTGCATGTGGCGCACGACTGCAACCTGCGCTGCACCTATTGCTTTGCTTCGACCGGCGACTTCGGTCAGGGCCGCAAGATCATGCCGCCCGAGATCGCCAAAAAGGCGATCGACTTTGTGATCGCCCGTTCGGGACAGCGCCATAATATTGAAGTGGACTTTTTCGGCGGCGAGCCGCTGATGGCATGGGATACGGTTGTGCAGACGGTTGATTACGCGCGCAGTCTGGAGGAAAAGCACAACAAGAAGTTCCGCTTTACCATTACCACCAACGGCCTGCTGCTCGATGAGGACAAGCGGGCATATATCAATGAAAATATGGATAACGTCGTGCTGTCGCTGGATGGCCGCCCGGGCGTTAACGACGAGTTCCGCAAAACCGTGTCGGGCGCGGGCAGCTACGACGTGATCGTGCCCAAGTTCAAGGCGCTGGTCGATGCGCGCGATCCGCAGAAGGATTATTACGCGCGCGGCACCTTTACCTCGCGCAATCTGGATTTTGCGGAGGATGTGGTTCACATTGCGGATGCAGGCTTTGACAGCCTTTCGGTCGAGCCGGTGGCTGCCGACCCGGGCTGCGGCTACGATCTGACCGAGGCGGACTTGCCGAAGATCGAGGCGGAGTACGACCGCTTGGCGGAGATCATGCTCGAGCGCAGACGGCAGGGCAAGCCGTTTACCTTCTTCCACTTTATGGTCGATCTGGATCAGGGACCGTGCGTGGTCAAGCGTCTGCGCGGCTGCGGCGCGGGCTATGAGTATGTGGCTGTTACGCCGGACGGCGATATTTATCCCTGCCACCAGTTTGTCGGCAAGGAAGAATTCAAGCAGGGCAGCGTGCTCGATCAGTCGTTTGATATGGAGATCGCAACGAAATTTGCGGGCATGAATATTTATACCCGTCCCAAATGCCAGAAGTGCTGGGCGAAGTTCTACTGCTCGGGCGGCTGCTCGGCGGCGAACTATAATATGAACCACGACATGAACGACTCCTATGATCTGGGCTGCGAGATGGAGCGCAAGCGCCTTGAGTGTGCAATCTATCTGAAAGCTAAGGAGAAAATTTGTGCAGAATAGTTAAAACGCTGAATTATCAGAAGAATGCGTAAAATCAATTGCGAACCGGCTGTGCGGTGGCGTATAATGACTACTGTATTTTTTGAACGCCCCCTGTAAAGGAGATGATGATATGCCGCAGAATGTATTGGTTTCCGTGCTGGGCGAGGGCGAATACCTGCCCAAGCTGATCCGGGCGATCCTGGTAAAGGAGATCATTCCCGCGCGCAATCTGTTTTTATCTGCCGGGAACGAGGCAGCCTGCCGCGCGGCAGAAGGCTACGATGTGCGCATTTGCGATGATGATTTGTCTGCGATGATCAAAAGTGAGATCGTGCTCGTCACGGCCTCCAAGCGTGAGATGCCTACCGAGCTGGCCCGTATTTCGAGCAGCTCGCAGAAGCGCGTGGTCGTTACGGTGTGCGATAAGGAATCGGTCGATCTGGCCTATGTGTCCGAGCGGATCGCTGCTGCGACCGAGCTGATTGCCGCCGTGCTGCATCGGGATGAGAACGGAAAGATGTATGCGACCTATGAGATCAACCAGAAGGCGCGCCTGTTTTTGCACCAGCCGTGCCGCGATCTGGTTAACGCGATGTGTGACCTGATCAACGAGCAGGGCTGAGTTCTAATCAGATCAAACCGGGAATATGCTGTGATATGACCTTCCATAAAGGGGGAGCCGTATGAACAAACAGCATATTCTCGGTTTTTTTGATGCTCTGGTGCGCACGCCTGTATTTTTGTTTTTGTGCGCCGTATTTTTGTGCGGCGCGGTCGCGGGCGGGCTGACCGGCCTGTACGCAGGCGCGGGGGACGGCGCGGTCGATCTGGCGGACATGCTCACAGCACTGCCGGAACAAACGGTGAAAAGTGTGTTCTGCGCCGTGCTGTGGATTTTGCTGCCGTTGGGCTGCGGTCTGCTGCGTCCGCAGCCGCTGTTTTTATCTGCGGTGGCGGCGGCGCGCGGCTATGTGCTTGCGCTGACGGTGGCGGTCAGTCTGGGGCAGGGCGGCAGCATAGCGGCAGCCTGTGCTGCCGGGCTGCCGGCGGTGCTCAGCGTATCTGCGCTGCTGGCAGCCTGCACCATGGTATGGCAGGCGGGAGAACGGGGCGGACCGCGGCTGCTGCGTGCCTGCCGTGCACCGTATGCGCTGTGCGTGCTGCTGGCGGCAGCTGGTGCGCTGCTGCGCGCCGGGATCGCTGTGCTGTTCCGCGGATGACCGAAGCGGCGCTGCGCTGCGATGTGCGGTAATATACGGATGCCGGTTGCTTTTTTCGCTTAGGTATGCTAATATTTAGAAAGGTTAACTACTTTGCAGGAGGAGGAGCGGCATGGCCAGTGCGGAGCAGCTCAACAGCTTTCTGGTCGATGTGTTCGGCCGGATCAACAAGATAGAGGAACGCGCCATGACGGCTGGGCTGGATCGTACGGTTTCCATTACCGAGATTCATATTATCGAAAAAATCGGGCTGCAGGAGCCGGTCCGCATGAGCGAGCTGGCCCGTTTGATCGGTGTAACACTCGCAACGCTGACCGTGGCTTGTGACAAACTGGAGGCCAAGGAGCTGGTGCGCCGCGTCCGCAGCCGGGAGGATCGCCGGGTCGTTTACCTGACACTGACCGCCAAGGGACGTGCGGCATATGAGTACCATCGGTCGTTTCACGAGCGGATGGTGTCCGCCGTGGTGGATACGCTGACTCCTGAGCAGGCGGCGGTGCTGGCACAGAGTTTGGAAAAATTGCAGGACTTTTTCCGGCAGGAGGAAGGCGCGGCAGGAGGGGAAGCGGATGGATGATCTGCTGTTTTGCCTGAATGCGACCGTGCCGGTGTTTGCGCTGATCCTGCTGGGCCGCCTGCTGCGCGGGCGGCATTTTTTTGCCCCTTCCACCTTGGCGGATCTGGATAAGCTGGCGTTCCGTGTGCTGCTGCCGGTGCTGCTGTTCCGCGATATTGCAGCGGGGCGCATTACCGAGCAGTTTGATGCGGGCTTTTTCTTTTTCTGTGCGGGTATCACAACGGTATATTTTTTTGCGATTTGGTTTGGCGCAGCGCGCCTGCTGCCCGATCAAAGCATGGTCGGTGCGTTCACACAGGGCGCATTCCGCGGCTCGCAGGCCATTCTCGGGGTAGCGTTTGTGCGTAATCTGTACGGAAACGCCGGGCTGGTTCCGTTGATGATCGTGGCGAGCGTGCCGCTGTACAACATTTTTTCCGTGCTGGTGCTCACGGTGACCGCCCCGGCCGGGCAGACGTTGGATCACGGCGCGATGCTGCGGCGCACCGTTAAAGGGATCGTGACCAACCCGATCATTCTGGGGATTCTGGCCGGTCTGCCGTTTTCGCTGCTGCAGGTGACGTTCCCGCCCATGCTGTCCAAGGGCTTGGATCTGCTTGCCGGGTGTGCCACACCGTTGGCGCTGATCAGCATTGGCGCGGGTTTTGAAGGGGCGAAGGCGCTGAAAAAAATCGGACCGACCTGTGCAGCCACGTTTATCAAGCTGATTTTGCTGCCGGCAGTCTTTTTGCCTGTTGCGGCATGGCTGGGCTTTCGCGATCAGGCAATGGTCGCGCTGGTCATCCTATGCGGTGCGCCGAGCACGGTTTCCGGTTATGTGATGGCGAAAAACATGGGCGGCGATCATGTGCTGGCGGCTTCGATCGTGATGCTGAGCACGGCGCTCAGCGCGGTCACGCTGACGGTGATTTTATTTATTCTGCGCACCGCGGGTCTCATATGAGGCGGGCACGTGCAGGTGTGTATCTTGACATTACCCCTCTGAACTGGTATTGTAAAAACAACAATGCCAGTTCGGAGGGGTTTTGTATGCCGGATTTTGCAGCTATCGATGCGATGCGGTTTTTCGACCGCCGTCCGCACGCGCTCGCCCTGTATCAAATATTTGAGGGCAAGGTGCGTGCGGCTTGTCCGGATACACGAGTCCGCGTGCTGAAAAGCCAGATCACATTGGAAAACCGGCATGGGTTTGCCTTTGTCTCCCTGCCGCGCCGTAAAGCGCAGGGGGAAGCGATTGTGGTCAGCTTCGGCTTATCCTATCGGGTGGATTCGCCGCGCATTTGGGCGGCAGCCGAACCCTATCCCAACCGCTGGACGCATCATGTGCTGGTGTCGGACGAAGCGCAGCTGGATGACGAGCTGCTGGGGTGGATCGAACAGGCGGCTATGTTTGCAGCATCTAAGTGAGTCCGGCGCAGGTAGCTTTATCAGGAAAGGGGCGGTTGTATGCTCACCTATCATCTTGATCCGCAAAGCAAAACACCGCTTTATGAGCAGCTTTACCGTGCGGTGCGCACGGATATCATGTCGGGGGCGTTGGCAGGCGGTGAACGTTTGCCGAGCAAGCGCCGGCTGGCGGAGAATTTGCGTGTCAGCCAGATCACGGTGGAAACAGCGTACAGCCAGCTGCTGGCAGAGGGGTATCTGACCTCTGCGCCGCGGCGCGGGTATTTTGTGCAGCCGCAGCTTGCCGTGCCCGCTGCGGCTGCTCCGCCGCGGGCGGCGGTGGCTGTTCCTGCCAATCACCGCCCGGCGGAGGAGTGCCGCTATGATTTCCGCACCAATATTGTGGATAACGGCTGCTTCCCGTTTGCAACATGGGCGCGGTTGTCCCGTGCGGTGCTGAGCGAGGATGCCGAGCGCCTGCTGCAGGCGACCGATCCCTGCGGTGCGCCCGCGCTGCGTGAGCAGATCGCGCGGTATTTGTATGATTTTCGCGGGATCAATGTCTCTCCGGATCAGATTTTGGTGGGGGCCGGGTCGGAGTATCTGATGCATCTGGTGATTCAACTGCTCGGGCGCAGCCGGGTGTACGCATTGGAAAATCCGGGCTACCGCAAGCTGTATCAGATTTTTTCGGCAAGCGGCGCGGCGGTGCGGCCGCTGCCGCTGGATAAAAGTGGCCTGCGGGCGGATGCTCTTGCGGCAAGCGATGCCTCTGTGGTTTATCTGACCCCTTCGCATCATTTCCCGCTGGGCACGGTTATGCCGGCTGCACGGCGGATGGAGCTGCTGCGGTGGGCTTCTGCCGCGCCGGACCGGTATATTATTGAGGATGATTACGACAGTGAGTTCCGCTATGCTTCGCGGCCGATCCCGGCGCTGGGTGAGCTGGATCGGGAAGGACGGGTGGTATATGTCAACACCTTTGCCAAAAGCTTGGCGCCCGGTCTGCGCATCGGCTATCTGGTGCTGCCGGAAGCGCTCATGGCGCGCTATCGGGAGCGTTTTTCGCTTTATTCCTCCACGGTGCCGAGCATGGATCAGTATACGCTGGCAGCGTTTATGCGTACAGGCGGCTTTGAGCGGCACATCAGCCGCAGCCGCAAGGTATATCAGGCGCGGCGGGATGCGCTCATTGCCGCGCTCGACCGCGAACTGTCTGGTTTGCCGCATGAGATCTCGCGTTCAGAGGCCGGCCTGCATCTGCTGCTGCACATGCGCAACGGCATGCCCGAGCGTGAACTGATCGACCGGGCGCGCACGGCGGGGGTGCGGGTATACGGGCTGTCCGCCTATTATCTGCCGCCGGTCAAGCCGCCGCGGGCGACATTGGTGCTGGGCTATGCCGGTATGAGCGAGCGGGAGATCGACGAAGCGGCCCGCCTGCTGAAAGAAGCGTGGCAGTAACGGCGGCAGGAGCCGCAGTAAAAACGGCATATCAGAAGTGTAGCTGCACGCCTTCCGATATGCCGTTTATTATGGTTGATCGTGGTGGTTGGGGTCGTTTTTATCCGGTTTGGGGACGGAGTATCCAAAAATAACAGACTGCTCACCAAATTTGCGCCGCAGCGCGTCTACGGTTTGGTCGAGCTTGTGTTGGCGGTCGCGCTGCTGCAATGCGCCGGCAGCGTCAAACAGGGAAAGCTGTTCGCAGGCTGTGTTTTCGGGCAGCAGGTTGGCAGCCGTGACGGACAGCAGGCGCACCGGTTTGTCCGGTGTCCAGTGTGTATGCAGCAGTGTCATAGCGGCATCAAGCAGCACGCGGGTGACATTGGTAGGCTGCTCGAGTGTGATCTGCCGTGAACGGTTGCGGAACTCCGGGTCGCGGATGCCGAGCTGAACGGTTTGGCACACCAGTTGGCGGCTGCGCAGGCGGCGGCCGACGTTATCGCACAGTGCACTCAGCCCCATGCGGCATGCCTCTTCCCCGATGAGGTTGTGCGCAAACGTCATGCTGTTGCCGACTGATTTGACCGCGCGCTCGGCATAAAATGAGCGCACCGGCTCGGTATCCTCCCCGCGGGCGTAGCGCAGCAGGGTCTCGCCTGATTTGCCCAGAATGTGGTGCAGGGCTACCGGGTCACAGGCGGCCAGGTCGCCGATCGTCCGCACGCCCAGACGATTGAGCTGCCCCAAAGTTCGCTTGCCGACATACAGCAGCGCACTGACCGGCAGCGGCCAGACCCGTTCGCGGTAATTTTTGCGGGAGAATACGGTCGTGGCATCCGGCTTTTTGTAATCGCTGCCCAGCTTGGCAAAAGCGCGGTTGAACGATACGCCGACCGAAATGGTCAGTCCAATTTCCTCCCGCATACGGCGGCGCAGTGTGTCCGCGATCTCCGCGCCGGTGCCGAACAGGTGCATCGAGCCGGTCACATCCAGAAAGGATTCATCAATGCCGAAGGGATCGACCAGATCGGTGTATTGCAGGTACAGCTCGTTGCAGCGGCGGGAGTATTTGACGTATTCCTCCCGGTGCGGTGCAACCAGCCGCAGGGAGGGGCATTTGCGTTTGGCCTGCCAGATGGTTTCGGCAGTTTGCACGCCGCAGGCCTTGGCCTGCTCATTTTTGGCAAGAATGATGCCATGGCGGCTTTCCGGGTCACCGCAGACCGCGCTCGGCCCGTCGGCCAGCGTGGGGTCAAGCAGGGTCTCGACCGAGGCGTAAAAGGCGTTGCAGTCGCAGTGCAGGATGGTGCGCTCCATCGGGGGGTTCCCTCCCTTCGTTTTTCTTATTATACTGCGAAACCGCGGCGGCGGCAACGCTGCACTGCAAAAGAAAACAGCAGGCGCCCTTATTCGGGGGGGCGCCTGCTGCCGGTATGGTATTCAGCTGATGGAAAAGCTTATTCCTGCGGCAGCTCGGAAGCGCAGTGCGCGCATTTGGTTGCGGCAACGGGGATCTCACTGCAGCAGTAGGGGCAGAGCTTGGTTGCCGGTGCTGTGGGGGCGGCAGGCTTTTTGTGCCGCTGTGCCAGCTTGTTGACCGTGCGGATCATGCAAAACAAAATCAGTGCGAGAATCACAAAATTGATGATGGAGGAGAGAAACGCGCCGTACCGCAGTTCGATATTGCCGATTTGGAGCACGAACGCACTTAGGTCGGTTGAACCGGCGGCGCCAAGGATCGGGTTGATGATGTTTTCGGTCAGCGAGTTGACAATCCCGGAAAACGCGCCGCCGATGATCACGCCGATGGCCATGTCCATCACATTGCCGCGCAGCGCGAATGCTTTGAATTCTTCTAAAAATTTTTTCATATGCCACACTCCGTTCAGCAAATACTGTAAATAGTTTACCGACATACGAGCAAGTGGTCAAGTGAAGACAGGCGAAAGTATGGTGAAAAACGCACAAAATAACCGCCGTGGGAATTTAACCGAATTGTTATTGCATCTACCACTATAACCGTCTATAATAAAAGCGGAGTATACTGTCGAAAAATGGTGAGCGGGGTGCTTGCCGTTTTTGGTATATCCTGTATGAGGAAAAGAGGTTCTGCATATATAGGCAGTACCGGAGAGCAGATGTGCCGGCAGCCGGTGTTCGCAGCGGCTGGGCCGGAGCAAGGGGATCAAAGGAGCGCATTTTGGAAAAACAGGTTAAAAAAGCTGGGAAGGGAGCACACACAGCCCGGCATATCAAAAAAACGCCTGATGCCGGGAAAAAGCAGAAAAAGCCTTTCCGTGTGCCGCTGGCGGTGTGGATCATCGGTGCAGCACTGGTAGTGCTGCTGGCGGTGCTGTGCGGCTTTACTTATCTGTATCCGCGGGTGTTTCCGGGGGTTACAGTTGGGCCGATCCCGGTCGGCGGGATGGATCGCACCGCCGCCGCGGCGCGTATTCAGGAGCAGAGCGCACCGCTCTATCAGGATGCGGCGGTTTCGGTTATGATCTATGAGACGACGTATGATATACCGGTACGCGATGTGCTGCAGCAGGTGGATACCGCACAGTCGGCAGAAAATGCGTACGCGGTCGGGCGCACGGGCAATCCGTTTGTCCGGATGTGGGATGTGGCCTGCGCCCTGTTGGGGCAGAAGGAGGCGCAGCTTGCCGCCGCAGTGGATGAGGACGGATTGAAAAAGGCGTTGGAGGAGATCGCTGCCGAGGCGATCACCGAGCCGGTCGAACCCTCGTGGGAAGCGGCAAAGGACAGCCTGATCATCCACGCAGGTAAGCCGGGCGTGCATTTTGACGCGGATGCGGTCGAGCAGGCGCTGACGGAAAAGATCCGTCTGATGGATTTTGAACCATATGAGGTATCCACTGAGCTGACCGATGCACCGAAAATCGATGTGGAGAAAATTGCAGCTGAGGCCATCGGCGATCCGGTGGGGGCAACCGTCAGCAAGGAGGACGGTAAAACCATTCTGCCGGAGAAAGCCGGGGTGCAGTTCGATATCGCGGAGGCTAAAACGATTGTGGGAGACGGATCGGCTGCGCAGTATACCATTCCGGCAGAGATCACACCGGCGAATGTGACGGCGGCGGATCTGAAGGAAAAGCTGTTCCGCGATACGTTGGCGCGCACGGCCACCAGCCTGAATGAGGGCAATGTGGCGCGTACAGGCAATGTGCGGCTGGCATCCAAGGCTATCAACGGTACGATCCTCAACCCCGGGGACGAATTCTCGTATAACGGCGTGGTAGGGGAACGCACCGCGGCGCGGGGCTATCGGCCGGCGGGCGCTTATGTCAACGGAAAGGTTGTCGATGAATTCGGCGGCGGTGTGTGTCAGCCGTCCTCCACCCTGTATATGGCAGTGCTGCGCGCGGATCTGGAAGTGACCGAGCGGCATAACCACTCATTCACCGTGGCGTATACACCGCTGGGAGAGGATGCGACCGTGGATTACGGCAATCTGGATTTCCGCTTCCGCAACAATACGGCGTATCCGGTTAAAATTCTGGCGGAACAGTCGGGCGGGCAGATGATCATGACGATCGTCGGCACCAAAACCAGCGATAAGACCGTTTCCACCCGCACCGAGGTGCTGGCAACATATGCTCCGCAGACGGTGGAGAAAAAGGATAACAGCATGAAGGTGGGCGAGACCCGCGTGGATGTAACGCCCATCACCGGTTATTCCACCCGCACCTATAAGGTGATCACGGAGAACGGCAAGACCACCGAGGTGCTGGCGAATAAATCCAATTACGTGAAGCGGGACAAGGTGGTTTATGTAGGAACGATCCAGCCCAAACCGACAGCTCCCGAAAAGCCGAAGGAGCCGGAAAAGCCGGAAGAGACCGATCCCCCGCAGACCGGGGCAGAATCGGCTGCCCCCGCGCCGGGCGAAGAAGCGGCAGCATAACGGTAAAAGAAAAGGAGGAGAACAGATGAACCCAACCTATAACGCACAGGTGCGTAAGGAGCTTAAAAAGAATAGTAAGAATATCGTTGTGTCCCACTTAGGGCGCTGCATCGGGATACAGTTTTTGTATACGGTGCCGTATCTGCTGCTGACACTGCTGCTCTATGTCGCACTGTTCGGCGGCGTGTTCAGCCTGATGCTGAGCGGCGTAACCGATGAGCGCCTGCTGACGATGGCACTTTTGAACGGTATGAACGGCATGTGGCTGGTGCTTTTGCTGATGCTGCTGATCAGCGGACCGCTGACGTATGGCATGATGCGGTTTTATATTGGCTTGCACCGGGGGAAGGAACCGGGGGCAACGGTTTTGTTCACACCGTTCGCTTCGCTGCGCTCGGCATGGACCGGCATCAAAATGTCGTTCTGCCTGTTTTTCCGCGGGCTGCTGTGGCTTATCGGACCGACGTTTGTATATTTCTTGCTGGCGGTGGCCATACCGGTGGGGATGATGGCGTCCGGCTATTTCCCCTCGAACGGGTCGATGATGCTGCTCAACATTGCATTTTTTATCGTCGTGCTGTTGATCGACGTCAAGCTGATGAGCTACAATGCCGGTTGGGTGCTGTTGTATGACAACGAGGAATACGGCGCTTGGGCGGCAACACGCGATGCCGCGGCAGCATTCAAGGGACATTTTTGGGATTTGCTGGTGTTTGTGCTGAGCTTTTTCGGCTGGGCACTGCTGTCGGTCGGCGTGACCTATTTGTGTGTAGGAATCGGTATTGCGGCCATGTCTGTGATGCAGGGCGGTGCTGCGGTGACTGTGCTGGTGCTGGCGCTGGTGGCGGCACTGTGCCTGTCCGTGGTGCTGGACGGATTTATCAGCAGCTACAGCAATGTTTCGTTTATCAGCCTGTATGAGCATCTTTCGGCGTCTTCTGTGTGCGAAGGGGATGCATCGGCGGTCTGGACAGCGCAGGGTGGAGCAGACATACCGGCGGTTTCGGATGCTGCGCCGCAGGAAACGGCGGAGGTGCCGGAGCAGCCGGCAGATGCACCGGCGCAGGACGCACCGGCGCAGGAAGAACAGAAAACCGAAGATTAGCCGTGCGGCAGAGGATTTCCTCTGCCGCTTATTTGTGCGTTCTGTGGGAGGGGCGGTTGACAGCACGGCGGGAAAAGACTATAATAAAGCCATATCGGATCATAGGCAATGAAAAGGAAAGTACGCGGTGCAGAACGGCAAAGCGAATCCCGGATGGTGCGAGCGGGATGCGGAGGGCGCGGCGGAAAATGGCCTTGGAGCCCCGTACCGAGCCGCAAAGGATGCGGTAAGGCTGCGGCGGAGGACTCCCGTTACAGGGTCCGGGTATGGCAGTACCCGCAGAGGTCCGCACCGCGAGGTGCGGGCGAAGCAAGGTGGTAACACGGAAGCGGTTCGCTCTCGTCCTTGGATGATATTCATTCGGGGAGGAGGGCTTTTTTGATGGATCTTTCGCTGCGGCCTCCTGCCGCGTGCCGGAAAAGAACGGCTTTCTCTGCGAGGGCATAAAAGCGGCTGCGTGTCATCAAAAACAGTGTTTTGCCGGACAGCAAGGCTGTATACATTGGTAAAAATGCGATAAAGCGCAAAGAATAGACGGTATGTAAAGGAGTAAGATCATATGGAAAAGAAACCCTATTATATCTCAACGGCGATTGCCTATACCTCGGCCAAGCCGCACATCGGCAACACCTATGAGATCGTGCTGGCCGATGCGATCGCGCGCTATAAGCGCATGACCGGCTATGACGTATATTTCCAGACCGGAACGGACGAGCACGGCCAGAAGATTCAGGAAAAGGCTGAGGCGGCCGGTATTTCGCCGCAGCAGCATGTGGACAATGTGGCGGGGCAGGTTAAGGAGATCTGGGACCTGATGAATACCACCTATGATAAGTTTGTCCGCACGACCGATTCCATGCACGAGAAAAAAGTGCAGAAAATCTTCAAAAAGCTGTACGATCAGGGCGATATCTACAAGGGCAGCTACAAGGGAAAATACTGCAAGCCCTGCGAGTCCTTCTGGACCGAATCCCAGCTTGTGGACGGCTGCTGCCCGGACTGCGGCCGCCCGGTGGTAGACGCGGAGGAAGAGGCTTACTTCTTCCGCATGAGCAAGTACGCCGACCGCCTGATGAAGCATATCGAGGAGCATCCTGAGTTCATCCAGCCCGAGTCCCGCAAAAACGAAATGGTCAACAACTTCTTAAAGCCCGGCCTGCAGGATTTGTGCGTATCCCGCACCTCGTTCTCGTGGGGTATTCCGGTGGACTTTGACCCCGGTCATGTGGTCTATGTCTGGCTGGACGCGCTGACCAACTATATTACGTTCTGCGGCTACGATCCGGACGGTAACCATGATGAGCACTACAAGAAATTCTGGCCGGCTGACGTGCATTTGATCGGCAAGGATATCATCCGGTTCCACACGATCTACTGGCCGATCTTCCTGATGGCGCTGGGCGAGCCGCTCCCCAAGCAGGTGTTCGGCCACCCGTGGCTGCTGGTGGGCGAGGGCAAGATGTCCAAGTCGCTCGGCAACGTGATCTATGCGGATGATCTGGTGCGTCTGTTCGGTGTGGACGCAGTGCGCTACTATGTGCTGCACGAGATGCCGTTTGCAAATGACGGTGTGATCTCCTATGAGCTGATCTGTGAGCGCATCAACGCGGAGCTGGCCAATGTGCTCGGCAATCTGGTCAACCGCACGATCGCGATGACCAAGAAGTATTTCGGCGGCATTGTGCCCGCGCCGTCGGACGCAGAGCCGGTGGATGAGGAGCTGAAGGCCGTCGCGCTTGGCCTGCCGGCGGCGGTTGAGAAGCGCATGAGCGACCTGCATGTAGCGGATGCCATCGACGAGGTGTTCACGCTGCTGCGCCGTTCGAACAAGTATATCGACGAAACCATGCCGTGGGCGCTGGCGAAGGATGAGAGCAAAAAGAGCCGTCTGGGTACCGTGCTGTATAACCTGCTGGAGTCCATCCGCTTTGCGGCAACCATGCTGCGCCCCTATCTGCCGGAAACCGCGGATAAGATCTTTGCGCAGCTGAACGCGGCGGATCAGGGCGTGGAAAGCCTTGCATCGTTTGACGGTATGCAGGCAGGCGTACCGGTGGGCGAGGCGTCCATCCTGTTTGAGCGCATCGACATTCCGAAGAAGCTGGCGGAAATCGAAGAGGAAAAGCAGGCTGCGCAGGCGGCAGAGCAGCCGTCCGTCACCTTCCTGCCGGATATTCCGTTTGACGATTTCTGCAAGGTGGATATGACCGTGTGCAAGGTGCTGGCGTGCGAGAACGTCAAGAAGAGCGAAAAGCTGCTCAAGTTCCAGCTCGACGACGGCTCGGGCAAGCCGCGCCAGATTTTGTCCGGCATTGCAAAGTATTATAAGGCGGAGGAGCTGGTCGGCAAAACCGTCGTGGCCGTGACCAACCTGCCGCCGCGTAAGATGATGGGACAGGAGTCCTGCGGTATGCTGCTGTCTGCCGAAAAGGACGGCAAGCTCAATCTGCTTATGCTGGATGACGCGATTGCAGCGGGCGCAAAGCTGTGCTAAAATAGAAGAGTGAAAAGGGCTGCGGTTCTGCTGCAGCCCTTTTTTCGGCAGGGAGGGCATTGCATGTATCAGTATATGTATGTGCCGCTGCACACCGGCGGCGGAGCCTTGGTGGATAATGTATGCTGCAAGCACCGGGAGCTTATCACGCAGTATGCGGCGCAGGGGTGGCGGTATGTCGGTTTTGTGCCGACGCAGTTTACCCGCACCGGCGGCATAAAGGATATGGATCTGGTGTTTGAAAAACCGGAGGCGGAAGCATGAATCCCAAAGGCATCCCGATGGCGGTAATTTTGTGGATCTGTGCGGCGGTGTTCCTTGGTATCGGCTGCTGGGCGGCGCGGCGGCGCGATCCGATGCACTTTTGGGCGGGCAGTACGGTCAGACCGCAGGAAATACGGGATATTCCTGCCTATAACCGCGCCTGTGCCCGTCTGTGGTGGAGCTATGGGGCGGTGTATGTGCTGGCAGGTGCCGCCAGCCTGTTTTCGATGCTGTGGGCGGGCGTGATAACGGCTGCGGCCTGCCTGCCCGGCTTGCCCGTGTTGATTTTTGCCTATGGGCGGATATACAGAAAATACAAGCAGTAAGAGGAAGTTTATGCAGAAGAAGTATTTCTTTTTTGATATTGACGGCACACTGAGCATTGGGCAGACCATGGTGATGCCGGAAAGCGCAGTGCGCTGTTTGGCTCGTCTGCGCGCAGAGGGGCACTTTACCGCATTGGCGACCGGCCGCCTGCAGGCATCGGCGGCGGGGTTTGCCGCCGCGCACGGCTTTGCGGATTTTGTAGCGGACGGCGGATACAGCCTGACGCTCGGCGGGCAGATCGCAGAGATGAAAAGCCTGCCGGTGCAGGAATGTATTGCACTGATCGAGCGGTTGGAAGCGGCGGAGATCCCATGGTCGGTTACGCCGGTGAACGAGCGCATGTGTGTAACATCGGATGCGCGTTACCTGCCGTTTGCGCCGCCGGAGTATTTCCCTACACAGCTCGATCCAACGTTCGATTATCACACGCTGCGCGAGATCTATAAGGTCAACATCGCCTGTCCGGCCGGACAGGAGGCGGAAATTGATTTTGGCACGCTGCCAACCGTGCGCTATAACCGTGATGTGCTGCTGATCGAGCCAACGGAAAAGCAGAAGGGTATCCGTCGGATGCTCGACCGGATGGGTATTCCGGATGAGGATGTCGTCGTGTTCGGGGATGGATCGAACGACCTGTGCATGTTCGGACAGGGGTGGTTTTCGATTGCCATGGGCAATGCGCGGGAAGCGCTCAAGGCGCGGGCGGATTATGTGACCGATCCGGTCGACCGGGATGGTCTTTGGAATGCCTGCCGCCATTTTGGATGGATTTGAGGAGGAGATATAATGCTGTTTGATACCCATGCCCACTATGATGATGAGCGCTTCGATGAGGATCGTGATGCACTGCTTTCCTCCATGCCGGCGCATAACGTGGGTCTGATCCTTAATCCCGGCTGCGATGTGGCAACCAGCCGCAAGGCGGCAAGCTATGCACAAAAATATCCGTTTGTATATGCTGCGGTGGGGATTCATCCGGAAAATATTGACGAGAACTGGAGCAATGCGCTGGAAGCTGTGAAGGAGCTGGCCCGGCGTGAGCCTAAAGTGTGCGCCATTGGTGAGATCGGTTTGGACTATTATTGGGAGAAGGAGGAGCGTGCCCGCGCCCGTCAGCAGGTGGTTTTTGCCCGCCAGATGGAGCTGGCACGGGAGCTGGGCAAGCCGGTCATTGTGCATGACCGTGATGCGCACGGCGACTGCATGGAAATTACGCGGCGCTATCCTGATGTGACCGGGGTATACCATTGCTATGCAGGCAGTGTGGAGATGGCGCGGGAGCTGCTGAAGCTGGGATATTATCTGTCCTTTACCGGGGTGATCACGTTTAAGAATGCCCGTAAGGCACTGGAGGTTATCCGGGAAACGCCGATCGACCGGCTGATGATTGAAACCGACTCTCCTTATATGGCGCCTGAGCCGTATCGCGGACGTCGCAATTCCTCGCTGTATGTGCATCGCATGGCAGAAACGATTGCCGCGGTGAAGGGGATGGATGCAGCTGAGGTGGAAGGCATTACCACTGAAAACGGGAAACGGTTATTTGGAATTTCGTAAGCAAAAAATGCTTTAATCGCTTGACAGATGGGATGGCATACGGTATAATAGTTTTTGTCGCTGGGGTATATGCCTGCGCGGCAGTTTGGGGGCGTAGCTCAGCTGGGAGAGCGCCACACTGGCAGTGTGGAGGTCATGAGTTCGATCCTCACCGTCTCCACCAAACAAACCGCCTGTTTATAAAACAGGCGGTTTTTGCATGCAAAAAACCAGATGAAAATGGACGAGTCTGTCGAAAAAGTATTTTGTTGATGCGTTCATCAATACGCGCGGCAGCGCGCATCAAAACAGCATTTGCAGCGCAAATGCATAAAAGCTGGGGGCGTGTACCTCAGCTTTTATACTTTGAGAGAGAAAAAGTTTCTGCATAGGAACTTTTTCTCGTCCATGTTTGGCGAA
>NZ_JNJN01000031.1 GCF_000701665.1 Agathobaculum desmolans ATCC 43058 | reverse complement strand
TATCTGCAAACGTTCAAGGACGAGAAATCCCTTCGCTCGGCCATTGAGAAATACATCCATTTCTACAACTACGAGCGTTTTCAGGAGCGCTTTGAAACCCGCACTCCGATGGAAGTCCGCACGGAGGCATTAAACTCCGATACTCCTGCACTGTATCCCATTCCTGAAAATAAGCGTATTCAAAAATACAAAGAAAAGTTCGCTGCATAAACAAGCTCACCGTTCCCGAAAAAGGAAACGGCGAGCATAACCGCACTATATTTTATTTATTTCTCCGGTCTACCTTGACAGGGGCGGATCAACAGGGAGCAGCCTTGCTTTTCGGATTCCAAAGGTAGCAAATCAATGGTGTCCGCCGCATTCATCGGCGTGCTGATGCTCGTGGCATACCGAACCGGTGGAGATCAGCTCGCCGCGCAGATAGGCTTCCACGGCAGTGCGGGCTTCACCGGATGCGCCGACGATCACTTCCACGCCGCGCTCGTTGAAGATATCTACGGCGCCGCCGCCCATGCCGCCGGCAATGATGACCTGTGCGCCGTTATCCGCTAAAAAGTTGGGCAGGAAGCCGGGACGGTGGCCCGGATTGGGGACAGACTGTTCCGCGGTGATCTTGCCGTCAGCAGTGTCGAAAAAGATGAAGTTTTCACAATGGCCAAAATGACCGGCGACGGTGGAACCCATAGCTGCAACTGCGATTTTCATGATACATTTCTCCTTTTTGGTTTATACATCAAGCAATTTGTTTGTGGCTTCGAAAACAGATTTCAGCGCCTCCCGGGCGGGACAGTCCACATCAGCAAGGCTTTTGCCGGCATTGATGGCGGAAGACGCGGCTTTGTCATATGGGATGACGCCGGTAAACGTGATGTCCTCCTGCTGGCAGTAGGCGCGGATCGCCTGCGTATTTTCCGGGCTGACATCCCATTTGTTGACGCAGACGGCCAGTTTGGCACCGAAAGTCCGGACGGTTTTGACCAGCCGCTGCAAATCGCTGATGCCGGAACGGCTCGGTTCGGCCACCACCAGCACAAGGTCCATCCCGCTGACAGAGGAAATGACCGGACAGCCGATGCCGGGCGAACCGTCCACAATAGCAAGCGCGGCGTCCTCAGGCGCGTTTTTCAGCATGGCCATTTTGACCTCGGTAACCAACTTGCCGGAATTGCCGCGCCCCATTTTCAGGGTGGCGGTCGAGAACACTTTGTCATCCCGGTACAGTTCTCTGCGTCCGGCGATATCCTCGGTCAGGCGCACCGCGCCCTGCGGGCAGACCTGTGCGCAGACGCCGCAGCCCTCGCAGGCATATTCGTTGACCTGATATATTCCGTTTTGCGCAATCAGGGCATCGAACCGGCAGTGCGTTTGGCATAGGCCGCAGCCGGTACATCGCGCGGGATCGATCACAGCCTTATCGCCGCCGAAAAAGTCCGATACCTGCGGGGCTGTGGTCTGTGCATGGATCAGGTGCAGGTTGGGGGCGTCTACATCGCAATCCGCTGCCGCCTTTGCTTGGGCAAAGCGGATGAATGCGGCGGCGGTTGTGGTTTTGCCCGTGCCGCCCTTGCCGCTTAACAGAAGCAGACGTTTCATACGGCACCTCCGATCTGCGCCCAAAGCGCCGTGAATATCTGCCGTGCTGTGTCGCTGTGCCGGAATACCAGCCGGCCTGCGGCAGCTTGTGCGGCCAGTGTGCGGTCATACGGGATGCGGGCCAGAATGGGCAGACCCTGCTCCCGGCAGAAGGCTTCGAGCGGCGCATAGGGCTGCTCCTGCTTGTTGATTACCACACCACAGGGTTTGTGCAGCAGTGCGGCCAGCTCGTGCACCATTTTGAAATTGTGGAAGCCGAAAGCGGTCGGTTCCGCAACCAGTATGCAATAATCTGCATCCATCACACATTCCATCACAGAGCAGGCGCTGCCGGGCGGGCAGTCGATGATGGTATCGCCCTGCGCTTGGCGGAGTGCTGCGCGGATCAACGGAATACCCGAGGCCTCGCCGGGATGGAGAATACCGGTTATGACGCGGATATCCCCATACCGGCCGGTTTCCAGTACGCCCACGGGCTTTTTTTGCTCAGAAACCGCGCCTTCCGGACATACCAATGCGCATCCGCCGCAGCTGTGGCATACTTCGGGAAAGACAACGGGCTTTTCTTTGACATACATCAGGGCGTGAAACCGGCAGAATGACACGCATTGTTTACAGCCGGTGCATTTTTTCGCGTCGAATGCGGGCAGAAGCGAACATATTTCGGTCTGCGTTGTCTCCTGCGGAGGGAGGAACAGCCGTCCGTTAGGCTCTTCCACATCACAGTCGATATAGGTGGCGCAGCCGGCAGCGGCTGCCAGATTGACCGCGACCAGCGTTTTGCCTGCGCCGCCCTTGCCGCTCAGACAGGCGATCTTCATAGCGCACCGTGGAAACCGCCGTGAAACTGTGTCAGCTCCGGCAGGGCTCCCGCCTCCAGCGCAGAAAGGTTTTCCAGCGCGGTTTGATGAACCGAGCGGTAGATCTTCATGCCGGCTGCATGAAACACATCAGCGGCATTCTGTCCGCAGCGGACGGTGATCAGTGCGGTTACGCCGCTGTCTACCAAAAACTGTGCGGCTTGGATCCCGGCGCCGCTCTGCGCCTGCGCTGCCGGGTTTTCTACGATGGTATCCGTGCCGTTTTCGCGGAACAGGAAAAACGGCGTGCGTGCCAGCACGATACAGACATCCTGTTTGTTTTCATCCAATGGGATCGCTGTTTTCATTTTGCTTCTCCTCCTGACTGGTGATGTTTCTGCAATGCCCGCGGCGGCGGTGGCACTCGCCGCAGGCACAGAATGATTCAGTGCCGTCGCAAAGCTGGAAATCGCCGCCTTCAATGCGCAGGGGGCGGCCGTCTACCAGCGCGTCTGCCAGTTTTTTTCTGGCAGAGGTGTATATCGCCTGAACGGTGGTGCGCGCTACCTGCATATTGCTGCCGCATTCCTCCTGCGAAAAGCCCAGCTTGTCGATCAGCCGGATCGTTTCGTATTCATCGACCGTCAGGATCACGGCAGCGCCGCAGGAAACCGCACCGGCAGGATGAAATTCCCGCGTTTGCGGCAAGCGGCATACTTTTCTGCACTTTTTGGGACGTGGCATTTTCCGCCTCCTTACAGCAGAATGGTTATTGACATATGTTGATTATGAATTTACTATACCTCTGTTTCTGTCATATGTCAAGTATGATATTTGACATATGACAGAAATATTTGTCGGGAAAGGGCTGTTGCAAAATCCGAAAGAGGTGTATAATACCTGATAGATATTCTGGAAGGAGGAATCGCTATGAAACTGACCGATGGGAAAAAGGTCATTGCGATCGAATTGAAGGAGCGCGGTGAGAACGGCTGGAGCGGGGATCTCAGCAAGGAATTTTTCAACGCCGGTGCATTGGTACATCTGAATACGACGGATGCCTATCAGGTGGAAGACGTTGATGCCTGCATTGCGCGTGCAGAACAGTGGAGAGACGGTGCGCCGCTGCCGGAGAGTCGCCTGGTCAAGTGTCGGACATTTGCACACGGTGATGTGCTGACCGTGTTTTATAACGGTTTGGATACGGACGGCCTGCTGTATTATATGGATCAGTATGGGGATTATCGAATCTCCACCGGAGACACCGACGCCGTTTTGGCGCATCCGATCGATGTTGCGGATGTGCGCTGGGATGAGGAGCGCGGCTGGATGATGGCAGACGGTTCCGCGCTGCCGTGGGCGGAGTGATCCGAAGGCTGCGGAAAGCGTTCCGACCGCTGAAAACCCGAGGGAGATGCCCTCGGGTTTTATATTACGTGCTGCAAATGTGGTTTTATGCAGATGGATGCACGGAATACTGATTTTATCAATAAGGATACTCATGGGATAAAATAAACCCGGAAGGCGGTGACAGACGCCTTCCGGGTGCAGCTTGTTGAAAAAGTCTTTGCGCGAGCCGCGCGCATCAAATAGAAAATTGCAGCAAGCTGCAATTTTTATAGAAACAGCGAGCCGATGGAAACGAGCAGGGCGGTGAGCAGACCGGCTACGCCGATGGCAAGGCCGCTCATGGCGCCTTCGGTTTCTCCCAGCTCGATCGCACGTGAGGTACCGACTGCATGGGCGGCTGTCCCGATGGAAAGCCCCATCTGCACGGCATTGCGCACGCCAATGCACTTGAGGAATACCGGCAGCAGAATCGCACCGACAATCCCGGTGAATACGATGGCGATTGCAGTAACCGGCGCCAGCCCGCCGAGCATTTCGGCAAGTGCTACGCCGATCGGGGTGGTAACCGATTTGGGGATGAGCGAGCACGTGGTGATATCCGACAGGCCGAACAGCCGGCTAAAGCCAATGACACTGACGATCGAGACCAGTGAACCGACAAACGCACCGGCCAGAATAGGCAGCAAATTGGCGCGCAGCACATCCAGCTTACGGTAGATCGGCACAGCAAGTGCGACCGTTGCCGGGGTGAGGAAAAAGGAGATCAGCCGGCCGCCTTCCAGATAGGTTTGGTAAGCGGTGCCGGTGGCGATCAGCAGGATGCCGACCAATGCGGCGGCAATCAGCAGCGGATTGCAGAGGGGAGAGCCGGTTTTGCGCTGCAAGGCTTGGCCAAGGGCATAGCAGACGATGGAAACGCACAGCCACAAGGTGGGAGAGGCGAGCAGTTCAGTCATGGTCGAGCGCCTCCTCTCCGGTGCGGTGCTGCAGCCGGAATACCAGATGCACGGTGAGTGCGGTGGCGGCAGCGGTGCACAGTGTGGTCAGCACGCAGACGGCAAGGATCGCTGCGATTTCGCTTTTGATCTGTGAAAAAATATCCAGCACGCCCAGACAGGCGGGCAAAAAGAAAAACGCCATATTCTGCAGCAAAAAGTCCGCAGCGGCTTCTACATGGCGTGTCTGCACGCGGCCGGTAACCAGCAGCAAAAGCAGCAGCACCATACCCAGCACATTGCCCGGCAGGGCGCCGCGCAGCAGGATAGAGAGCGCATCGCCTGCGATGCAGCAAGTGAGCAGTACGCCCAGTTGTTTGAGATACTTCAAGGGTTCTTGTCTTCTTTCCCGGATTCATAATTTTCGGTCATCGCGGAGAGCAGCACCTGATAGATCGCTTCGGCGTTGGCCTTAAAGGTTTTTTCCAGCAGAGCAGCCTGACTGTGGTTGACCACGTTCATTTCGATTGCAAACACCTGTTCCATCTCCATGCGGACGGTGAGATCGTTCGGGCTGTGTTCGGCCACGGCGGTGTGGATCGCGGCATCGCGCCGGATCTGCCGCACCACGCGCAGGGCAGAGCGCTGTGCGGCTTCGCGCACCGGATAGGGGAGCTGCTTTTCGAAAATGCGGATCGCTTCGCGGCCCTTGTCGGTGATGGCATAGACCTTTTCGCCGGCGCTGTCCTGTTCTGCGATGTGACCGGTGGACGGCAGCTCGTAAAATGCCTCGCTCAGCTCGAAATACCCGAACCCTTCATCACACCAGGTTGTCAGATCCACGATCGTGCTGAAGCTGACCGGAAAGGGCAGCAGATCCATTGCAAACAGGATAAGGAATTTAATATCTTCCTTGGAGTGGATGAAACCGTAACGCGCCATGCAGAAGCCTCCCTTGCTGCAAAAATTGACGTAAACAGTATACCCCAATCCGGTGCGGATTGCAACCGGCTTTCCCGCGTTCTGCGGCAAAGGGACAGGGCGTTCGATTTTGCCGCAAAAGCGCACAAATAACGTGCGAACGAATGTACGTTTTTCGGCGGAGCGATCACGAAAAAGCGGTTGAACAACTACGCGGCACGCGCTATAATAAAGTGTCGGAATCTTTGCTGAAATGGAGAAAACCATATGCCGGAAGTTGTTTTGCGTCCTGCAATAGAGGCAGACGCCGCAGATATGCTGGCGCTTTACGCGCCGTATGTGCTTCAAACCACGGTTTCGAGCGAATACGAGCCGCCTGTATTGGAGGTATTCGTCGGACGGATGCGCGCGTATACGGCGCACCTGCCGTGGCTGGTCTGCACGGTGGACGGGGTGGTGGCCGGTTATGGCTATGCAGCACCGCACCGCACGCGTGCAGCCTATCAATGGTCGGTCGAAACCTCGATCTATGTGTCGCCCGATTGGCACCGGCACGGGATCGCAGGGGCGATTTATGCGGCGTTGTTTGAGCTGCTGGCCATGCAGGGATACTATAATATCTATGTCGGCATTACCTCACCCAACGAACGGTCGATGAAGTTCCACAAGGCAATGGGATTTATTATCTCGGGTGCCTATCAGGAAAGCATGTATAAATTCGGGCAGTGGCGCGATGTGCTGTGGATGGGAAAGAGCCTGCGCCCGCATGAAGGGGCGCCGCAGCCCACAGTGCCGTTTCCGGAGATCAAGGACAGTCCGCTGGTGCAGCGGGCGCTGCGGCAGGCTGTGCAGCGGGTGCATCCGGACTGATGCGCCGCAGTACAGTGCAGGAAGGAGGAGGCTTGATGGCTGATCAACTGCATACGCATCACCGGCAGCGGGTGCTGGAGCGCTTCCGCCGGTTCGGTCTGGCCGCATTTGCCGACCATGAGGTGCTGGAACTGCTGCTGTTTTTCGCAATCCCGCGTGCCGATACCAACGGCACGGCGCACCGGCTGCTCGAACGCTTCGGCTCCCTGCATGCGGTGCTCGAAGCGCCGGCGGCGCAGCTGCAGCAGGTCGAGGGGATCGGCCCGCGTGCGGCTGACCTGCTGACCCTGTGCTTTGCGCTCGTCAGCCGGTATCAGATGGATGTTGACCGGATGGAGCAGTACAGCGAGCCGCTGAACAACGCCGAACGCATTGGCGCCTATTTTATCCCGCAGCTGCAGACCGAGCGGGAAGAGGTGCTGCTGGCTGCCTATCTGGATGGAGCGGGACGTGTGATCAAATGTGAGGAGGTTGCCCGCGGCGGACGCTCGCATGTGCAGGTCGATCCGTATAAGATCGCCAGCGGCGCGCTGTTCTGTCAGGCGGCGGGGGTTGCCATAGCGCACAACCACCCGAACGGGGCGGCGCGTCCGTCCGAACAGGATCTGCGCGTAACTGCGGAGCTGGAAAGTGCGCTGCGCGGACTGGGGATCGAGCTGGTGGATCACTGCATCGTGGCGCGGGACAAGTTTTGCTCAGTCAAGCGGATACGCGCTGCACAGCAGTATATCCCGATCACAAGGAGGTAGCATATGCCGGAATTCCGCATTGTAAGCGATTATCAGATGGCGGGCGACCAGCCGCAGGCGGTCGCCAAGCTGGTGGAGGGCATCAACAACGGCCTGACCGAGCAGACCCTGATGGGCGTGACCGGTTCGGGCAAAACCTTTACCATGGCGAATATCATCGAGCAGACCCAACGGCCGACGTTGGTGCTCGCGCATAATAAAACGCTGGCCGCGCAGCTCTGCACCGAGCTGCGGGAGTTTTTTCCGCATAATGCGGTCGAATACTTTGTATCCTACTATGATTACTACCAGCCCGAGGCGTATATCGCTTCGACCGATACCTATATCGAAAAGGACTCCGCGATCAATGACGAGATCGACCGGCTGCGCCACTCGGCGACCTCGGCGCTGTCCGAACGGCGGGATGTGATCATCGTTTCCTCGGTATCCTGCATATACTCTCTGGGTGACCCGATCGACTATAAGAAAATGGTCATTTCCATGCGTCCGGGCATGGAGATGAGTCGGGAGACCCTGATCCACCGCCTCATCGATATTCAGTATGAGCGCAACGACATTGCGTTTGAACGCAACCGTTTTCGCGTGCGCGGTGATACGGTGGAGATCTGGCCGGTTTATTCGGATGAGGATGTGGTGCGCATCGAGTTTTTTGGGGATGAGATCGACCGCATCAGCCGGATCAACCCGCTGACCGGCGTAACGCTGGGCGAGCTGGGGCACACCGCGATCTTTCCGGCGAGCCACTACGTCACGCCCAAGGATAAGCTGGAGGCTGCCATCAAGGATCTCGAGGCGGAGCTGGAGCAGCGTATCCAGTATTTTGAGCAGAACGGCAAGCTGATCGAGGCGCAGCGCATCGGCCAGCGCACCCGGTATGATATTGAAATGTTGCAGGAAATCGGCTTTTGCAGCGGTATTGAGAACTACTCCCGCGTGCTGTCGCGCCGGGAAGCAGGCAGCGCCCCATACACGCTGATCGATTATTTTCCGGAGGATTTTCTGCTCATCGTGGACGAGAGCCATGTGACGCTGCCGCAGGTGCGCGCGATGTATCACGGCGACCGCGCCCGTAAGGAAAGCCTAGTTGAAAACGGCTTCCGCCTACCCTCGGCCTATGATAACCGTCCGCTGAACTTCAACGAATTTAACGAACGTTTGAACCAGATCGTTTACGTTTCCGCAACGCCGGCGGAATATGAGCTGAGCCGCTCAGGGCAGGTGGTCGAGCAGGTCATCCGTCCGACCGGCCTGCTCGATCCTGAGGTGGTCGTGCGTCCGGTTGACGGGCAGATCGACGACCTGATCGGAGAGATCAACGCGCGCACTGCTAAGGGGGAGCGCGTGCTGGTGACGACGCTTACCAAGAAAATGGCCGAGGATCTGACCAATTATCTGGAAACGGCAGGCATCAAGGTGCGCTATATGCACCACGATGTCAAAACCATCGAGCGGCAAGAGTTGGTGCGCGATCTGCGCCTCGGCGTGTTCGATGTGCTGGTCGGCATCAACCTGCTGCGCGAGGGATTGGATATTCCCGAGGTATCGCTCGTGGCGATCCTCGATGCGGATAAGGAGGGCTTCCTGCGTTCGGAAACCTCGCTCATCCAGACCATCGGCCGTGCGGCGCGCAACGAGCATGGCATGGTCGTGTTGTATGCGGACAGCATCACACCCTCCATGCGCCGCGCGATGGATGAGACCGAGCGCCGCCGTGCATTGCAGGATGCTTTTAATCAGGCGCATGGTATCGTGCCCAAGTCGGTGCGCAAAAAAGTGCAGGATGTCATCGAGATCACGTCCAACGTACCCACGAGCAGCAAGAAAAAACTGCGCACCAAGGGCGAAAAACAGCAGGAGATCGCCCGCCTGACCCGCCAGATGAAGGAGGCGGCCAAAATGCTCGAATTTGAGATCGCCGCGCAGCTGCGCGATCAGATCAAGGCATTGGAGGAAGGAAAATGAAGCTGTATACCCTGATGGAGGATACTGCCTGCTCATCTGCATTTGTTTGCGAGCATGGGCTGAGTTTTTATATTGAGGCAAACGGCCGCCGGCTGCTGTTCGATATGGGTCAGACCGATCGGTATCTGCAAAACGCGCGGACGCTCGGTGTGCGGCCGGAGGCGGTGGATGCGGCCTTTGTCTCGCACGGGCATTACGACCACGGCGGCGGACTGGCTGCGTTTCTGGAAATCAACCGGCGGGCGCCGGTGTATCTGCACCGGCAGGCGTTTGAGCCGCATTTTTCGCACAAGGCGGACGGCGTCCGTGCAATCGGGCTGGACCCCGCCTTGCAGGAGGATGAGCGGCTGATCCTGACCGACGGCGTGACCGTTCTGGATGAGAATATGACGCTGTTTTCCGATGTGCCCGGACAGGAATGCTGTCCGGGCGGCAACCGCACGCTGTATGAGCAGGAGGACGGACAATATGTGCCCGACCGGTTCCTGCACGAGCAGAGCCTGATCCTGCGGGAACAGGATAAGGTCTATCTGCTGACCGGCTGTGCGCATCGGGGCGTGGTCAACATCTGCGCCCGCGCAAAGGAGATCATTGGGCGCGACCCTGATGTGGTCATCGGCGGGATGCACCTGTTCAGCCCTAGTACGGGCAAAAGCGAGCCGGATGAAGCGATCCATGCGGTCGCGGCGCGGCTGAAACAGACGGGCAGCCGGTATTATACCTGCCACTGCACCGGACAGCATGCGTTTGCGGTGCTGCGCGAAACGCTCGGAGAGCAGATCGCCTTTTTAACGGCGGGCAGCGTACTCGAGCTGTGAGAGGCGCAAAACAGATACCGCATATTGGAAATTAAGGATAGGTGAACATGCAGGAATTTATCCATGTAAAGGGTGCGCGAGAGCACAATCTGAAAAATATCGACATCAAGATTCCGCGGGACAAGCTGGTCGTGCTGACCGGCCTGTCCGGTTCAGGCAAATCGTCGCTGGCGTTTGATACGATTTACGCGGAGGGACAGCGCCGCTATGTAGAGTCACTGTCTAGCTATGCGCGGCAGTTTTTGGGCCAGATGGACAAGCCGGATGTGGATTATATCGACGGCCTTTCGCCTGCGATCTCGATCGACCAGAAGACCACTTCGCAGAACCCGCGCTCAACGGTCGGCACAGTGACCGAGATCTATGACTATATGCGTTTGCTCTGGGCGCGGATCGGTACGCCGCACTGTCCGAGGTGCGGCAAGGAGATCCATCAGCAGACCATCGATCAGATCATCGACCGGCTGATGGTGCTGGAGGAAAAAACGCGCGTACAGATCCTTGCGCCGGTCATCCGCGGCAAGAAAGGCGAGCATGCCAAGGTGCTGGAGGACGCGCGCAAATCGGGCTATGTCCGTGTGCGGGTGGACGGTGAGGTGCGCGACCTTGCCGAGGAGATCAAGCTGAAAAAGACGCTCAAGCACGACATTGAGATCGTGGTGGACCGTGTGGTCATTCGGCCGGATGCGCGCGGACGCATCACAGATTCGGTCGAAACGGCGTCCGCCTTGTCGGGCGGTCTGGTCATTGCGGATGTGGTCGGCGGGGAGCCGCTGTCCTTTTCGCAGAATTATGCGTGTGATGACTGCGGCATTTCGATCGAAGAGCTGACGCCGCGCATGTTTTCCTTTAATAATCCGTACGGCGCGTGTCCGGTCTGTACCGGACTGGGCAAGCAGATGCGGGTCGATCCCGACCGGATCATTCCGAATAAAAAGCTGTCCATCCGGCAGGGGGCGATCCGTGCATCGGGCTGGGGCAACGCCGAACCGGGTACGATCTCTTATATGTATTTTTCCGCGCTCGGCAAAAAACACGGCTTTACGCTGGATACGCCAATCGACGCATTGGACAAACAGGCGCTGCACGAGCTGCTGTACGGCACGGGGGAGGAGCCGCTTGAGCTGGCGGTCAGCCGTGTATCGGGCGGTGTGATGCGGCAGCCGTTTGAGGGCATCGTGAACAATCTGGAACGCCGTTACCGCGAAACGACAAGCGATTATTCCCGCGCGGAGATCGAGGAGTGCATGAGCGAGATCCCCTGTCCGGCCTGCCACGGTCGGCGGCTGCGGCCGGAGGTGCTGGCGGTCACGCTCGGCGGGCTGAATATTGCGGAATTTGCCGAAAAGTCGGTCGTCAAGGCGATGGAGTTTCTGCACGGCTTGCAGCTGACCGAGATGCAGCACAAAATCGGTGACCGTGTGATCAAGGAGATCATGGACCGGCTGGGGTTTTTGCAGTCGGTCGGATTGGAATATTTGACGCTTGCGCGTTCGTCCGGTACGCTGTCCGGCGGCGAGAGCCAGCGTATCCGTCTGGCAACGCAGATCGGGTCATCGCTGATGGGTGTGCTGTATATTTTGGACGAGCCGTCCATCGGTCTGCACCAGCGGGACAATGACAAGCTGCTGGCAACACTGAAGCGCCTGCGCGATCTGGGCAATACCCTGATCGTAGTCGAACACGATGAGGATACCATGTTTGCCGCCGACCATATTGTGGATATCGGCCCGGGTGCGGGACGGAACGGCGGCGAGGTCGTGTTTGAAGGCACGGTGGACGCGCTGCTGCAAAGCGAGACTTCGGTGACCGGGCAGTATCTGTCCGGCAGGAAGTTCATTCCGGTGCCTGCCGTGCGCCGCAAGGGCAATGGCAAAAAACTGACCGTGACCGGCTGCGCGGTGAATAATCTCAAGCATACGGATTTTACGATCCCGTTGGGAACGCTGACTTGCGTGACCGGTGTGTCCGGTTCGGGCAAATCCTCATTTGTCAACGAGATCCTGTATAAAAAGCTCGCTGCTGAGCTGAACGGCGCGAAAACACGCGCAGGGGCGCACGATAAATTCACCGGCCTTTCTTATCTGGACAAGGTCATCGACATTGACCAGTCACCCATCGGGCGCACGCCGCGCTCCAACCCGGCAACCTATACCGGGGTATTCAATGATATCCGCGAGCTGTTCGCCAAAACTGCGGATGCCAAGGCGCGCGGCTACGGGCCGGGCCGGTTTTCCTTTAATGTGAAGGGCGGCCGGTGTGAGGCCTGTGCGGGCGACGGACTGCTGAAGATCGAAATGCACTTTCTGCCCGATGTGTATGTGCCCTGCGATGTGTGTAAGGGCAAACGCTATAACAAGGAAACTCTGGAAGTGAGATACAAAGGCAAAAACATCTATGAAGTGCTGGATATGACGGTGGATGAGGCATGCGAGTTTTTCGCCAATGTCCCCAAGATCGCCCGGCGGCTGGAAACCATGCGCGAGGTCGGGCTGGGGTATGTCAAGCTTGGACAGTCCTCCACCACACTTTCGGGCGGCGAGGCGCAGCGCGCCAAGCTGGCGACCGAGCTTTCTAAACGCTCGACCGGCAAAACCATCTATATTCTGGATGAGCCGACCACCGGCCTGCACGTTGCGGATGTCCACAGGCTGGTGGATGTGCTGCAAAAGCTGGTGGATGCGGGTAATACCGTGGTGGTGATTGAGCATAATCTGGACGTGATCAAAACGGCGGATTATATCCTTGACCTTGGGCCGGAGGGCGGCGACGGCGGCGGCCGTTTGGTGACGCAGGGCACACCGGAAGAGGTGGCTGCGTGCGAAGGCTCCTATACGGGCCGGTATCTTGGGCCGGTGCTGGCGCGCGCACAGCACGCCGAACAGGATGAATAAGGTTTTTTGCGAGAGAGAAGCGGGGGTTTCGGAAAGAAACACCCGCTTTTTGCAGGTTGCATAAAAATGTTGAGCTTTTGCCCTTGTTTTGGTATAATACTTGTAATAAAAAATAAATGAGGGAGTTCTATGAAAACAAAGCGATGGGTGGTCGCCGCTCCGGAACGGGAGCAGGTGGACACACTCATGCAGGACGGCTATGCGCCGCTGACGGCAGCTGTGCTGGCTGCCCGCGGTATTGGTACCGCACGGGCGGCAGCGTCATATCTGAGCAGTGACCGCGCCGGCCTGTATGACCCCTTTCTGCTGACCGATATGGATAAGGCGGTGGCTGCGATCCGCGGCGCCATGGCACGCGGTGAGCGGATCGTGGTGTACGGCGATTACGATGTGGACGGCATTACGGCAACCTGCACGCTGGTGGATTATCTGCGCTCTAAGGGAGCGGACTGTGCGTATTATATTCCCAACCGTCTGCGGGAAGGCTACGGCCTGACCCGCACGGCGATGGAACAACTGTATGAAGAGGGCACCCGCCTGCTGATCACGGTGGATTCCGGCATTACGGCGGATGAGGAGATCGCTGCCGCACGGGATCTGGGCATACAAGTGGTCATCACTGACCATCACGAGTGCCACGACAGCCTGCCCGCAGCCGATGCAGTGGTGGACTGCAAACGGCCGGACTGCAGCTATCCCTTTGCCAGCTTGGCCGGCGTGGGGGTGGCGTTTAAGCTGATCTGTGCGCTCGAGGGCGACACCGATGCCATGTTGGATCGCTATGCCGATCTGGTCGCGCTGGGTACGGTGGCAGATGTGATGCCGATCGTGAGCGAAAACCGGATTATCGTCAGCGCAGGGCTGGACAAAATGTCCTGCACGGGCAACATTGGTTTGGAAATGCTGCTGCGCGAGGCGGGGATGAAACAGCGTCGGCTGACCTCCTCTACGATCAGCTTTGTGCTGGCGCCGCGCATCAATGCGGCGGGACGCATGGGGCATGCCGATTTGGCTGCCGAACTGTTTTTGACCAAGGATCCTGTGCGGGCACAGGAATTGGCAGCCGCGTTGTGTGAACAGAATAAGCTGCGTCAGCAGGAGGAAAATACCATTCTGGAACAGGCGCTGGCCCGCCTGCGCCGGGAGTACCGCCCGGCGGAGGATAAAATTATCGTACTGGCCGGCAAGGGCTGGCACCACGGCGTGATCGGCATTGTCTGCTCCCGTCTGTGTGACCGGTACGGCTGCCCGGTGGTGCTGATCTCGCTCGATGAGAACGGTGTAGGCAAGGGATCGGGGCGCTCGGTCAAGGGATTTAATCTGTTCGAGGCGCTGTCCTCCTGCTCGGATCTGCTTGAGCGCTACGGCGGCCATGAGCTGGCAGCTGGGCTGACGGTATCTGCGGAGCACGTGGAGGAGCTGCGCGCCCGTCTGCGCGATTACGCGGAGCAGCATGTGACAATGGCAGATCTGATGCCGCAGCTGCCGATCGACTGCATGGTGCAGCCGAACTGGATTTCGATGCAAAACATCAGTGCGCTGTCCGTGCTGGAGCCGTACGGGATGGGCAATCCCGAGCCGGTGTTCTGCATGAAGGATATGACGGTGGAAGAAATCACGCCGATCTCCTCCGACCGTCATGTGCGGCTGACGCTGATCAAGGACGGCATCCGGTTTTCCGCCATGTGGTTCGGCACCGGCATGGGTGGATTGGGCTTTGTGGAAGGCAATCAGGTGGATGCCGCGTTCCATCTGGAGATCAATGAGTTCCGCGGACGGCGCTCGGTGCAGCTTACGCTGAATGATGCGCGGCTGAGCGAGTGCGAGCATCTGGCAGATCAAAAGCTGCTGAACATTTATAATACCTATATGGCGGACGGTCCGCTGACCGCGCGTGAGGCGCGCGTCCTGCTGCCTGACCGCGGCGATCTGGTGGCGGTGTGGCGGCATATCACCTGCCGCGCGGAGGACGGCCGTTTTTCCGTGCCGGACGGCGCCTTGTCGCGCCGTGTCTCATGGGAGAGCCGCCGGGAGATCAACATCGGCAAGCTGTTCGTCTGTTTGGATGTGTTTTCCGAATCCGGACTGATCAGCTACCACTTCAAAGAGGGGATGCTCAACATCCTGCTCAAGCCTTACAAGGGTAAGGCGGATATTTCAGGGTCGGTCGTACTGGCTACGCTGCAAAGCATGGCCGGATGACCGGCAAGGGGGAACTACTATGCAGAACAAACTGGATTTTTTGCTGGATCGCGTGCAGAAACAGAACCCGCAGGCGAATATCAAAAAGATCCGTGCGGCATACGAATGTGCGGCCAACGCGCACGAAGGGCAGAAGCGCCGCAACGGTGAGCCGTATATTATCCATCCGGTTTCTGTGGCGGAGATCGTGGTCGAGATGGGATTGGATACCGATTCGATCTGCGCTGCGCTGCTGCATGACTGCATCGAGGATACCGGTTTCGGATATAAGGAGATCGAAAATAAGTTCGGCACCCCGGTAGCCGAGCTGGTGGATGGCGTTACCCGATTGGGGATGCTGCGCTACTCCAAGGAGCAGGAGCAGTTTGAAGACTTGCGCAAGATGTTTATGGCGATGGCCAAAGATATCCGCGTGATCCTGATCAAGCTGGCGGACCGGCTGCATAACGCGCGCACCTTCCAGTATCTGCCCGAGCGCAAGCAGCGCGATAAGGCATTGGAAACCATGGAGATCTACGCGCCGATCGCACACCGTTTGGGCATGAGCCGGATCAAGTGGGAGCTGGAGGATCTTTCGCTTAAGGTGCTCGACCCGATCGGCTACCACGAGATCGTGGAAGGGCTCAAGGCACAGAGCGAGCAGCATGAGGAATTTCTCAAGGGCATTCAGGACCGTATCGGCGAAAAGCTGAAGGAGGCGCATATCGCCAATACGATCTCGGCGCGGGTAAAGCATATTTACTCGATTTATCGTAAAATGTATGCCCAGCACAAAACGATCGACGAAATCTACGATATCTGTGCGGTGCGTGTTATCGTGGATACCGTGGCGGACTGCTACAATGTGCTCGGCTATGTGCATGATCTGTATAAGCCGATCCCCGGACGGTTTAAGGATTATATTTCCACGCCCAAGCCCAACGGATACCAGTCGCTGCATACGACAGTCATCGGACGGGCAGGTATTCCATTTGAGATTCAGATCCGCACGACCGAGATGCACAAAATGGCGGAATACGGCGTTGCGGCGCACTGGAAATACAAGCAGGGGCTGGATAAGAAGGGAAATGAGGAAGCCTTTGCCTGGATCCGGCAGCTGCTCGAGGCGCAGCAGGATACCGAGGCGGAGGACTTCATCAAAAATATCAAGGTCGATCTGTTTGCAGATGAGGTGTTCGTGTTTACGCCCAAGGGCGATGTGGTGAATATGCCGGCCGGCGCAACGCCGATCGATCTGGCCTATGCGATCCACTCGGCTGTGGGCAACCGCATGACGGGCGCTAAGATTAACGGACGCATCGCACCGATCGACAGCCAACTCAAAAACGGCGATATCGTGGAGATCCTGACCTCTAAGGAGGCGCACGGCCCTTCCCGTGATTGGGTCAAGATCGTGAAAACGACCGAGGCACGCAACAAGATCAAGCAGTGGTTCAAGAAAGAGTGCCGGGAGGAGAACATCATCAACGGCCGGGAGGATCTGGACCGTGAGCTGCGCGCCAACCTGCTGTACAGCGGTTTTTACGACAATGAGGAAGTGCTCAAAAACACCCTGAACAAGTTTTCGTTCGGCACGGTGGATGAGCTGTATGCGGCGATCGGCTACGGCGGCATCACATTGACCAAGGTGATCAATAAGGTCAAGGATGATGTGGGAAAGCTGCGCCGCCAGCGCGAGCAGGCCGAGCATATCGAACACCCGCAGCCCGAACAGCCGAAGCGCCGCATGACCAAAAGCAGAACCGGCGTTGTGGTTGAGGGAATCGATAATTGTCTGGTCAAATTCGCGCGCTGCTGCACGCCGATTCCGGGTGATGAGATCGTGGGCTTTGTCACACGCGGTTACGGCGTTTCCATCCACCGGCGGGACTGTGTCAACGTGCACATGCACGAGGATCCCGACCGCTGGCTGCGCGCATGGTGGGATGAGGATCTTGCCGCGTCGGATCGCGGCAGCCGCTTCTCGACCGGGCTGCAGATTTCGACCCGCAGCCGCATTGGTGTGCTGAGTGATGTAACTGCTGTGCTGGCTGCGTGCAAGATCAATGTGCATGAGATATCGGCGCGTGATCTGAACGACGGTTTCGGTGTGATCAACGCGATGGTGGATGTGGCCAGCGTGCATCAGCTGGATAACCTGATCAGCCGGATGCGGTCGATCAAGGGCGTAGTAGATGTAACGCGCACGGTGGATACGAACTGAGCGCAGGCGGCAGAACGGATTGACGGGATTTACCGCGGGGGGATCCCGCAGAGATGGAGAATAATAAATGAGAGCATTGATCCAGCGCGTATCGCAGGCATCGGTCACGATCGACGGCGCGGTGCGGGGACAGATCGGGCAGGGCTTTTTGGTGCTGCTCGGCATTACAGATGGGGATACGGCGGAAGACGCGGTCTATCTGGCGGATAAGACGGTCAAAATGCGCGTGTTCACCGATGAGAATGATAAGATGAACCGGTCGCTTGCCGATGTGGGCGGCGGCATCTTGGTGGTATCGCAGTTTACCCTGTATGGGGACTGCAAAAAAGGCAACCGGCCGAGCTTTACCGCCGCTGCGCGGCCGGAAACGGCGATCCCGCTGTATGAGGCGTTTATCGCCCGCTGCCGGGAAAGCTGCTTGCCGGTTGAAACAGGCGAATTCGGTGCAGATATGAAGGTGGAGCTGCTCAACGACGGGCCGGTCACCTTGTGGATGGATACCGCGCAGATGCGGTCATAACGGAGGAATGAGTATGAAAATTATGCAGCTTTGCGTGGGCGCGGTTGCGACGAACTGCTATATCGTATATGACGAGGCGAGCCGCGAGGGCGCGGTGGTCGATCCCGGCGATAATGCCGCTTCGATCCTGCGCGCGGCCGCACAGGAAAACCTGACGATCAAGTACGTGCTGCTCACACACGCACACTTCGATCATTTACTGGCGGCGCATGAGGTGCTGGAAAAGACCGGTGCGCAGTATGTGGTGCCGGAGGGCGACCTGTGGCTGCTCAAGCGGGAAAATATGGGCGAGTTTGAACCGATGGTGCGGGGGTATATCGAGGATACGCCGGATATCATTGCAAAGGAAGGTACGGAAGTCACCTTCGGCGGTATGACGGCGCATTACATGAACACGCCGGGGCACACGCCCGGCTCTTCGGTTATCCGCATCGGCGAGGTGCTGTTTACGGGCGATACCCTGTTCCGGCATGAATGCGGACGATGTGACTTTGAGGGCGGTGACTTCGGGCAGATGCTGCGTTCGCTCAAGCGCCTGCATGATCTGGAAGGGGATTATCAGGTGCTGCCGGGGCATGAAGGGCTGTCCACATTGAGCGAGGAGCGCCGCGCCAATCCGTATATGCTGCAGGCGGTCCGGCAATGATTTATACGCTGGAGGGACATTCGCTTAAGCATGCGGTGGAGGAGATGCTGTTCCATCTTCTCCCTACAGTTACGCTGACACAGGCGGATGCGGTGCAGGACGGAGCCTATTGCCGCAGCCGGCTGGAGGAACGGGACGGCATCGCGCAGGCGTGCGCTGTGGCCTGTATCGACGGCATGACGCGCGAAAGTGTGCGCAGCGCGTCAGTCGAAGGATTGCCGCCGCTCGAGCGCAAGCGTGTTGTGACCGAATTGGTTAAAACCACGGTGTACGAGGCGGTGGTGCCCGCCTTATCCCAGCCGCCGGTATGGGGCAGCCTGACCGGGGTGCGGCCGGCCAAGCTGGCGCGCGGGCTGATCGAACGCGGCATGAGCCGCGGCGAGGCGGCACAGCATCTGCGGGAGCATTTTCATGTAACGCCGGCGCGCACGGCGCTTACCATCCGCGCGGCAGCGACTGCAATGACGCTGGATCGTGCGATCGGTACGGAGGATATTTCTCTGTATGTGGGTATTCCGTTCTGTCCGTCGCGGTGCTACTACTGCTCGTTCGTTTCGGCTACTACGGCTCAGTCCGGTCATTTGATCGAGCCGTATCTTGATACGCTGTGCGGCGAGATCGCACAGACGGCTGCGCTGGTGCGTGCGGCGGGCAAGCGGGTGCAGAGTGTGTATATCGGCGGCGGTACGCCGACTACACTGGATGAGGCGCAGTTGACCCGTTTGCTGAAAACGTTGAAACAAAACTTTGATTTTTCCCATTTGCGTGAATATACTGTGGAAGCGGGACGGCCGGATACCATTACGCCGGGCAAGCTGCATGTGCTGCGCGCGGCGGGCGTCGGACGGGTGAGCATCAATCCGCAGTCGATGGATGATGCCGTACTGGCGGCGATCGGCCGGCGGCATACAGCGGCCGATGTGCTGCGCGCGTTTGATCAGGCACGGCAGGCAGGCTTTTCTGTGATCAATATGGATCTGATCGCCGGCCTGACCGGCGATACCCCGGAACGTTTTGCCCGCACGATCGACACGCTGCTCGGCCTGTCGCCGGAAAATATCACCGTGCATACGCTGGCGATCAAGCGCGGCGCCGACCTGACTGATAAGGCGGCGGCTGCGGCGCAGCGTGAAAGCGTTTCCCGTATGCTGGACGGTGCATCCGAGGCGCTGCAGGCGGCGGGCTATGGGCCGTATTATCTGTACCGGCAAAAATTTACTGCGGGCGGCTTTGAAAACGTTGGCTGGTGCCGGCCGGATACCGAGTGCTTTTACAATGTAACCATGATGGAAGAGCTGCAAACCATCCTGTCGCTCGGCGCGGGCGGCGTATCCAAACGGGTCGATCGGGATACCGGGTGGATCGAGCGGACGAACAATCCCAAGTATCCGCTGGAATATATCCGCGCCGCAGACCGGCTGGCAGAAGGCAAGCGCCGGCTGCTCTTCCCGAATCGGTAAGGAGGGAGACCGTTATGGCAGAATATACGCTGAAATATATCAATCACCGTGCCAAATATGATGCTGCGGATTTTATTGCCTCATGCGAGCAGCAGTATCGCGCACAGGTGGCGCAGGTGGCGGAGGAGATCGCGGCAAACAGTGCAAGCAAGCCGATCGTGCTGGTCAATGGGCCGTCCTCCTCGGGCAAAACCACGACCAACGACCGCATCGCACGTGCACTGGCGGGACACGGCATCCACGCGGAAATGATTTCGATGGATGACTATTACCGCACGATCGGCACGTATGACGTACCGGAGGATCCGGAAAACGGCGTGCCCGATCTGGAAAGCCCGGTGTGTATGGATCTGCCGCTGCTCAGCCAGCATTTGACCCAGCTGGTTGCGGGGGAGGAGATCGTGCTGCCGCGGTTTGATTTTGAAACCCGCACCGCCTGTCCGGGCGACCGGGCGCTGCGTCTGGATCCGGATGAGGTGGTGCTGATCGAGGGCATCCATTCGTTCAATCCGGTCATTATGGGCGATCTGGCACATGCCGCAACCGGCGTGTATCTGTCGGTCGCCAGCGCGGTTGTGACCGGGGAGGGAGCACGGATCGAACCGTATATGCTGCGCTTTTTGCGCCGCGCTATGCGTGACAGCCTGTTCCGCAACTCGCCGGTGGAGGAAACACTGCACCAGTGGAATTCTGTGCGGCGGGGGGAGCGGCTGTATATCTCGCCGTTCCGGGGGCAGGCTAATCTGACGGTGGATACCTTCCTGCCGTATGAGCTGTGTATCCTGATGCAGCATCTCGAACCGCAGCTCCGCCTGCACGGGGATGCGCTCGCTCCGGCTGATCTGGCGCCGTTGGCGGCTGCGCTCGGCAGCGTTGCGCCGATCGATTATGCGGATTTGATCCCAACGGATTCCGTTTTGCATGAGTTTATCGGCTGATGCGGCGGAAATATTGCATTTGCACGGCAGGTGAAGTATAATAAACCCAATATGGCGATGGCAGATCGCTGCGGAAGGAGCAATGGACGATGGATGCAAAGATGCAGTCGTTTCTGGATAAGATCAAGGTAATGGCAGATAAGACGGGCGCGGCCGCCGTCCGCGCAGCGGATGCCGCCGGTAAAAAGGCGACCGAGCTGGCGAGTGCGACCCGGATCAATCTTCAGATTTTCGACCTGAATACCGAGTGCGAGGTGCTGTATAAGGAGATCGGCAAGCTGGTGTATGATCTTCACCGTGGAATGGAAGTCTCCAGCGAGGAGATGGACGAAAAAATCGCCGCGGTCGATGCCAAACAGGAACGGGTAGCTGCGCTGCGTGAGGAACTCTCCGGGATGCGTGCGGTTGTCGTTTGCCCGCACTGCGGCAAACCGTGCAGCCGTGAGGATGCGTTCTGCTCCTCCTGCGGCGGTGCGCTGTGAGCGCATATTTCCAGGCGCCCGGCCATACGGTAAACAAATGAAATGGAAGGGCGTGTAGCGTTTGCAGCGAAAAAAACAGAATTTTATACAAGGCGCATTTATTTTGATGGCGGCGAGCCTGATCGTCAAAGTGATCGGTGCGTTTTTTCAGATCCCTCTGCAAAACCTGATCGGCGGGGAGGATTCTCCGGCTTCCGGTCTGTTCAGTGCGGCGTATCGCATTTACACAGCGATGCTGGTGATTTCCACGGTTGGCCTGCCGGCAGCGCTTTCCAAAATGGTGGCTGAGGCAACTGCCTGCGGACGGGAACACGAGGTACATCGGATCGTGCGCGTGGCGGCGGGCATTTTTGTGCCGGTCGGTGCGGTGGGCACGCTGGCGCTGTTGTTTGGTGCAGATACCTTTGCGGGATGGATCAAAGCGCCGGACGCACGTCTGGCGGTTATGGCGGTGGCACCGAGCGTACTGATGGTATCCATTCTCGCGGTGTTCCGCGGATATTATCAGGGTCGGTCGAATATGGTGCCAACTGCGGTTTCGCAGGTGATCGAAGCGCTCGGCAAGCTGGTTGTCGGTTTAGGACTGGCGTATTACGCCATGCGGCAGGGCATGAGTGCGGCGGCGGTCGCAGCGCTGACAGTACTCGGCGTTACACTGGGAGAAGTGGCGGCAGCCGGGTATATGCTGCTGCAGGCTGCGGTGGCGCGGCGGCAGGCCGAACCGGTACATGTGCTGAATGATGCGATGCGTCCGGTGGGTGAGCTTGCCAAAACGCTGCTGTCGCTGTCGATTCCCATCACGATCAGCTCGGCGGTGATGAGTCTGACCGATCTGATCGACGTAGCGCTGATCTCCACCCGGCTGCAAAGCCCTGCGGTGGGGATGGATGCGGTGGAAGCAATGGCAACCTATGGCATTTACACCAATATGGCCATTAACTTTTTTAATCTTCCGCAGACCCTGATCACGGCGCTTGCGGTCAGCGTGCTGCCGACCATTGCCAGTGCGCGGGCAGCGCAGAATTTTACCAAGGTATCCCATACTGTGGCAACAACGCTGCGGATGACGCTGATGATCACCCTGCCCGCCGGGGCGGGTTTTCTGCTGTTATCCGGGCCGATCCTGCGGATGTTCTATTCGGAAGGCACTGTGCTCGGCGGGCAGCTGATGGGTCTGCTGGGACTGGCAGTGCCGGCGGTTGCGCTGGTTGCCGTGAGCAATGCAGTGTTGCAGGCGTTTGGGCGGATCGACCTGCCGCTGATTTCGATGTTTCTCGGCGCGCTGGTCAAAATATTCGGGGATTATTATCTGATCGGTGATCCGGCAGTGCAGATCGCAGGGGCGCCGCTGAGCACCGCGGCATGCTACTGGTTGATCGCGCTGCTCAACCTGTTCCACATTGCGCGGCTGTCACATGCGCTGCCGCCCATCGGACGAACGGTGGGACGCCCACTGGCTGCCACGGCAGGCATGGGGGCGGCTGTGTATATCTGCTCTTTTGCCGCATCGCATCTGCTGGATGCAGCCCCCGGCACAATAGTGGATAAATTGGTCACGTTGGTGACGATTTTGATCGCGGCGGCGGTGTACGGCGGTTTGCTGCTGGCGCTGCATGCAGTCGAGCGGGAGGATGTGCTCCTTTTGCCGAAAGGTGAGAAAATCGCCGATCTTTTACATTTGAAATGAGCAGGAAGTGCAATTATGGTAGATTTTCAGCAAAAAGAAACATATGATTTTAACGATCTGCTGCGGATCATGGAGATCCTGCGTGCGCCGGACGGCTGTATGTGGGACCGGGAACAGGATCATCAGTCCATCCGCCGCAATTTTATCGAGGAGACCTATGAGGTCTGCGAGGCGATCGACGAGGAGGACACAGAGCACCTGAAGGAAGAACTGGGCGACGTGCTGCTGCAGGTTGTGTTCCATACCCAGATGGAGAAGGAAAAGGGTGTGTTTGATATCGGTGATGTGGCGGACGGGATCTGCAAAAAGCTGATCTTCCGGCATCCGCATATTTTCGGCTCGGTCGAGGTCAGCTCATCGGAGGAAATCCTGCGCAACTGGGATGAATTGAAGCGCAAGGAAAAGCATCAGGAAACCGATACGGCTGCACTGCAAAGCGTGGCAAAAAGCCTGCCCGGTCTGATCCGGGCGGAAAAACTGCAAAAAAAGGCGGCTAAGGTCGGATTTGACTGGGACCGGGCAGAGGATGCGCTGGATAAGGTTGCAGAAGAACTGGATGAGGTGCGCCGCGCCATGCAGGGGGACGGAGATCCGGAGGAGGAGCTGGGCGACCTGCTGTTCGCTGCGGTCAACGTATCGCGCCATTTGAAGATCGACGCAGAGCGCGCGATGGAAAAGGCGTGCAACAAGTTTACCGACCGTTTTGCGCAGATGGATCAGATGGCGCGCGAGATGCAGAAAAACCTGTCCGACCTGTCGCTGGAAGAGATGGATGCGCTTTGGGAAAAGGCAAAGAGCTGGTAAAACGGAGGGATACAGATGAAAAAAAGTGAATTCATTACACAGGTTGCGAACAGGACAGGATTGAGTAAAAAAGAGACGGAACAGACAGTGGATATGGTTTTCGCCGTCATTTCGGATGCGCTGGCCGCAGGAGACAAGCTGCAGTTCAGCGGCTTCGGTACGTTTGAAACCAGATCCCGCGCGGCACGCACCGGGCATAACCCATCCACGGGCGAGGCGATCGAGATCGCGGCTTCGGTTCTGCCGGCATTCCGTCCGGGCAAGACACTGAAAGATCGGGTGAACGGCAAGTAAATGCGGCTGGATAAATATTTGAAGGTTTCGCGCCTGATCAAGCGGCGCACAGTGGCAAATGACGCTTGCGATGCGGCGCGCATCACGGTAAACGGCAAACCGGCCAAGGCCTCTTATCAGGTCAAGCTGGGGGATGTGATCGAGATCGCGTTTGGTCAGCGCACGGTGCGGGTGGAAGTAACAGCAATCGCAGAGCATGCGCTCAAGGCGGATGCCGCAGCAATGTACAAAGAAATTTGAGCAGGCTTTGACATGGAAAGCTTGTCGGCGCCGGAAGGATTTCCTTCCGGCGTATTTTTGTATGGAAACGGCAGCATACCGTTATGCGGCCTGACATAGGATAGGATGAGCAGGATATGTCAGGCAAGGAGGGATCGGTATGGCATCCGAGGAGAAGAACAGGGAAATGCCGCATACGGTGATTTTGGAGGGCAGGGAAAAGCTGTCTGTTTCCGGGGTGACCGATGTGCAGAGCTTTGACGAGGAGCAGGTGCTGCTGGAGACCGTGCGCGGGATGCTGGTCATCCGCGGGCAGGGGCTGCATGTGGAGCGGCTGCAGCTTGAGGCGGGAGAGCTGCTGGTGGAGGGAGAGATTGGGCTGTTGGAGTATGACGACAGTGCTGCCCCGCGCGGCAGTCTGCTGAACCGCCTGTTCGGCAGGTGAGTGTTTATGGAGCCGTTTACCAATCAGGAGCAGTTGCTGCTGCTGCTGCGCTGCGTGCTGCTGGGAACAGGCGCCGGGCTGCTGTATGATGTGCTGCGCACGGTGCGCTATCACTTTGGCTGCGGACCCGGCGCAACAGCGGTGCTGGATGCGCTGTTCTGGGGGCTGCTGCTTTGCGGTCTGTTTGAATTTCATCTGCTGTTCGCTGCCGGACAGAACCGCTTTTTCGCACCGGTGGGAATGGCAGGAGGGTGCGTCTTGTATTTGCTGACGCTCAGCGGAGCGGTGCGGGCGGCGCTGGATCTGATGATCGGCACTATTTTGCAGTGTGTTTGTGCTGTCGGCGCGGCAGCACAGCAGCTGTATGATCGAACCGGACTGTCCCGCCTGCCGGAGAAAATCCGCATTTTTACAAAAAAGTTTGCAAAATCCTCTTCCATTTTTCGAAGGAAAGGTATAAAATAAAAACTATATCAGTCGGTGCGGGCAAAAGCGCAGAAGGTGGTCAAAATGTCAAAGCGGAAAATGCCGGTATGGTTCAAAATTGTGATGCTGGTGTTCCTGCTTGGTGCGGCAGTTAAGATCATCAGTCTGCATGCGCAGATCGCGGATAAAAAAGCGGAGTTGGAGTCCCTTACCCTGCGGGTGCAGGAGTATGAGGCGGCCAATGCCGCCCTGCAGGAGGAGATGCAAAATGGCATTTCTGAAGAGGATATCAGCGAGCTGGCCCGTTCGGAGCTGAGCTACGCAGAACCCGGGGAACGTGTATTTGTAGATACATCTGCCCGGTAAAAGGGAAAAGATTGACGGAGGGCAAAACAGCTTATATGGATTTGGCAGTGGGATCGATCGTAGAGGGCAAGGTAACCGGTATTACCAAGTTCGGCGCCTTTGTTGCGCTGCCCGAGGGGAAATCGGGTATGGTGCATATTTCTGAAGTTGCGGCAAGCTTTGTCAGCGATATCAAGGACTTCTTGCAGGAAGGGCAGCAGGTCAAGGTCAAGATCATCAATATTGATCAGGCGGGCCGTATTAACCTGTCCATTAAAAAGGCGCAGCCACAGGAGCCGCGTCAGGAACGGCCGGGCGGGTTTGCGCCCCGTCAGCCGCGTTTCCAGCAGCGCTCGGCTGCACCGCGGGGACGTGCGCCGCAGCCGCCGCGCGATCCGGCGACCATGAGCTTTGAGGATAAACTGAAGGCGTTTATGTCGGACAGTGAGAGCCGTCAGGCAGATGTGCGCCATGCGACCGACCGCAAAAACGGTTCGCGCCGCCGCAGATAATACCAAAACCGGGGGCGACCTCGGTTTTCTTTTTTCGGTTTGGTATGCCAACGGCTGCAGTGAAGCGGGTATAAGGGCAAAAAAACGCGCCCTTTCCGCAGAAAGAGCGCCAAAAGTAGGATTGTGGGGATAAAGATATGAACGGTGCATGGCAGTTCTTTCAACTGCCATATTCAATATACCATATATTACCATATCTGTCAACTGTTTTTTTATGAGGTTTTGCATGAATCAAATTTTGATCAAAAATGTTACCGTTTGGACGATGGATGCACAGGATCGCCGCTTTACCGGCTGGGTGCTGCTCGAGCAGGGGCGGATCGCCCGCATGGGCGAAGGGGAGCCGCCGGATTGTGCAGAGGTGCTGGATGGCGCAGGCGGTATCCTGACCCCCGGACTGATCGACATTCATTCCCATCTGGGTTTATATGAAGATGGCTTGGGCTTTGAGGGCGCGGACGGCAATGAGGACACCGATCCGGTTACGCCGCAGCTGCGCGTGATCGACGGGATCAATCCGTTTGACCGCAGCTTCCGCGAGGCCGTCGAAGCAGGGGTGACGGCAACGGCGGTCAGCCCGGGCAGCGCCAACCCAATCGGCGGCCAGATCGCGCTGATCAAAACCGCAGGACGGCGGGTGGATGATATGATCGTCCGGGCGCCGTTGGCGGTCAAGTTTGCGCTGGGCGAAAATCCAAAATCGGTTTATCACGATAAGGATGAAAGCCCGGTCACCCGGATGGCAACGGCGGCGCTGATCCGTGAGCAGCTTTATAAAGCGCAGGAATATTTGGCGCGCAAGGAGCGTGCCGCGCACGATCCGGATGAGGATGCGCCCGATCACGACAGCAAGCTGGAGGCTTTGGTGCCGCTGCTGCGCGGCGAGGTACAGGCACATTTTCATGCGCATCGTGCAGATGATATTTTTACGGCGCTGCGTATTGCAAATGAGTTTCATCTGCATGCCGTCATCATTCACGGCACAGAGGCACATCTGGTTGCTGATCTGCTGGCGGAAGAAGGGGTGCCGGTCGTCAGCGGGCCGTATATGACCGACCGTTCCAAACCCGAGATCCGCAACCTGACCGATGCCGCCCCCGGGCTGCTGTGCCGTGCGGGCATTCCGACGGCGGTTACGGTCGATCATCCGGAGATCCCGCTGCGGCTGCTGCCGATGGCGCTGATGCTGGCTGTGCGGGCCGGTATGGATCGCACGGATGCACTGCGGGCGGTCACATCCGTGCCGGCGGAGATTGCCGGTATGGCACACCGTATGGGCAGCCTGCAGCCGGGAATGGATGCAGACTGCGTGCTGTGGAGCGGTGATCCGCTGGATATTATGACAGAAGTGCAGGCCGTTTTTGTAAACGGCGTGCCGGAATACAGGAGGACAGTATGAGAACGATTGATGTTTCGGAAGTGACCGCGCTGGTGCGCCGTCTGTGCATAGATGCAAACTATTATCTGCCCGCGGATCTGCGGCAGGCGTTTGTGGAGGGACGTGAAGCGGAACAGTCGCCGCTCGGCAAGGAGATTTTCGGAGAGATGATCGCAAATTGCGATCTGGCACGGCAGAATGATGTGCCGGTCTGTCAGGATACGGGCATGGCGATCGTTTTTGCGGAGATCGGTCAGGAGGTACATCTGACCGGAGGCGTATTTGAAGATGCTGTGACCGAGGGTGTGCGCCGCGGTTATATCGACGGCTATCTGCGCTTGTCCGTGGTGGGTGATCCGCTGCGGCGGGAAAACACCAATGACAACACGCCGTGCGTGCTGTATACCTCACTGGTGCCGGGAGATCGGGTAAAGATTACGGTGGCGCCCAAGGGGTTCGGATCGGAGAATATGAGCGCGATGAAAATGTTCACGCCTGCCGCTACGCAGGAGCAAATCGTGGACTTTATCGCGGATGCGTGCATTCATGCGGGGTCGAACCCCTGTCCACCGGTTGTGATCGGCGTGGGGCTGGGCGGTACGTCGGATAAGGCGGCATATCTGGCCAAGCGTGCGCTGCTGCGCCCGGTGAATGAGAAAAACAGTGATCCGCTGTATGCGGCGATGGAGCAGGCGGTGCTCGATCGGGTCAATGCTTCGGGTGTGGGACCGCAGGGACTGGGCGGCACGGTCACTGCGCTGGCCTGCGCGATCGAACCGTTTGGTACGCATATCGCAGGGCTGCCCTGCGTAGTCAATATCTCTTGCCATGTGACCCGCCACGCCGAAGGAGAAATTTGATTTTCTGTTGGGAAAGCTGCTGAACAAATTGTGAACTTTGTTAAAATAGATTGGACAATTTGTACGAAAGCGTGTTATAATAAAGACAGCAAATCCTCAATGGTGCTCGCCTCCTCCGGCGAGAGGGGACGGGGCCGCAGTAAGTTGGGCATCCTGCCCGTTAGGAGATGATGTCATGAAGTTTACCATCGTCGAGAGAAAGATCAAAATTGACGACGATCTGCGTCAATATGCGCTGCGCAAGGTCGAAAAGCTGGATCGGTATTTCCACCAGGATTCGGATACCACGCTGACCTTCAGCGAGCTGCGCGGCAAGCAAACGGTGGAGGTCACCGTGCGCCAGACCGGTCTGGTCGTCCGTGCAGAGGAAACAACGACCGATATGTTTGCTTCGGTGGACGGTGCGGTCAGCAGCATCGAGCGTCAGATCCGCAAGCATAAGACACGTCTGGAAAAGCGTCTGCGCGAGGGTGCGTTTGATAAGATCGCCGAGCAGCAGGCGGCTCTGGCAGAGGATGATTTTGATGTGGTGCGCCGCAAGCGCTTTGAGGTCAAGCCGATGAGCGTGGACGAAGCGATCCTGCAAATGAATTTGCTGGATCATCAGTTCTATTTCTTCCGCAACGCAGATGCGGACAACATCCATGCGGTGGTGTACAAGCGTGCGGCAGGCGGTTATGGTCTGATCGAGGGTGAAGAATAAATCGGTCAATCGGAAAATCTGAGCAAAAGGCCGGCGGCTTGTGCCGCCGGCCTTGAGATTGCCGTAAACTGGCGCTTTGCCGAAAAAGCGCAGACGAATTGCTTCAAAACGGATGAAAAAGTTTCCGGATGGAAGTTTTTCTCACTCGCCGTATCAACAGATAATTGTTTGTACATTTATACTGTAACGGCTGCTTGATGCATCTTGCTGTGTATATGGCGGGATGCGGATAGATCAAGGGTCAGAAAAAGGACAGAAGGATAAATAGAGGGGGAACGGTATGAACCTTTGCGATATTGAAACCATCCGTGCCGTGTTGGGACGGCACGGTTTTCACTTTTCTAAGTCGCTCGGGCAAAATTTTTTGACCGATGCCAGTGTGCCGCGTCGTATTGCCGAGCAGAGCGGCGCGGCAGAAACAGGCTGTGTGGTCGAGGTCGGCCCGGGTATGGGCTGCCTGACAGACGAGCTGTGCCGCCGTGCGGCGCGCGTGGTCGCGGTGGAGCTGGACCGTGCCCTGCTGCCGGTGCTGGCGGAAACGCTTTCCGAGCATAACAATTACGAGATCGTGCAGGGCGATGTGCTTGCGCTTGATCTGGCGGCGCTGTGCCGTGAAAAATTCGGGGAGGAACGCGCGGTCGCCTGCGCCAACCTGCCGTATTATATCACCACACCGGCGATCACTGCGCTGCTGGAAAGCCGTGCTTTTACACGCATTACGGTGATGGTGCAGCGCGAGGTCGCGCAGCGTATCTGCGCACAGCCGGGCACAGCGGCCTATTCGGCGTTTACCATTTATGTGCAGTATCATGCGGCGGCGAAGATCCTGTTTGATGTGCCGGCGGATTGCTTTGTGCCGCGTCCCAAGGTGGATTCCGCAGTACTGCAGCTGACGCCGCTGGAACAGCCTGCGGTGCAGACCAAGGATGAAAAGCTGTTCTTTGCTCTGGTGCGCGCCGCCTTTAACATGCGGCGCAAAACGCTGGTCAATGCGCTGGGTCCGGTGCTCGGCAGTGAGATGGATAAGGAGGCGATCGCCGGGTTGGTATGCTCGGTAGGGCTGGATGCGCGGGTGCGCGGGGAACGGCTGAGCCTGATGGATTTTGCGCGTCTGGCAGATGCGGCGGCGGATCGCCTGAAAGGGGTATGACCAATGGCCAGCAGTCCTGCATTTGTACAATACGTCTGTGAGCAGCTGGCGCAGGCAGGAACAGTGGTGTGCCGGCCGATGTTTGGAGAATATGGCTTGTGGTGCGATGGGAAATTTTTTGCCACAATCGAGGAGGATATGCTCTGCCTAAAGATCACCCCGGTGGGGCGGGCACTGCTGCCCGCGGTGGAAATTGTGATGCCGCATGAAGGTGCACGCTTTTTGTATGTGGAGGATCTGGAGGATCGTGCATTTCTGGCGGAGCTGGTGCGGCAGACCTGTGCGGCGTTGCCTGCGCCGCGTCCGCGCAGAAAAAAGGGATCTGACTGAAGTCAGATCCCAAGAAACAGCAGAATACCGATCAGGAGCAGTTGTTCCCAATCGGTGCTGCCGTCCGATGTATCTTCGCTTCCGCTCAGCAGGAACCATACGATGGCAAGCACGAGAAGGGTATCCTGATCCAGATGGATGTTTTGCAGCCGTGCGGACAGGCCGTGCATCAATCCGGATGCAGGAGACGGATGGTCAGTTGCGTATGTGGTGCTGTCCGGTTCGGGAATATGGTGCGGGATCGGTTCGCTTTCGGCGGCTGCGGTCAAATAACGGTTGTACAATATGGAATCCTCTCCCTTTTTGTTCAGCGGCTTGATGTACCGGGATCGGGATGGTCTGCCGGGCCGGACAGCGGGGATTCCTGCCCGAATTGCCCAAGGGCGGCGCGAGCCATCCGCGCGATGCTGACCAGCCGCAGGGCATGGTCAAACTGGCCTGCAACCTCTTTGGTAACGAACGGCTTGAGCGCGCCCAGCAGGGCGCGTTTTTCCTGACGGACAGCGCTCTGCCCGCTTTGCACGATCGTGCCGATCACCGGCAAGGCGTGTTCCATCAGCTCGGCGGTGGGATCATAGCCGGGTGAGACGGACGGTTCGGCGCTATCTGCTCCGCCCAACATACCGGAAACCGCCTGCATGGCATTTTGCAGGGCGGCGGGGTCGCTGAGCAGAGAGGAAAGCATATCATTGTCCATGGAGCTGCCTCCTTACGGGTGGAAGATCTGTTTGAGCTTATCGGCCAGCCGCGCGCCCTCCTGTGTCTGCATGAGCTGCTGTGCCAGCCGTGCGGCTTCTCCCATGTCACCGCGCTGTGCGGCCTGCGCGGCGCGTTCCAGCACATCGGCGTGCCGGTCGGAGATCACCTGCGCGGCCTGCCTGCCGTCCGGTGTGTGCAGGGCGCGGCGCAGTGCTGCAACAGTTTCCGGATCGCCGGTGAGACGGCGGAACATTTCATTTTGATCAGACATGGTATCCATCCCTTTCCAAACATCATTTACTGCCAGTATATGCAGCGCGGAGAAAAAATGTGAAAACCGGTTTACAAGTGTGCCTGCACGGTGTAAAATACTGCTATTGCGGCGAAAGGGGCGGTAGGTGTGAAAATTTTGATCTTCTCGGATTCGCACGGCGGAACCGCGGGTATGATTGCAGCGATCGAGCGGGAAAAACCTGACAGGGTATTCCATTTAGGGGATTATGCCGGTGATGCGCGGGAGCTTGCGTACATTTATCCCTCGCTGCCGGTCTGCCGGGTACGCGGCAACAATGATTTTGATCCGGATGTGCCGTGGGAAACGGTCGTATCCATTGGGCAGACGCGTATTTTTTTAACGCATGGTCATCGGGAACGGGTCTATATGCTGTCCGGCGGTCTGGTGGCGCAGCGTGCCCGGGAGCAGGGCTGTGCACTTGCGTTTTACGGCCATACGCACCGCATGGAGCTGACGTGGGACAGCGGTGTGCTGGTGTGCAATCCGGGCAGTATCAGCCTGCCGCGCGGCGGGCCGGAAAGCTATGCGCGGCTGACGGTTGAGGACGGCTGCCCATGCGGGCTGGCGCTGCTGGATGAGGACGGCGGCCTGCTGCGGATGGAAAAAATCAAGGGGTAAGGGGAAAAAAGACATGCTGTTAGCCATTGACGTAGGGAATACCAATATGGTATTTGGATTATATGAAGGGGAAAAACTGCGCGGTTCTTTCCGTATTTCAACCAATGCCGAGCGCACTTCGGATGAGCTTGGTATGATGATATCGCAGTACTATCACTTCCACGGGATCGACCGGGCGGAGACGCATGCGGTTATCATTGCATCGGTCGTGCCGCCGGTGATGTATACGCTGATCAATGCGATCCGCAAATACCTGTGCGTAAAACCTGTGATCGCAGGGCGTGATGTGGATATCGGGATAGAGAACTGCTATGCCAACCCGCGCGAGGTGGGAATGGATCGGCTGGTCAACGCGGTATCTGCTGTGCGCAAATACGGCAAGCCGCTGGTGATCGTCGATATCGGTACGGCAACAACTTTCGATGCGATCGATGCGGACGGCGCCTATCAGGGCGGCGCGATCTTTCCCGGGTTGAAGGTCGCGATGGAGGCGCTGTTCCTGAAGACCTCCAAGCTGCCGCGGGTGGATATTGAGCGTCCGGAAAAGGCGATTGGCAAAACCACGGTGCAGTCCATGCAGTCGGGCGCGGTGCGCGGCTATGTGGGCGCATTGACCGGTATCATCACGGATATCCGTGCCGAGCTGGGGGAAAACACACGTGTGGTTGCTACCGGCGGCATGGGGCGCATGATGGCACGGTATTGCCCGCTGATCGACGAGGTCGATCCCAACCTGACGCTGGAGGGGCTGCGTCTGATTTATGAGAACAATTATGAGGCGTTTGAGGGGCGTATGCTGGACAGCGAAACCTGTTTGATCGAAGAAAATGAGAATGACGGCTGAGCCGGAAAACCCGATGTGCACGGGCAGTGTGCATCGGGTTTGCTGTGCCAATATAAAAAGTCAGGCATTGTGATATGATCCTCCTAAAGTAGACCATGGAAAAAACCAAAATCTACTTTAGGAGGATTTTTTATGGGCAAAATAAAATTCACTCCAGAGAAGAAAATAGAAATCATAGAAGCGTATAAGTCGGGTAAGGTTGCCTATTCTCAATTACAAGATGTTTATGGAATGAATCGTGACGAGATATATAGATGGATATCCAAGTACGAAGCGAACGGTATTGAAGCCTTTGTAAGTGGAAACAGAAGGTATTCCAAGGAATTTAAGATTCATTGCATTGAAGAGTATCTTAGCGGAATTGGCAGTGTGGATGATATCGTAGCCAAATACAATATTTCAAACAGAGGGGCG